>CAYGPI010000018.1:0-31945 GCA_964351745.1 uncultured Francisellaceae bacterium
TTTGGGCTAAAAGATCGCCATCGATATCAGCAAAGTTGAAATCACTGGCGGCAAAGACATAAGCTGTATCTTCATTAGTAATGACTGTATTGGCGCCCGCTGTAGGCAAATCATTCCATTCGGTAATATCGACCGACAAGTTGTAAGCAGCAACCGAATATGCGCTACCATCATGCACTTTGAAATCAAAACTTGCATAGGAGGCACCATTGGCATTGGCGGCTGGCACAAATTGCAAGAAGCCCGCATCTAGGTCTGCTTTAGAAATCACATCATTGAGACCAACGGCCACGCTATTAAGCTCTAAACTACCTGCCACAGGTAAAGTTGTGATTTGAATTTGGGTTAGAAGGTCGCCATCGATATCAGCAAAGTTGAAATCACTGGCGACAAACACATAAGTTGTATCTTCATTGGTAACGACTGTATTGGCACCAGCTGTGGGTGCGTCATTGACAGCCGTGACGTCCACTGACAAGTTGTAGGCGGCAACTGAGTACACGCTGCCATCATGCACTTTAAAATCAAAGCTTGCATAAGAGACGCCATTAGCATTGGCGGCTGGCACAAATTGTAACAACCCTGCATCTAAGTCTGCTTTAGAAATGACATCATTAAGACCAACGGCAACCCCATTGAGCTCTAAACTACCTGCCACCGGCAGAGTCGTGATTTGAATTTGGGCTAAAAGATCGCCATCGATATCAGCAAAGTTGAAATCACTGGCTGCGAATACATAAGATGTGTCTTCATTCGTGACAACGGTATTGGCACCTGCTGTTGGCAAATCATTGACCGGCGTCACATCAACCGTCATAGTCGCAGGTAAGAGTGAATATAGCAATCCATTATGAACTCTGAAATTAAAGCTAGCATAGTTATCACCATTCAAATTGTCTGCTGGGATAAATTGGAGCATGCCAGCACCAATATTTCCTATTGGAATTTCTTGGTTAAGAGTGACCGCGACACCATTAAGCTCTAAGCTACCCGCACCTGGCAGAGAAGTAATCCTAATTTTATTTATTAATAGAGCATCAAGAAGATTTGTTTGAAAGTCATTAATAACAAAGGTGTAGGCTGTATCCTCGTTTGTGGTAACAGTACTTGGACCTCCGATTAAAGGATCATTAACAGCATTAACATCAAACGACACACTATAACTTAAAGCAGAATAGCTGCTTCCATCATGCACTTTAAAGTCAAAGCTATCATAAGCCACGCCATTTTCATCAGGGCTCGGCACAAATATCAGTAGCCCTGCATCAATGTCAGCCTTAGTGATGACTTGGTTTAAGGTCACATGAGCGCCGTTGTACTTTAAACTTCCTGCAGTTTCAAGTGAAGTAATTTGTATTTGCGAGAGTGTATCACCATCAATATCTGAAAAGTTAAAGTCACTAGCTGAAAGCACATAAGTAACATCTTCATCTATCTCAATCGTATTACCAGCTGCTGTTGGCAAATCATTGGCTGGCGTAATATCGACTGACATACTATAACTGACATCAGAAAATGTGACCCCGTCAGAAACTTTAAAGTTAAAACTGTCGTAAGAATCTCCACTCTCATTAGTGACTGGAGTGAATGTAAGAAGTCCTGCGTCAATATCTGTTTTAGCAATAACTTGATTAAGTGTAACATCCACACCATTGAGTTTTAAACTGCCAACAGATTCAAGAGAAGTAATTTGTATTTGAATAAGTGTATCATCGTCGATATCAGAGAAGTTGAAATCATCAGCTGTAAAAACGTAACTAGCATCTTCACTGCTCACAACAACCTGGTTAGATGCTATAGGAGCATTATTATTTGCATCATGAGTAATTGTCACATTGTCAAAATGGACTTCTTGAATCGTATCTTCAAAACCAGCAGCAATTGTAAAACGTATAGCTACATCATTTGTTAAAACAATAGAGCTATCAAGAGCATATGATTTAGAGCCACTTACATCTCCAACAACATCTATTGACTCAAGCAATACGAAGTTCTCTCCGCCATCACTAGAGACCTTAATCAAAACAGTGTCCAGAGCAGCTTCTCCGTACCCTGTATAATCAAAAGTTAAGGTAGCAAAATTTGCACCACTGAGATCGGCCTGTCGACTTATACTAGGAAGACTTCCTCCGTCTCGATTATGAAGCTCTAGGGTATTACTTTGGATTGAAACAGCTCCACTAGTAGCACTGCCATCATCGTTAAGCTCTACCCAGTCACTAATCCATAACTCTGTGCCATCATTTCCGGCATAAGATGCTCCATTAAACTCATCTTTTACCGTAGACAGAGCTAATGTATGCTCCCATGAAGACTTGAATTCCTCAGAAACGATGAGTTTAGTTTCAATATCGCCGTGATTAAACTCTAGCTCCCAATCTCCACCCAAACTTTCAGGCCCTGTCAAGTCATTACTCGCAGCAACATCCGCACCAGTGAGAGCAGACATTGATCGTAAGAAAGTTTGACCTTCATAAGTAGACGCGACATCGCAACCATAAAACATCAAATCAGCATTTATCGCCAACGAACTTTGCCAATTAATCAACTTCTCCGTGTGTTCACCAACAGTATTAAGGTTTAAGTCTGTGTTACCAATAAATACGCCATTTTCATCCCCATGAGAAATGATGTGGATCGCATCTAGGTCTTGGTATTGACCTAAAACGCTTGATATCTGCTCAACGCCACTACTATTTGAGTCTAGAATAAAAAACTCATAGGTCCTATCACCTGTATTTTGGGAGGTTATCTCCTCAATAAATGCATTATAATTCTCAACACTGGGATCTATGATGACTAGCTCATGTCTATCAAACTGCACCAGTGTATCAGAGGCGTTATTATCATATTGCTCTAACAAAAGGTGAGCATCAAGTTCCTGCTCATAGAGATTTTCCACATCAGCATTAAGAAACTGAGAATCAATATCAGCTGAAAAAAGTAGCCTTTGCTCTAATTCCTCAAAAACGGCATCTGATTTATCTTTCTTCATATGACCCTTTTATATTAACCTTTAGGGAACAACCCGCTGCTAAATACTTAGCATATAAGTTTATCCTCGTGACTGTATAACCTCATCATTCTAACTTCCCAGTAAAGGCCAGTAATTTACTGAGTGCTTTATCCTGGCGAATCATGTTTAGCCTCATTTTCTTGTATTTGTACTCGGTACAATGATGGGCAACTTTTATAAGCAGTAAAGCAAACTTTTGGTTGACGGGGCTCTCTTTAAATCCAAAGGCACGTACGATTTTTAAAGTCCATAAAGGAAAAGTGTGCACAAAAAAGCTATCATCTAAACTTGCGATGCACTCATAACTACCGGGATCACCTTGTCGTGCGCAACGTCCATATAACTGTCTGTCGACGCGGCCAAGCTCGTTCTTCTCAGTTGCAAGAACATGCAGACCTCCAAGCTTTGAGACTTCCTCAGAAATTTTGATATCAGTTCCTCTTCCAGCCATATTAGTTGCTATCGTGACCGCTCCATACTCACCAGCCTTTTCAATGATGGAAGCTTCAATATCATCATGTTGAGCATTAAGTATTTGATGAGGTATTTGATTATCTGTCAACAAATCCCCCAAAAGTTCTGAATCCCCTACAGAGCAGGTCCCTACTAGGACTGGGCGGCCAGTTTTATGTATTTCTAGAATCCTACTTAAAACGGCATCATTTTTTTGCGCCATTGTTTTATAAGTGACATCTCCTAAAGACGTGCGCAAACAAGGCTTATGGGTTTTAACAGTTACAACATTGAGGTTGTAAACATAAATAAGCTCATCCTCAACTTCTCTGACTGTTCCACTCATACCTGACAATCTCAAATACCTTCTAAAAAAGCGTTGATACGTAAGACGAGCCAAGGTTTCTTTTAAACCACTTATTAAGCAATTCTCTTTACATTCAATCATTTGATGAAGCCCGCGCTCCCAGCTTCTATCACTCATTAATCTACCAGTATTTGAGTCGATAATATGAACCCTATCATCTTTCACTAGGTATTGTTCATCTCTTAAATACAAATAAATAGCATTAAGTGCCTGCATCATTAATGTGTTCCTATGGTTTGCAGAGCTCCATAGATTTGACAAATGCTCAGTTAACGTCTGTACGGTTTTCATGCCCTTTTTTGTTAAAACGCTAGTGCCTAACGATCTATCAATTTTAAAATCAACATTGACATGCAATTTCCTTGCTACCTGTAAAGCTTCTTTATAGACAGTTTGCTGTATAGGATTGTTATGATCCTTCGCTATCACCAGAGGGGTTCTTGCCTCGTCAATAAGAACACTATCAGCCTCATCAACAATGGCAAAACATAGGCCACGTAACATAATTGGTTGCTTATTGAATTTCTGATTGTATTTATCAAAAGACCTACCCAGCTTTCCTTTTTTCTGACCCATCGTCATTTGATCACGAAGATAATCGAATGCAACCTGATTGTTAGTGCAGTAAGTTATATCTTTATCGTAATTCTCTTTTTTCTCAACGGGGCTCATTCGAGCGCCTACAAAACCAACTCTCAAGCCCAAAGCCTCATATAAGGGCCTCATCACTTCTGCGTCTCTTTCGCTCAAATATTCATTAACAGTAATAACATGAGTAGGCACGCCAGCAAGTGCCGCTGTTGCAGCTGCCAAAGTTGCTGTTAGAGTTTTACCTTCGCCTGTTTGCATTTCTGCCAACCGGCCTTGTAAAATGACCCAACCACCTCTAAGTTGTGAATCAAAGTGACGAAGACCTATAACCCTACCACTGACTTCTTTAATAAGAGCAAATGCTTTTGCGCAATGTGGGGGTATAAAACCATCACGAGATAACAGATATTTGAGTTCCAAAATGGTATGATTAACCTCATGTTCATTAAGCTCTAGAAAAGCTTCTGAAAATTGATTAACCATCTTCGCGAAGGTATCTAACTCATTAGCTCTCGTCGACAACACATACTGCCCTTTTCTAAAAAAGTGTCTAATTTTTCGTTCAAATTCAGGCGCATCATCTTCGCTACGCTCAGGATAGTTACCCATAATGTGACCTGGTTTCAAATAGCGACTAGACATTGAATTGCCTCATAAAGATCCGACGCATTTTTGAGATCCACTGGGTTAGCAAAGGCGTATTTCCATGATAAAATCTAACATACATTCGACTACCTAAGAACGGCTGCTCATGTTGTGGCAAGGCCAAATCTAAAGTAAAAAAAAGCTCAAGAGCTTGCGTCCCATTTTTGTCTTCTGAATTGATATCTATGTTCCCGCCACCTTCCGTACCTAAAACATTTGACGGTAAAGAATGACTGGCATTTGGATGCTCCCTCAGCAACGTAGTGTGCATAACTTTTGAAACTTTGTGAATACTACGAACCTCGATGTCTTTCACTCCTGAGCGAATCAATCCCATATCATTCTGATGTATAGAGACTTTTATGACTGGCTTGCTTTCACCAATAATGTACCCAATCACATCGCCATTTTTTTTGTAGCTTCCAATGAGATCTTGTTGGTTCAGTAGTATTAAATTCCCAGAAGATTGAGCTTTGACGTCAAGTTTGACTTGTTTCTCAAGACCATGCGCATACTTTGATTGTGCCAAATTCACTTTTTCTCTTTCTTTCAATGTCTCAACTGTACTTTCTGTTCTTTTATTTGTCCATTTGGCCTTGGCTTCCTTTAACTCATAAAGCAAAATCTCATTTCTTTTTGTTAAGCTGGGCTCTTCTAGCTGGACGATGACTTCATCTTTTAAAACCTTTGATGAGGATCGCTTATAAAGCTTGGAAACAAATCCATCAGATCCAGCGCGTAGCACAGCATCATCAGGCAACCAAACGACACCCTCTGCTTTAGTGTATTCGGGAAGAGGCACAAACGATACAAATATAAAGAGAATAAAAGCGAATGAGAAAACCTTCGTGACAGATTGTGAACGCTGTCTCTCAAGCTGAGGACTCCTAAACAAAAAGTGAAGCTGCTTAATGAGTGGTATAACAATCTGTGTAAGGATACCCCATATAGCTAAGACAACACCAAACACAAAGAATTTTTGAGCAACAAAAGCTGCTATCAATAAAACGACACTTATCCGATATAAGAAAGAAAAAATGCCATAATTTAGGTACCACGCCTTTTCTGAAGTTGTTGCATCAAAGCCATTGTTGTGATTCAACTTAAAAAGATATCGCTTTGCCAGATATGCAAGATATTGTTTTGATTTTCCTGTTAAATTTGGAATTTCGATATAATCAGAAAGTATATAGTATCCATCATATTTCATAAGTGGATTGCCATTAAACACTAAGGTGCTTACGCAACCAATCATCATGATATTAAAACATATTGTTTGTATAAAAATGGAATCTACAATCAGCCAAACGAATAGAGCTATTGATGCCAAAAACAACTCCACCATCATCCCTGCGGCACCAACCACCATACGCTTGTATTTATCACTAATATTAGAAGCGCTTGAAGCATCTACATATGGGAATGGTATGAGAACTAGCAAAACAAATCCCATAGTATGGACTTCACCACCCCATTTTTTGGCGGCATAAGCATGGCCTAACTCATGAAGAATTTTTACTAATGGATAAATAACCCAAAGGATCATTAGATTCTGTGCGCTAAACATTCGCTGCGTCACATTATTGGTAAGCTCTCCCCAGTGACTCAACATCATGGCAAACGCAAGCAGTATTGTCATCAGCCATACAGCAGCAAAAGTTTTGGTGAAAACAAAATTAACATACCTTATGGTTTTATCTAAAAAGTGATCTGGATCTAAAAGTGAGAATCTAAGCGACATAGGGCTCATTAATTTTTCAGTCAACTTCCCTTTTTTTCTAGCCTGGATTCTCTCAATAATTTCATCGTAGTCTGGTTGAGCATTACTGATCAACAAGTCTGAACGATAGAGCCTTGAAAATAAATCAATCATTTGGTCTTGAGTTAGAGCGTCATCGCCTAATTTGGAGTTGGTAAGACCCCATATTTCTTGAATGTTTCTTTGGCCATCGCACAAGCCAATCACTTCATATGCTTTTTCATTAAATCGGTGGACTCTTCCAGATGTTTTATCTTCAATGACATACCATACACGATGACGATAAACGTGCCTGGTTAGAAAAGCATTTTTCTTAAGTTCAGGAATAAGCTTCGAAACTTTATACCAATGGTTGCTAAAAATTGAAGTGGACACAATCTATCCCCCCAACTGCCATATCTTTAAGCTGAGCCAATCAAAAAATGAGTGCGTCCAAATCCAAAAATATGGTGCTTTCCCAGCATTTATTTTCGCAATACCTTCCATCCCAGGTCTAAGTGCTTGCCTTGTTTCAGAAAGTTCAGCTTCTACTTTAAATGTATTTTGCCCGCCTTGTGCATTAGAGACAGTAGTGATTTGTTTAACTTTAAAAGGAATCTTATCATTGGGAAAGCTTGATAACGCAATATGCCCCTGCTGACTATTGTTAATCGCAGTGACATCTCTCTCATCAACTTCTAGGATGATACGATACGATTCTAGTGGAGCCAGTTTAAATAGAACCTGCCCCTTTTCTACGGGAGCCCCTAAGGTTTGACTTAAATCTCCCTCAATAATAATACCTTTAAAAGGAGCTCTAAATTGGATCCTTTTGAGCTGGGCACTGACTAGTTCCTTTTTGGCTGTCACTTGTTTCATTTTAGATGATAAAATTGAGGCACTAGATCTGTCTTTTTTTCCTAAAGCTTCCCTATACTCATTTGAAATTTGACGGTGTTCAAATTTTAATTTTTTGCTCTCCAACTTTAAATCTGAATCATCTAATTGTGCAAGCAGCTGGCCTTCCAAGACTTCGTCGCCGGCTCTAACATAGCTCTGAGCAATATATCCAGCTGCAGGCGATGAAATAACCCTTTGCACACTGCCTTCTAGCTTGGCTCGTGCAGTCACCTGATAGTCGCCAGATATGACAAAACTACTTAAGATGATTAGAACTAATGGTGTGACAATCAACTTAGCAACCAAATATTTAGGACCAATCAGGTGCTTCACATGGGTCGCCATGACATCTTTAATTTTAGCACCAATCCATCTTTCATCTTGCTTTTTGAATTGTAAAATAGGCCCAATTAGACCACATGCCATGTCGCACACTTCTAGCCACTTCGCATCAAATGGTCGACTCTCATTTCTTTCAAAACTAATAGAGCCAACTATTTCTCGATGGCATAGCAGTGGAAAAGTGCAAATTGAAGATGTCTCACTTTCCTTCACTAATTGAGCATGCATCTGCGTTAAAGCAGCAGGGGCATCAGGGGGTTGTGGGTATTGAATGGTTGAATGTTGATCGATACATTCACTCATCGCTAGACTGATCATTCGCACAAAATTTGTTTTATCATCAAAATGGGCATGATGTGACATGGCCACGATTTGAGTGTGGTTTGAGACTAACCAACCTATACTCACTCGAGTACAATCAAAACATTCAGTCATTTTTGTAGCCAGCGCCGTGACGCTACCTTCAAAATTATCTTGCTCAAGAACAAAGCTTAAGAGTTCAAAAATAACTAATAATTGATCTAAGCTGGCTGATTCGCGTTGTTGGTTTAGACTATATTTCCAGTCTAAGTTTATATCCATCACCAGGCCTACTGTAAGAATTTACCTAATTTTAGTCTCTACTCTCATGACTTTGACAAATAAGTAAGGGCCAAAGTGCCAACAAAAGCAAAGCTACTTGATTTTTATCGGCTACCATTGGAAGTAATAAAGGATTATTGAATCATGACTCACTTAACATGAACTAATGATCACATAGCTTGCTCAGAATCATCTAGCTTAGGGCCTTTTTTTCTAGCTGTATGCTTATCTATCACATGAGACAGAAGTACTGTTGCTCTTTCATATTCAATAGGTTTAGAAAAGTAGAACCCTTGCATTTCGTCACAACCTAGCTTCTGTAATATGTATACTTGCTCTAGGTTTTCTACGCCTTCAGCCACAACTCTCAACTTCATGGTTTGTGCCATGGCAATGACAGCGGTCACGATCTCAATATCATCTTTGTCTGTGCTTATATTTTGAATGAATGACCTGTCAATTTTTAAGGTGTCAACTGGGAACCGTTTAACATAACTAAAGGATGAGTAACCAATACCAAAATCATCTATGGTAATTCGAAGCCCAATAGCATGTAGCTTCTCTAAAGTTTGAACCACAGACTGCATATTCTCCATAAGAGTGCTTTCTGTAATTTCAATTTCCAGGTGTGAGGGGTTTACTTTTGTTTTCTTTAAAATACTGACGATTTTCTCAAAAAGATCTGCTTGCTTAAACTGTAAAATCGACATATTGACAGAAACATGTATGTCACTATATCCCATATCAAGCCAGCGTCGTATGTCTAAGCAAGCCTGATGTATAACCCAGTACCCAATCGCATTAATTTGACCGATTTCTTCAGCTAACGGAATAAATTGAGCAGGACTAACAATCCCAATGTTAGGATGGTCCCATCTAATGAGTGCCTCAAAACCAGTAATTTTTAATGTCTTAGAGTCTATCTTTGATTGGTAATACAATTTAAACTGCTGATTATCTAAAGCATGCTGCAAATCATACTCGAGCTGTAAAAGCTCAGCCGTTGTCGTATCAAGATTTTTCGCATAGTATTGGAATTTGTTTTTGCCTAAACTCTTAGCTTCATACATCGCGAGTTCAGCATGTTTAAAAAGCATTTCGGCTGTATGACCATCATTAGGAAACAAACTAATGCCTATCGAGCACGATAAATGAAATTCAGAACCTGACAAATTAAACGGCGCTGAAATATCATTGATAACACGACTAATCGTAGCTTCAAGCTTGTCAATAGAAAGTATTGGATAAATGACAAACCCAAACTCATCTCCATCTATACGTGATAGATTCGCATTATCTACTGAACTCTTTCTAAATCTAGATACCCCATGATGTTTACGAACACTCTTTAATATGCGAAGACTTGCTTCTTTTAAAACTTTATCACCAAAGTCATGCCCAAACGTATTGTTAATTCGTTTAAACATATTAATATCGAGAAAAACTAAAGCAAAGTTCTCTTTTGAGGATTCTGCTTCTGTTATAAGTGATTTGACATTATCTATGAAAACAGATCGAAAAGGTAGCGCTGTGACGGCGTCTTCATTTGTATTTAAAGCTCTTTCTTTATGTGGCTCATCTTGTGTATTAACTAGAATTTCTTTTGACCACTGTACAACTTTATTTCTACCAGTTTCTTTTGCATGATATAAGGCTTTATCTGCACGCTCAATCAGCTCTTCCGGTGTATTGATCGTGTCATCAATCTGTGCAACACCAAAACTCGAAGACACTTTGATTGTTCTATTCTTTGACGCATCATGGAACTCTAAATCTGTGATGAGAACTCTTATCCTTTCGGCCAACCCTAAACCAACCTCAATGGGTGAATTCACTAATATGCAGAATTCTTCGCCACCATATCTTGCCACATAATCATTTTCTCGTACTGTGTCTTTGAGAGTAGCGGCTAGGGTTTTAATCACATCATCACCCACTTGATGACCGTAAGTATCATTTACATTTTTAAAGTGATCTATATCTAGCATCATACAGGTTATTAGATTTTTTTCTCTTTTGGCCCTCTTGAAAGACTTATCTAGCAGATCAAAAAATGCCCTGCGATTAAGTACTGAAGTAAGAGGATCGACCGTTGCTAGTATTTCCAGCTCTTGATTCTTCTTCTCAACTTCCTTTTGAGATTCTGTCAGCATGGATAGCATTTCCTGCAATTGGCTATTTCTCTTTTCTAGTTTTGTGACATCATCAAAGGTTGACAAAACGCCTCTTGCGTTATTGTTTTCATCGAATATCGGTGCGCAATTAATTTCAAAGTTACAAATACTACCGTCTGGCAAGTAAATACTTATTTGGGTGCCCTTGATTGACTCTTTAGTACTCGCCGCATGCTTCCAGGGATAATCAAATTTGTTTTTCTTCTCATCTCCAATAACCCACGGAAGGTTATATATTTTCTTGCCTGTCAACTTACTCGGATCCATTTCAATTTTTTTAGAAAACGCGATATTAGCTAAAACAATGTTATCGTTTTTATCAATAATAACAACGCCCTCAGCCAACACATCAAGGGCTGATCGTACCCGATCTGGAATAACGCTTGATGGATCAAGATGTTTAAGCGATCTTCTTAGAAACGTCAAAAACAGAATAAACATGGCTGTAGCGATGAATCCAATAAGTAGAACTATCCGCTCGACTGGGAAGCCAAATATGGTAAAGACTGAAATTGGTTTAAAGCGAACTTCTAGGTTTCCCCATAGTTGCCTGCCTTTGAAGATAGATAGTTTAATTTGGCTTGAGGTACTAAATTTTTCATCGTGCTTTTGAGTCCAAAGCTTCTTATGCTCTGACGTTGAATAAAGTAAAACCCCATTGCCTGATCTAACACCGACACTAAGGATTTCCTTTTTTCTTTTAACTAGCGTTTTAATTTTTCTTTCAATTTCGCCATATGAGCCTTGTGCTGCATCTTTACTAATTTGGAGAGCAAGTGACTCACTAAATTGAATTCTAGCCTGAATAATCCCTTTCGTTTCATCTTTAGTCAAGCCAAAAATGTCCGCAATCAACAAGACGCTGATAGCCATCATTATAAGCCCAAGTGTTAATCTAACTGGCGGTGTTAATATCATACTTCTAATTAACCAACGTTACGTATTTCTATCTGATATCTTAGAATCTATGTTTAGACTCGAGTTACTCATACTCTGAAAGAGGTATCATTTCTTGTTGAAGTGGAGATTCACCATTATCAAAAATAACTTTACATTTTAGTCCGCCTGGCAACGAATGTGTAGGATTTGGCAGCCTAAGTCTGACATAAAAAGTGCCGCTTGAGGCGTCAATCACTTTATCAACCATGGTCACTTCAGCTTCTACTGAAGACACCTTGATCTCTGGCGTGAGTATGGCTTTCATACCAGTTTTGATTTCACCGAAAAACTCTGCGGGGACTATCACTTCGACTTTAAGAGGGTTAACTTCTGCAATTTGAAGTATATTCTTCTCCTCAACAGCCTCTCCTTTAGACAAATATTTTTCTACCACAATAGCGTCTACGGGGCTTTTAATGACTAAGCGATCTAGTGCTTTTTTTGCTCTTATTAGCTCAAGTTTTGCCATTTGCCTCGCATGAACAGCTCTTTTTTTGTTGATGAGAGCGATATTGGATTCATTTTGAGCATCCTGCTGCTCAGCAACACTCATGACTTTTTTGGCATAGAGCTTAGCCATTCTTTGTAGTTTGGTGTTGGTATATTTAATCTGGAGATCTGCCGCTTCTATGTCTTGAGAATAATCAGCTTTTGCTTGAGCAAGCAAGAGGTTGGCCATTTCAACAGAATTCTCCAACTGGACTAAAGTTTGTCCTGCTGAAATTTTATCCCCTCTTTTCACAAAGATCTCATCAATAACGCCATTCACAGAGCTGCTCAGCTCGATGACCATATTAGGCTCAATCAAACAGTCCATTTCAGGCAATGGAACTGCTTGAGCTAGTTGTGGAATAACCATTAGAATAGCTAAATATATACTTTGCTTGAACATGATCCGCAGATAGTAATTATCGTATTCCCTTATCGGTTACATAGCATTAATCTTAATGAAGAGTTACTCACTTTGCCTAAATTTTATAGCTGCGACGCAACAACTTCCCGGGTTCTCTCATTATTCTAAAGGTCGTAAGTTATGCTTGAAAGAAGCCAACAAATTCATATAAATTTACTTTAACTGGACATCCTACTCTGATTATTTTTACAAGTCTCATGAGCAGTTATATCGTTGAGTGACGCTCCAAGAGCCACATGAGATATCTACACAGATAGCAAATTTGAGTCCAAAAACCAAAAGAAAACTGTTTTACTTACACGATTGCTTACCTAAAACGCTTTAACCGGCATTTTGACCAGTTAAACCTTAAGATTTAGTCCTTTAGTACAATACCCAACCCCGCTTAAATGGCTTAATTTGGAAGAATGAATAAGGCAGCGGAAACGTTGTATATACTGTATTAGGTTGAATATGATTTCTTCAGCAAACACTAAAACGTTGAATCAAAACGCAGCTGCTGCGCAGCCTGCAGTGACTGACTATCATGCCATTGATCAACTTTTGGACTTAAGTTTTGAGGCTTTATTTGCAGAGCCTGTTTATGTCCAACATGGCGAAGATATCCATATTATTGAGCATGGTGATGAAGGTCTTCCAACAAGCGAGGAAAGATTTTTAGAAATCTCCTTTGAGGGGCTGTTTAATGTTCCTGTCAAAGTTTCATATGGTAATACTGAAGAAGATGACGCTGTTGAAGACTTTGGTCTAGTGCAAAGCCAAGCTTCTACACTCACTGTATTCAAAGTTGACTTTGGAGATGAGGGAGATGAAATCTCTGAGGAAAAAGAGATTTCAATCTCCGTAAAATTTGAAGTTGGCGAAGAAGAAGTTTCTATCACAAAAGAGCCTGATGATGAATTGCCGATGCCAGAAGAAACTCCCCCACCTGCACCACCCGAACCACCTGCTGGAAACATAGCTCCAACTGTGCAAGATAGTACAGGATCCGTTGATGAGTATGATTTTATTGGACCATTCTTTGAGGATTTTGATGATGGTAACATCTTCCCAACTGATCCAGATGGGCCAGATAACTATATTCTTAACTTATTTCATGACAGTAGCGATACAGCAACGATAACAGAAGGAGATATGAGCCCTGTAGACATTGATGGTTTTTACGGTGTTCTCCTAATTTATGAAGATGGTTTCTGGGAATACACGATAGATGAAAGTAGCATCTTACTAAGTAGTCTTGATGGCGGAGAATCAGATGATGAAGTCTTTTACGTTGAAATCTTTGATGGGCTTGAATTTGGTTATGGCACTATTACTATTACAGTGAACGGAGCTTATGAAGGCTCGGCCCCTGTCGTCTTAGATCTAAATCGTGATAACACGATTAGTCTTTTATCCATCGATGAATCACAAGTTACCCAAACTGTTAACGGTCAATTGTCCCAAATGGGCTGGGTTGATCCAAGTGATGGATTTCTTATGTATGATAAAGATGGAAATGGTGCATTCACTGACATCAGTGAAATCGCCTTTGCAGATTATCACCCAGACGCTCAAACCGATCTCCAGGGGCTACAATTGGTCTTTGATACCAATCAAGATAATGTCTTTGATGCCCAGGATGATCTTTGGGATCAATTTGGCATTTGGCAGGATTTAAATACCAACGGTGTCACTGATGCCGGCGAGTTTTCATCACTTTCTGCGCATAATGTCATATCCTTTAACCTTGAAAGTGATCCTCTATCACAAACAAGTGAAGGCAATATCATTCATGGATTTAGTAGTTACACATTAAGCTCAGGTGAAACTATTTTACTGGGTGATGTGACTTTAGCGACAAGGCCGATAGAAGAGCAAGAGGTTCTAGATCTAGAAAGCCATTCACTATCAGATCTTTTATCTAGCAACGCTGATCAGGCTCCAGTAGCTACTCAAACGCAAGCTGAAGAGAACTTAGCGTCCCCAGAAATGCTTGCACAATCTTTTGAGGAAGGCCAAGCCTTAGAGCAAATGGCCACAGCATCTGCTCTAGGTTAATTCTATCCTAATGAGTTTTTCCACGAGGTTTGCTACGCCCACCTCTTCGACTAGCGCTCACAGAAGCTTCTTGTTCATCCGCTTCTACAACAGGCTGCCTGCCTAAAGCTCCGCCCCCAAATAAAAGGCTGACCCGGTTAATAACGGCTGCGGCATCCTCAAGAATCTCATCATTTGTTTTATCTGTGATGTCTTTGATATTTTTTACAGCTTCTTTAGCATCAGCAATGAGGTCGCCATTGATCTCTTCAGCAACATGGTTGAGCCTACCAACTGCTTCATGAACGTCATGAAGGATAGCTTGAACATCCTGAATGCCATCCTCTTGAATCTCATCATTCACTAAGATTTTCTTAAGTTGGGCCTCAAGATCTTTAACCCCTTCGACGACTTCATTAAGTTCTTCAATTTTAACGGCTGACACTTTTTGGTTAACATTATCGATGGCTTGCTGAGCAGAGTCGAGAACTGCCATGACTTTGACATACAGGTTATAACCAAGCTCAACGCCTCTTGAGACACCATAGGCAGCTCCTGCAGTGCTGATAGCAATGAGTGCCATGCCAGCTAGCTCAAAGCCAAAGGCGAAGGAAAAACCAATAGATGCGACAGTTGTTAGGCTAGAAACAAATCCTGAAGTATCTTGCCAAAGATTTTGCTTTAACCATGCCATGCCTGATTGAGGCTGCTCTATGCGTGTCGCCTTTGCTTCATCTTGTTTTTTCATAAATATTCTCTTGTGTTTTAACGTGAAGCACATCTTAAGTGAGCGATCACTCACTGTCAAGAATTAAACAAAAAAGCTATTTAACTTAATCGATAACCTTTTGAAAAACAAAGTAAGACTCAATCCCTTTCACCTTAGTTCTTATTTTTCAAGATGTGCTAATAGTCCGGCAATCGTACAGAGATATCCTTAAGAAAAAAATGTAAGTTGTCAGTAATAACTGACCGTCTATCGGTCTAAAATAGCCAGTCAACTATCAATTTTTTACTGTTTGGCTCTTCTTCTACCGGGTCTTTTAGCTACTGGCGCTTCAACAACTGGCTCTGCTTCACTGGATGATGAGCTTAAGGAGCCCGAAAGAACTTCGATGTCATTTTTTTTACTTTTCTTATCTTTAGTATCATCGGGTGAAAGAGACGGTATAATCGGCCTTCTTCCTCTTGGGTGAGTTTCATGCAAAGCGTTATCGTGTGCACTCTTTTCTCGCATTAAGTTTCTTTGCTCTTCTTGGAACTGAATCACTTTATTAAGTTCATCAATTTGTTCTTGGGCCTTTTGGCCTTGCGTCCCAATTGTTTCATTGACATGGAACAAGATTGTTGAGCGGGCAATGAAAGAAGTCATAAAGCCAACAATCGAGGCGACTGATGCTGTAGCTCCAATTAATAATGCTGCTGCTTTGCCAGTTTCGAGAGAAGCATAGATAGCAGGTAGCCACGCAAGCTTACCGAAGGCAAAAGGTATGGGTAGTATGCCTAAGATAGCAGTAGCTACGATTGTTGCAGCTAACATCGCTAAGGAAATGGGAAGTAACCATTTAACTGGGGTATACCATCTAGGGTATTTGTCTACGGTGAGTGCCATAAGTGCTCCTGCGTCATGATAAAAATTTAGGAGATTATACTCGTTTTACTGAACGCAATACAGGCTGATCTACATGATCAATGTTCAAGTATCTGACTTAAAAATTGTTTGGTTCTTTCATGTTGTGGGTTATCAAAGAACTTGTCAGGAGAATTTGACTCTACAATTTCACCATGATCCATAAAAATGATTTTATCTGCGACTTGTTTAGCAAAGCCCATTTCGTGGGTGACGCAAATCATTGTCATGCCTTCAAGAGCAAGCTCTACCATGACGTCTAGTACTTCTTTAATCATTTCAGGATCTAGGGCTGAGGTTGGCTCGTCAAAGAGTAAGACTCGTGGTTGCATGCATAGGCTTCTAGCGATGGCGACTCTTTGTTGTTGGCCTCCTGATAACTGAGCTGGGTACTTGTGAGCTTGCTCAGGGATGCGTACTTTTTTGAGGAAGTTCATGGCTAAATCTTCGGCTTGATCTTTGGGCATATTTTTAACCCAGATAGGTCCCAAGGTTAAGTTATTTAAGATGGTCAAATGAGGGAACAGATTAAATTGCTGAAACACCATCCCTACTTCGGCTTGAATGGCTCTCAATTTTTTTAAATTATCATCTAAGACAGTCCCATTGATTGAGATTTCGCCTTTCTGATGTTTCTCAAGCCGATTAATGCAGCGAATCAAAGTTGATTTACCTGAGCCTGATGGCCCGCAGATAACAATTTTATCTTTTGGCATGACTTCAAGATTAATGTTCTTTAAGACGTGGAAATCCCCATACCATTTATTGACTGACTTGAGTGAAATCATTGAGGCCTGGGAGATATGATTATCTAAGTTCATCTTTATGTCCTGTATGGTATTTGCGCTCTAGGTGACGGCTGTATTGTGAGAAGGTAAAACAAAGCGCCCAATATACTGCGGCACAAAAAACGTAACCTTCCATGCTGGTCCCCAGCCAGGCGCTATCTTGTGTGGCTGTTTGAACCACTTTGAGAAAGTCCAAAAGGCCGATGATTAGAACTAAACTTGTGTCTTTAAACAAACCTATAAATGTATTGACGATCCCTGGGATAACGATTTTAAGGGCTTGAGGTAAAATAATAAAAATCATTTTTTGCCAATAGTTAAGTCCTAGGGCGTCGGCGGCCTCATATTGGCCTTTAGGGATGGCGACTAGTCCACCTCTGATGACTTCTGCAAGATAGGCTGATTGAAATAAGGTAATCCCCAGAAAGGCTCTAAACAGCTTATCGAGATTAATCTCAGCAGGCAGAAACATTGGGAGCATCACTGACGCCATAAATAAAACAGTGATGAGTGGCACCCCTCTTACAAACTCTATGAACGTCACGCAGATACTTTTAGTGACAGGCATAGAGGACTGGCGCCCTAGGGCCAAAAGAAGCGCAATGGGAAAGGAGCAAACAATGCTACCAAAGGCTAAAACAATGGTCAGAAACAACCCACCCCATAAAGCTGTTTCAACAACTGGTAGTCCAAAAACACCACCAATCAATAAAACCAAGATAACCGTTGTGATGATGATTGAAAGCCCTGCTTTCCAGTAAGTGGTTAATGCTGGAATAAACCATTGGGCGAAAGTTATCAGAAGTAGCAATCCTGCAACATTCACACGATAGCGCTCTTGCTCAGGATATAGTCCGTACATAAATTGTGAAAAGCGTTGGGTGATAAAGGGCCAGCAAGCCCCAGGTTGTTGGCAATCTGCTTTTGAGCTACCCACCCAATTAGCATCTAAAACCATCCAATGCATGAGGGGCGGGATAACTTGGTAAAGTAAGATCAAGAGCAGTACGGTTAAGAGACCGTTATACCATGTCGAGAACAAATGCTTTTTAAGTAAGATGGCTACTTTCATTCCTTTCCCCAGGCGGTCATTTTTTCATAACTGAGCATTAACATTGAAATCGATAGGCTAATGACCAAGTAAACAGCCATGGTCATACCAATCACTTCCACGGCCTGACCTGTTTGATTAAGGACTGTGCCAGCAAAGACTGAGACCAAATCCGGGTATGCGATAGCTGCTGCTAAGGAGGAATTTTTAGCAAGATTAAGGTACTGATTCGTGAGAGGTGGCAATATAACTTTAAGCGCTTGTGGAATAATGACCATGGTTAAGGTTTGGAGTTGGCTCAAGCCTAAGGCATGAGCAGCTTCTTTTTGACCTTGGTCGACGCTTTGAATGCCAAGGCGAACGACTTCAGCAATGAAGGCGGCCGTATACATCGATAAGGCTAAAACTAGAGCTATAAATTCTGGGATTAAAGATACCCCTCCTTTAAAATTGAAGCCTTTTAGTTCAGGATAGCCCAACGAGGAGACTGGGCTGCCCCAAACAAATAAAACTACGACAATAAGTCCGCCCCCTACCAAAGCTGCGATCTTAGTTAAAGGAAACTGGCGGCCAGTTACTATTTTAAGGTGCTTAGCGTACCCATGTGCCAGAAAGGTTAAAACAGCAACGCTTATGAACAACAGACACAACCAGGGAGCATGCTCAGTCCAAAACAACTTCGGAGCATACAGACCTCTATTATTTAAAAAGAAACTATCCCAAAGTTGCCAACTTGCCTTAGGTCGAGGCAGAGCTCGTAAAACAGCAAAATACCAAAAGAAAATCTGCAACAATAGTGGAATATTGCGGATCGTTTCAACATAGCAAGCAGCTAAGAATCGTACCAAGCCATTGCTTGATAGACGCCCAACACCAATGATGAATCCCAAGATAGTCGCTATAAAGATACCAATCACAGAAACAAGCAAAGTGTTTAGCAACCCAACCCAAAAAACTTGAAGATAGTGGCTGGTTTCATCGTAATCGATGAGATGCATGATGATATTAAAGCCGGCCGTGTTATCTAAAAAGCCAAAGCCAGATTGAATATCTCTGGCTTCAAGATTAGTTTGCACATTATGAAAGGCTGATAAGGCCACTAAACATAACGCCGTGGCCAGCACAACTTGAATTGCAATAAGCCTAAAAGTTTGGCTATACCATAACTTAAACATTGAAGTTACCTAATGGGTGGAGCGTACATGAGGCCGCCATTGGTCCATAATGCGTTCATGCCTCTTTCAATCTTCAGGGGTGAATTTTTACCAAGATTGGCCTCAAAGATTTCCTCATAATTACCAACTTGCTTGATGATTTGGTATCCCCAGTTATCCTGGAGGCCTATGAGCTCACCTAGACCCTTTTGAGCCCCTAAAACACGTTGAATATTTGGAACTTTAGATGTGAGCATTTGATCGACATTATTTGAATTAATCCCCAGCTCATCAGCGTTAATCATGGTGTATAAAGTCCAACGAACGATGTTTGCCCATTGATCATCACCTTGGCGAACAGCTGTTGCTAGTGGCTCTTTTGATATGACTTCAGGTAAAACGAGATGCTCATCTGGGTTTGCTAATTTTAATCGTTGAGCTGCCAGCCCAGAAGCATCCGTAGTATATACGTCGCATCTACCGGTTTTGTACGCTGCTAAAGTTTCGTCTGTGCTCTCAAAACTCAACACCTCGTATTCTAAGTTATGGGCGGAAAAATAATCCGCCAAATTTAACTCTGTCGTTGTACCAGTATTCGTGCATATGGTTGCGCCATTTAGCTCCTTAACACTTTTAACTCCCGAAGCTTTATTAATCATAAAACCTTGACCGTCAAAATAGAGGATCCCTGTAAAATCAATGCCTAGGCTGACGTCCCTAGTAAATGTCCAAGTCGTATTACGTGCTAGCAAATCAATCTCGCCTGATTGTAATGCTGTAAAGCGCTCCTTGGCAGATAGTGGTGTATAGCGTACCTTAGACGCATCTCCAAGTGTCGCACTGGCTACCGCACGGCATAGATCGACATCCAATCCTCGCCATACGCCTTCATCATCCGGATTAGAAAAACCAGGCAAGCCTTGGCTAACCCCGCACTTGAGATAACCTCTAGCTTTGACTTGATCTAAAAGTTTTATATCAGTGTTAGCATTTTGTGCCAGCGTCATGCTACTAAAGGCACCCATGATGAATGAGCTAGCTACATACAAAAATATCTTCGACATCCTTGTCTCCTAAGAATAAAAAAATTTGAGATAAGTTAGCTTCACAGGCTTAAGGGAAAAATTCAAGTAAAAAACTATGCTCTTTATCTAGCTGCTCTAACTTATCAGGGGTTGTCGAGATCTGTAATCTCATAGACAAGCATAAAGAAAACGCTCATAAGTTCAAACTAGCCTGAGTCTGACTCCGAATCTAAATCCGAATTGTCATTGGAAAAAATACTCAACGACACAACCACCCATAGGTCAAAGCATGACCCAGCCCCATATCTAGTCAAACACCTGACACTTATGATTAATCATACTCATTAACACTTTCAGTTTTTTAGCGTGTAACGTTGAAAATCATAGAATCAATTGAAGGGGAACAATTATGCTAACTTCATACAAAAGAACATCTTCAGCGCAGGATGGCGCTGCTGAACAAGCTGACAACAAAAACCAGTCGATGGATGCAACGACCATAGAGATGGCAAAGCAGCCAGCTTAGAGAAGATACGAAACTCGACGCCTTCTATGTTTGACTTAGTCAACCTTTTTCATGATGATCGTCGTATCGATTTCATAGAGCTCTTGCTTGATCATGAGTTTTGCATGATGGTACTTGAAGCTGTCATAGTTTTTTTAAATGAAGACTTATTGATTTTAGAATTAATCTAAACGACTATTTAGATGAGACAGATGCACCCTCAAAATTATTGAGTGATTTCATGACACTTCTTTCACACGATCACCTAGTCGATGAAGAAGCATGTCCAAGCTCTAAAATTAGCATGTTAGAGTTTGTACTTGAATGTTACCTTGATCCAAAAATTCGCAACATAGAGTCAAGACAAATTATTTTAACCATGCTACAAGGTCCTTTAGCCAATGAGCAGAAACTTCGAGTTATGAATGTCTCAATGAAAATGCTGAAACTAAGTCTGGAGCAGAGCTAGCCAACGCAGCCCATAAGAAGGCACATCAAAAAGGGGCATATCTAGCATCAAAAGCCGCTAAAGAACACTAAGAATCGCCTCTATAACAAGGAAGTTTTTCTTTCATGAATGGTTGAGTGATGGCGGCATGAAAGAGTGAACACTCATCGTCACAAACTATTTTTGCTGATTGAAACTTGCGACACTAAAATGACTCACTGGTAACCTTTTATCCTCATAAACAACTTTTGTAGAATAGCCCTAAAAAACACACTAGTTAAAATCTCAGCGATAATGAATGATAAAACCATTGCAATTTTCAGAAAAAACCAGATAAGATAAATTTAGTGATTGATTCAAAAGGATTTGACGATGCCTCGAATAAACTATAATCGACTCGCAAGCCGCACAGCTGGGACTTTTATCACAACAACAACCCTTTACGTTTCTCTAAAGTTAGGATCCATACCTAGCATGATGGCTTCTTTTGTTGGTCTAGGTGGTTTAGTTGATTTTGCTTGTGGCGTGGCTGGTGTGGGTGGCGGTATTGCCCTCTATTTACAAGCTTCAAAAAAGCTTAATACTTGGCCTATGGATAAAGATGATCAAGAAGCGCAAAATTCATTTCAACATTTTTTCAATCCAAGAAACCCTGACGATGAAACGATTTACGAAAGTTACAAAGCAGGACTTTGTAAAATTGAGCAAGAATTAAGATCATGGTCAGATCCTGAACAGCGCCAACAATTAACCAATGATTTCACTAAAGCTAAAGAGACACTTCATGCCTTTCTTAAATCAAGAGATGAAGAGTCCGCCCAAAAGTCAAGAACATCAGATCTCTTGTCTTTGCCACAAAGAGCCATAGAGCACGGTGTGCCTAAAAGTATTTCGAGCTGGATTTGATATGTCGCTGTCATCAGTCGTACGATTCTCTACTCTTTAAAAAATCGCCTGCCCATGAACCATAAAGCTGAGCACAAACAGGTTGGCACAAAAATTAACAAACTCAAGTTATTAAGAGTGGCGTCATTGAATGTCGTGACAAGAGCCGTACCAGCCACTGCTGCCAAACCAGATAATGTCGAAAAAACAGCCATCCTTTTGCCCATGGGTAGCTTAATGGAGTCAACGGCAGCTCTGTTGAGCGGCCCAAAAGCAAAAGAAGATCCAAAAGCAAGCAGCATCATCCATGCAACACTAAGGTAGAGTGACTCTTGATAGTAGAAGTTAGTTAAAAAGAGCCCCAACCCTCCGATAAAAGATATCGTTAATCCAAGATTAATCATTTGATACGAAGTAAATCGAACGATGAGAAATCTTAAGAATTGACTACCAATCATGATTTGACTAAAAATAATGAGTTGTATCAAGCCGTAATGCATTTCGGAATGATGATAAGTTTCTTGAATAATAAATGGACTTTCTACAATCCAAATAATAAATACCACAAAATGTAAACAAAAAGTTGTGGTGATAAAAAAGAATTTGGGATGACTTAAGATAGCCCAATAGTCCTTTAGAATAGAGCCCATAACCAGCTTATCTTTATCTAACTTGGTCTCTGGCATGGCGTACAACAATCCAAAAAATGACAATAAACCTAGAATCGCCAAAATATGAAAAATCCATTGATAATCTAAGAATTGAATCGTCACTGCCCCTAAGTATGGGCCTAGTGATGGTGCTAATAAGGTGATAGATCCCATGATAGACAAGATTTGGATAGCTCTTCGCGTGTCGTACGTTTCATGAATGGCGGCATAGCCTGCAACACCAACGGCACACACACACATGCCTTGAACAAACCTGGCGACATACATCGCGTAAATATCTGTGGTAAAGCCACAAACCAGGGTTGCTAAAACAAACAGCAACGGGGCTATGAGCATAATGGGTCGACGCCCTACTCGATCAGAAATAGGGCCAAGCACTAGCTGCATACTAGCTGCGCCAATAAACCAAAGCATTAATGTCCACTGAGCCATATCTTGGGAGATGTTGAAGTCGTCTGCAATCCGAGGCAATGCGGGTAAATACATGTCATTAGCAAGATACGCTGCTGTCTCATAAATGACCAGCATAATGGGAAAGGCCCATGATATCTTCGCATCTTTCATCATTAAAAAGCAGTCCTTAAAAGGGCTGTATTGTTACACAGCAGGTGTGATAGTTAAAGTCTAGCATAGTTTCGCCGATTTAAAGGATGTATCAGGTTTTCATCAAACAAAAGAGAAGCTCATGTTCGATAAATGGAACCAACAAGCTGCCATGAAACAAGAAGTTTTAGAGCAGCCTAAACAAGAAAAAGAAGATGATTCAGCCAA
The DNA here is from genome assembly GCA_964351745.1 of uncultured Francisellaceae bacterium. Taxonomy (GTDB): domain Bacteria; phylum Pseudomonadota; class Gammaproteobacteria; order Berkiellales; family Berkiellaceae; genus CAYNJF01. The sequence continues at coordinate 23,608 of CAYGPI010000018.1, forward strand.
AGCACTTCATGCTGTGGAGCCGCCGGTAGACAATCGTCTAAAAAGACAGGTTGATCTCACAGAGCAATACTTTAAAGATATTAGGCTCAACCCCTTACTGTCTCGAGAAGAAGAAATATACCATACAAAAAAAGCTCAAGCAGGCGACCAAAAGTCTCGCCACAAGATGATTGAATCCAATTTAAGATTGGTGGTTAAAATTGCAAAACGCTACAGCCGATCCAATTTATCCTTACTCGATCTCATCGAAGAAGGAAACTTAGGATTAATGCGCGCTGTTGAAAAATTTGATCCAACCAGAGGCTTTAGGTTTTCGACCTATGCAGCTTGGTGGATCCAACAAACGGTTGAGCGAGCTATCATGAATCAGTCTCGCACGGTTAGACTTCCTGTTCATATAGTTAAACAACTCAACTCTACCTTAAGAACATCCAGAGAATTAAGTAAAAGTCTCGACCACGAGCCCAGTGCCAATGAAATTGCCAATGCCATGGAAAAGCCAGAAAAGGAAGTCGAGCAAATGTTACTCTTAAATGAGCGGACAGTTTCTCTAGATGCTCCTATCTTGGAGCAAACTTCCAAAACCATGGTTGAGCTTATTGACGATCAAGAAACGCCGGATCCCTTAAGTGCCTTTGCACAATTAGATCTCCAGAGAAACATTAGTCAGTGGCTTGATAACTTGCCACCACAGCATCGTGAAGTCGTACTTAGACGTTATGGTCTTCAAGGCTATGAGCAAACAACGCTAGACAGAACAGGGTTAGACTTAGGGATTACCCGAGAGCGAGTTCGTCAAATACAATCTAATGCGCTAAAATTGCTCAAAAAACTTATTGAAGAGCAAGGCGACAGTCCAGATAATCTGTTATCTGATTAAAAAATATCTTAGCTTAATCAAACAATGGTAAAATATCATTTTTTATAATTTAAGTTAAATGGCTTCAAGTTCTATGTTATCTATCACTCTAGCACTTCTTATCATCAATTTAGCGCTCCTGATTTTTGTCATTTATAATCAGAGATCACAAGGCATCCAACTTAAAAAGAATGCAGAGCAATTTGATAACGAAGCTCTCTTGCTAAGAATTCAACACCAATTTGATAACCACGCAAGTCAGTCAAACAAACTTTTCCTGTCGGAGCTAACCAACTTCAAAGATAAGCTCTATGAGAATCAACTTAAATCTCAAAATGATCTTCACGCTCTGCTCTCTACCTTTGAGCACCAAAACCAAGAGCGTACAGAAAACAGCGGGCATCGCCTCAAAGTTCAGCTCATTGAAAGCATCGGTGCTTTGCAAAAACAAATCCAAGACAGCCTGGTCAGTCACCAAAAGACCTTAGGTCAGCATTTTGAGCAGCTGAACCAAACAACCGAAACAAGATTACATCAAATTGGTGAAAAAGTAGAAACCAAATTGCAACAGGGTTTTGAAAAAACAAGCCAAACTTTTACAGATATTGTTAAACGGCTTGCGCTCATTGATGATGCCCAAAAGAAGATTCACGACCTCTCAAGCAATGTGGTTTCTTTACAAGAAATTTTACAAGACAAACGCTCAAGGGGCGCTTTTGGAGAAATTCAATTAAGTCATCTTCTGCAAAACAGTTTGCCACCTAACGGCTATGCTTTACAGTACACGCTAGCCAATCAAACTCGTGTTGATGCCATGCTTTTTCTGCCAAAACCTTCTGGGCATATTAGCATTGATGCTAAATTCCCTTTAGAAAGCTATAAAGTCCTAAGTGATATCAGTCTCCCCTCTTCTGAGCGTCAAAAAGCTCAGCTTCAGTTTAAACAAGATATCAAAAAACATATTCAAGACATTAGCCAAAAATACATCATCCCTGGTGAAACGTCTGATGGCGCGATTATGTTTATCCCAGCGGAGGCCGTGTTTGCAGAGATACATGCCCACTACCCTGATCTGATTGAAAGCGCCTATCATCATAAAGTCTGGCTAACGTCACCAACCACCATGATGGCTATTTTGACAACAGCGAGCGCTGTTTTAAAAGATTCAGCGACTAAAGAGCAGGTTCACATCATTCAAAAGCATTTAAAAGATCTTTCTGGCGATTTTAACCGCTTTGAAAAGCGCATGGATAACCTTGCAAAACACCTTCAACAAGCTAATGTTGATGTTGAGCAAGTACATACAACAGCCAAAAAAATCTCTGGTCGCTTCGCTAAAATTGAAAAGGTAGAGCTCGATCACCTCCAAGCACAGAAACCAAGCTTAACGACCGAAGACGATGAACTTTAAGGTATAACCAACGCTAAATGTGCCTAATCGCATAGGTGTATAAGCACTTTTATAGATAACACAACCCGCCCTCTTTGTGATACATTTAACTAAATAACGTTGGTTTCAAAGAGGCATTATGCTCCTTTTTAGAAGGAATATATCTGATCACCCCAATATGGAGGGTGAAGATACGAACTTCCCTGTCTATAAATCAAATGAAAATAATAAAATACCAGAAAATATGCTGTATAACCGAACAGGCCAGATACTCTCCGCAAAAGCCAACTTTTATGTTCGCCAGCTTCAACTCAAAGCGCTCCAAAGAAGTACCCACAAGCAGCCGCTTCGGGGTGTTTTTCTCAACCCGGCCGATCACTTAGATCAAAATAATATGCCAATTTTAGACTGGCCAGTTTTCATTGATAACGACGGCAATGCCATCGCGCTTTATCAGAAAAATCCTTTAGGCAAAGGTAACTTTGGTGAAACGTTTCTTGGGATCAATCTTGATACTCAAGAAGTTGTTGCTGTGAAAGTTCAGAAAACAAAAGACTTAAACACGAAAAACAGTATTGTTATTGAAAACCACACTTTGCAAGAAAGTGGTCGGTTACTTGCTAATCTAGAAAAAGCAAAAGATGGTTTATATGAAAACTATGCAGCTCAAATACTTGTCTGGGGTGAGCCATTACATCATGTTTGTGAAGAGCAAGGTAAAAAAAGAGATATCGACACAGAAACATTTCTCGACATGGCCATCAGTTTATGTGACAACGTAAATGCCTTTAATCTTAGCCATATTCACCGTGATATTAAGCCTGACAACATTGTCTGGGATCCAATAACCCGACAAGCCCATTTAGTTGATTTAGGTCTCGCTGTGCCGAACAATAACACACGACACTGCTTAAAGTGCTTTCGTGCTTTTGCGCCTCCTGAAATTTCTACAAAATTGAAGCAACATACAGAAAAAAAGAAAAATAATACCCAAACCAAGGAAGATGGAACCTTTGAATATGGTCCCAGCCAAGATGCTTATCAACTAGGGCTATCCTTAGCTTATATAAGAGGCCGATTTACATTCAAAGATCTCTCAACTGGCAATGCCTCTATACCTCTCAATGCAACGCTCAACTCCAGTCAAATTAAATCTGATACAGATTGGCTCATGGCAAGTACTCTAAAAGGACTTATACACTCTAATCCAGCTAAACGTCTAAGCACTGAGCAAGCGAAAATGCAGTTTTCTTTAGTCAAACAAGAGCTTCTTCGACAAGCCAAAGACCCATCCAGTGACATTAATCCAAAATTTTTAGAGTGTCTAGATGTATTGAAAAAACAAGATAGGATTGATAATCCACCTAGAGCTCAAGTAACCAAACCATCGGATAATCCACCTAAAGCACAAGTAACCAAACCACCGATCAATATAACAGATGATGGCTATGAAACCCCTGTAACGGTTCAATTACAATCTGACGCAAAGGATAGCCATGAGCTTGTCCAAAATGATGGCTATGTTGATTACTCCTTAGATGACAAAGAAAACCATGACAAAGATAGCAGTGAGCTCGTCCAAAATGATAGCTACGACACTTACTTCGTAGAGCACAAAGAAAACCGTGAGAATATGTCTCAAAAAACTATGCCCGATACTCCCCCTTCCCGCAACAAACCGTTGGTTGAAACGGCATCAACCCCACGCCTCTACTTCACAGCAGATGAGCGCTATCCTTTAACAGATTTAACAGAAATACCAAGTCTTCCATTTGTTCAACCCCCTCAGTGGAATAATATAGTACAACAAGCTTTAGCCGATATAGAGAAGTTCTCGCCACACCTATCGAGAAAAGTTTATAGTTTAGATGATAAGCGCGTTAGACTTGCAAGACAAATCGCTGCAGCTAAAATGAGGACTATTTTAGATCAGTGTGCATCTGAAGACCAACCCCTTGTAACCAGTTCAGGGGTAGAGCGATTAACACACTTTGCCCTTCAACACGAGCATTGTGAAGATAGAGCTATTCGCAAAGTGGTCACTGATATTTGCAAAACATTTAATCACCATCTAGGTAATAAACATACCCTTCAAATTAAAGCGGGTAAATAAAAAAACAGGGCAAAAAAGTTGAACTTTCTTCTGGGCCAGATGTCTTAACATTAATAAGATAACTTGGGGTCCAAATGATGTTTAACTTAATGAGTAATCATGTCAAGAACCAACCACTGAAATTTATAACAGGCCTAATTCTTGCCGTCATGCTGTTAACTTTTTCGGTAAACTCTGACTCAAGAATCTATTACAACTATCAAAAGACATCAAGTACCCAAGATGATGATGAGACAAACGAGCTTGATAAAATAAAAAACATAGCCTACTTTAAAACATTGAAGAGCCTGCTTGATGGATGGGATCCTAAAGGAAAAATTGAACCAACAAAGCAAGTTAAAGTGCTTTATAGTACTTACGAAACAGCGAAGCAGTTAGCTTTGCTCAAACGTAAAGAGACTGATGGGATTTATATTTCATTTCAAACAGATGGTAACGTTCTAAGCAGTCTTGGTAATGATGCAAAAGCCATTTTTGAAGACTTTGTTTCTCAAACGTCCCTTCCAAATAGAACAAACATTCTTCATGTTCATTTTTCAAACAGCAATGAAATATGGCACTCAGATGTCATGTCCATATTCATGCTTTTTAAAAATTTAAAATTGAACAAGCAAACAGCTCTTTTAATAAGCTCAGACTCACAGCATAATATTGATACCATCATAACTCCCCCTTATAAATCGACAGATGATTCAGATTTATTTACCAAAATAAGTTCTTTGGTTAAATTGCCAAAAATGAGTCCCTCAGAGAGAAAAGAGCTGGTTAAGCAGCTGACAGCAGGTTTCACCTTCGCAAAAGATATGAGTATAGATCAAGTCAATATGATATTGCATGGTCATAGTTTTGATCAAATTTATGATTTTATATCGGAGCTGAAAAAGACAGCAAAGAATAAGAAAATTGATGTCGCGGCGGTAACCAGCACTCAAGATGCCTTAGATTTGCCACCCGTTTATACGCAGCCAGAAGTCATAACATCAAAATCAACCTCAACTAGCAATAACAGCTCAAATAGTAACTTAGCCACAGCGAATACTCCGAGCAACATTGATGGCTTCGATTTTTTTCCAAAAAATACTATCAAAGCAAGATTTTCTGATGTAGCTGGGTTAGCTGATGCTAAAAAATCATTAAACATTTTTGTCGAATATCTTAAAAACACAAAACAATTTAACGATATTGGAGCAACGATGCCCAAAGGTATCATTCTATATGGCCCACCAGGTACAGGTAAAACTCATCTTGCTAAAGCTTTTGCGGGTGAATCTGGGCTTAATTTTGTTTCAGCATCTGGCTCTCAATTTCTTCAGGGCTATGTCGGCGAAGGTGCTAAAACTGTGCGTAAAGTTTTTGCGCTCGCTAGATCTAAAAAACCCTGTGTACTTTTTATTGATGAGTTTGATAGCATCGCCACCTCAAGACAAGCTCCAAACTCTAAGACTTTAGAGTACGTCAATCAACTTTTAGTAGAGCTTGACGGTGTCAATGATGAAGCTAATGAAGGACTTATCATTATCGCTGCTACCAATCGACTTGATGAGATAGACACAGCTGTCACTCGTCCAGGTCGATTTGATAGACACATCTATTTGGGTGTCCCTAATAACGAAGAGCGCCTCGAGCTCATGAATCTTTTGTCGACAAAATACAAAGTCGATCCTAACCTTGATATCAGCAAGCTTTCAAACGCACTCCAGGGATGGGAGCCTGCAAGCATCAATGCACTATTTAATAAAGGGGCTATTGAGGCTGTTTTAGCTAAAAAAAGTGAAATTGATGAGGCTTCTTTTGAGCATGCTCGCTCACAGATTCTGCAAGATAAAAGAGATCTTTTAGAGCAACCTCAGGATATGAAAAGCAAGTTTGAGGTCGTTTTGCCTGAAGATGTCAAAATTACCTTTGCAGATGTTGGTGGACTATCCGAAGCTAAAGAAGAGCTCAAAGATATCCTCTACTTTATGAAACATGAAGAAGCTCTTGAAAAGGCAGGGGTCTCAGCACCAACTGGCGCTATTTTGTACGGTCCTCCAGGAACTGGTAAAACCATGCTAGCAAGAGCGCTCGCCGGAGAAGCTGGCGTGAGCTTTATCTCCTTATCCGCCACAGAATTAATGGGCATGTACATTGGCCACAGCGCCCCCATTGTGAGAGAGCTATTCAAGTTAGCCCGTGCCATATCTCCAACGATTATCTTTATTGATGAATTTGATGCGATTGTTCAAGACAGACAATCCACTGGACAAAACGGTGTTATTAACCAAGAAATTGTCAATCAACTCCTAGCTGAGCTTGACGGCATTAAAGAAGATAAAAACAGCCAACTTTTTATTGTTGCGGCAACCAACTTACTTGACTCCATTGATCCAGCCATCATTCGACCTGGTCGCTTCGATAGACATATAGAAATTGCCTACCCTGACAATAAAGGAAGAGCAGAAATTAGTGAAATACTGTTCAAAAAGTATCAAGTACACCCTTCTGTTAAGCCTCAAGATATTGCAGACATGACCACAGGTTGGTCCCCTGCTCAAATCAAACAACTTTTCAATGAAGCTACCATTACTATGGTTAAAGCTGATGAAAAGGCTTTGACGCTGCGCATGTTTGCAGAAACCAAAGATAGAATATTAATCGGTAGTAAATCTATTGAGGTGGTTGACGAAGAAGAGCTCACACTGACGGCCTATCACGAAGCTGGTCATGCCTTGATTGCTTACTTATTGCCTGAAAGCAACAGAACTGTTGAAAAAATTAATATTATGGCTAGAGGACATACACTTGGCGTGACTATTTATCAGCCAACCAAAGAAAGTTTCAGTCATAGTTACCAGACTTTACTGGCGAATATCAGTGTCAGTTTAGGTGGCAGAGCTGCTGAAGAAATCTTACGTGGATACGAAGGTATCACTTCAGGTATATCCAGCGACTTAGATAGAGCCTCACAAATTGCTTTTGAATTGGTGACAAAAATTGGCTACTCCCAAGACAGAGGTTTAGCAACCTATCAAGGCAATATGACGATCAATGCGACTAGCCCTGAAATCCGCCTGGAAATAAAAAAGCTACTCGATACTGAGTATGCCAAAACAAAGCAGCTGTTGCTTGATAACAAAGATAAACTTGATAGAGTGGTCAAAGCACTCCTTGAAAAGCAATCTTTAACCAAAGACGAGTTTGAAGCCATTGTTTCAAAACAATAGGTATGACTGATTAATGATTCCGAAATTTCAGGGATGAAATTGGAATAAGCAGTAAACCACAGATTAACCAGATAGCCCATAATTGTGGTAACTCCATAAAAATGAGATACCCAATGGAAGCATTTAGTATCAATCTAAAGCAATCAAAAGGGGCTAGAAATGAAACTTCGGCATAAGCTAAAGCACTGCTCACTGCATACAGAGCAACGGCGGTTAAAGCGCCAGCACCCACGAGCCATCCTAAATGCTCAAGCTGAGGCGGCACCCAAACAAACAAAGCTGCAACAAAGGTCACTGGAACGATTAAAATAAGGGAATAAGCCGTTAAAAGCTTTCTACTTTCACCAAGTGAAGCAAGCTTGCGCGTTAACACTTTGGCGGTTGCAAACCCAATGGAAGAAATAGCCACGCAAACCAACCCATAGATATTCTGCGAGTGCTCCGAAAAAGCGACATAAGGCTGAATCAAGAAAAATGCCGCGATAAAGCTAGCAAACAAAATAACTATCGTTATTTTGGATGGACGCTCCTTAAGAAAGAGAGTCGCCCCCATCACCCCTAAGAGAGGCCCAATAATACTCAAAGCGACGGCATCTGCCAGCGGCAAAAAATAAATTGAGAAATACCAGCTAATCACAGCTATGGCCGAAACAATAACCCTAAAAACGTGAAGCCATTTAAATCGTGGTTTGCGCCATGCCTTTGCATCTTTGAGGATCCATGGCAGCACAAAAACAAGCGCAAAAAGATCTTGAAAAAAGATAATACTATTA
>CAYGPI010000019.1:0-11124 GCA_964351745.1 uncultured Francisellaceae bacterium
TGGCAGCTCGTCGGGCTCATAACCCGAAGGTCGTAGGTTCAAATCCTGCCCCCGCAACCATACTTGATTGGCCCCTATATGGGGCTTTTTCATAGGTGTAACATGAAGAACATGTATACATAATAAAAATTAAGTGGGCAAAGCCCACTTTTTTGTTTTTAAACGATGATTTTTATTTGCTAACTTTTTTGAGATGACTTGACAGCTATGCGTGAGCCTACAGATATAGAGAAAAAAATTGAACCTTTGCTTGAGGCGACGCCTTATGAATTGGTGTGGGTCGAAGTATCCAAAGGTGGCAATCGGACAGTCGTTAGGGTTTTTATTGATAAAAAAGGTGGCATCAATTTAGATGACATCACAAAAGCAAGCAAGCAAATTAGTTTATTTTTAGATGTTGAGATGCCGCTGCTTGGCAATTACATTCTTGAGGTTTCTTCGCCTGGGCTTGAGCGTCCGCTTATGCGCCCAGAGCATTTTGGGCCTCAATTAGGTGAGAGAATATCCGTTCAGTTATTAGTAGCATTTGAAGGTCGTAGAAAATTTAAAGGTCTGTTACAGTCAGTTTCAGATGAAGGTATTGAATTAGTCGTCGATAATGTGGTGATGTCATTTTTATTTGATGATATCGATAAAGCTAGAGTTATTCCTAATATAATCATAGGCTCCAAACCTGAGAGGCAAAATCATGAGCACTGATATCCGCTTAGTTGTTGATGCTGTATCTAATGAGAAAAATGTTCCAAAAGAAATTGTTTTTGAAGCCATAGAAGCAGCACTTGTCACGGCAACTCGTAAGCGCCATGGTGCTGATTGGGATGTTGAAGTTAATATTAATCGAACGACTGGTGAGTACTCAACGTTAAGACGTTGGACTGTTGTTGGCGATGAGCTTTTTGATGAAGATGATTTTCCTCGGGCTTTAAATCCTGAGTTTGAGCTTTCTATTGAGAAGGCGAAAGAGCAAGATGAGTCACTATCCATTGGTGATGTCATAGAGAAGCCTATTGAGTCTGTTGAGTTTGGTCGAATTGCAGCTCAAGCCGCTAAGCAAGTGATCGCTCAAAAGTTAAGATCAGCTAAGCGTGAGCAAATTGCACAAGAGTATCGTAAGCGCATTGGTGAGTTATTAGCAGGTGTTGTTAAAAAAACCTCACGTGAAAGTATTATTTTAGACTTTGGAAATAATGCAGAAGCTATTTTAAAGCGTAGCGATATGTTGCCTCGTGAAATGGTCAGAATTGGCGATAGGGTTCGTGCCTATTTGAAAGATGTTAGCTCTGAACAGCGTGGGCCGCAATTAGAAGTCAGTCGCACATGCCCTGAGATGTTGACCGAGCTTTTTAAGATTGAAGTTCCAGAAATTGGAGAAGGCACGATTGAAGTGATGTCTGCAGCCAGAGATGCTGGTGCTCGCGCTAAAATAGCGGTGCTTGCTAAAGACAATCGTATTGATCCTATTGGCGCTTGCGTCGGTATGAGAGGCTCTCGTGTCCAGGCTGTTTCTAATGAGCTTAACGGTGAACGCGTTGATATTATTCTGTGGGATGAAAATCCTGCGCAATTTGTCATTAATGCGATTGCACCAGCTGAAGTACAAAGCATCATGGTTGATGATGATTCACATCAAATGGATGTTGTCGTTGAAAAAGATCAATTATCTATTGCGATTGGTCGTAGTGGGCAAAATGTTCGTTTAGCTTCTGAGCTTACAGGGTGGACCATTAACCTTGTCACCCAAGAGCAGGCTCAAGAGCAAGAGCAAGAAGAGCAAGAGAGATTATTAAAATTATTCACTGAGACTCTTTTAGTCGAAGAGTCGCTTGCGATTAGTTTAATTGAAGAGGGTTTTACAACCATAGAAGAAGTGGCTTATGTGCCCTTGCAGGAGTTGATGGAAGTGGAAGGTATTGAAGAAAGTAATGTTAGTGAACTTAGGAATAAGGCGAAAGATATTTTGCTCACGAAAGCGATAGTCGAAGAAGAACGCATTGGTCAAAGTGAACCTAACAAAGACATGTTCGAAGTTGAAGGCGTTGATAAGCAAATGGCTTATCTTTTAGCCGCGCATGGCGTCATTTCACGTGATGATTTGGCCGAAAAGTCTATAGATGAACTAATTGAAATCGATGAAATAAATGAAGAGCTAGCTGGCAAATTAATTATGGCAGCCAGAGCTCATTGGTTCACCGAAAGTTGAGATTTCGCAGGAGATGCCTATGTCAGAGGTAACCGTTGAAAAATATGCTGCTATTTTAAAGATCTCTCCAAATTTGCTTATAGAGCAATTAAAAGGAGCAGGGGTCCATTGTGATAAAGGTGTCAATCACCTCATCACAGATGAGCAGAAACAAAAATTACTTGATAAGCTGAAAAGCGATCACGGGAGTCAAACGCTGGATGAAGAAGGCGTTGTCACTCAGTTTACGGTGACTCGTGAAAAGGTTAGTCAGTTAAAAGTTGCTGGTCAAAAAACGGTTATTGTAAAGACTAAGCAAAAACGTAAGTTCATTAAGAGAACCGCCCAATCTGAAGAGCCTCAAGTGATTGAACCTGAAGCGATAGAAGAATTGGCGGTTGTTGCAGAAGCTGTAGAGATACCTGTTGCGCCAAGTATTGCGCCAGAGACTTCCGTAGAGGCGGCTGTCTTAGATGACGCTAAAAATACAGAAGAACCAAAATTTGTTGAAGCTGCAGAAGTAGAGGTAGCGCCGACACATAAGGACGTTATCGTAGAGCCAGTTATAGAAAGCGTTGAGATTGAACAGACTGAGAAAGTGGTTGTTGTTGAGGCGACTCAAGAAGATAAAAAAGAAGATTCCAAGTCAAGCAAAGATTCAAAACGTCGTGGCAAAAAGAGCAAAAAGCCTTTTGACAAAGAAGAGACTCGAGATTCTAGCAGGCATAGTAAATCTAAGAAAAAGGGCAAGCAAAAAGGTCGTTTTTCGAGAGAACCTGAAGTCAACAAACACGCCTTTGAGAAACCAACTGAGCCTGTTGTTAGAGAAATTTCACTTCCAGAAACGATCAGTGTTAGTGATTTAAGCATGAAGATGTCTGTGAAGGCAGCTGAAGTGATTAAAGTGATGATGACAATGGGTGCGATGGCAACCATTAATCAAGTGATCGATCAAGAAACAGCAGCGTTAGTTGTTGAGGAAATGGGTCATAAAGCTATCCTTAAGGGAAATGAAACCATTGAGGATAGTATACGAATTGAATATGAAGGTGAAGAATGCACAAGACCTCCGATTGTCACAATCATGGGGCATGTGGATCACGGTAAAACATCACTGCTAGATTATATTCGTCGCACGAAAGTAGCGACTGGTGAAGCAGGCGGTATTACGCAACATATTGGTGCTTATCATGTGGAAACAGATAGAGGCATTGTGACTTTCTTAGATACGCCAGGACATGCTGCTTTTAGTGCTATGCGTGCCAGAGGGGCTCACTCTACCGATGTTGCGATTATTGTGGTTGCTGCGGATGATGGTGTTAAGCCTCAGACTATTGAAGCCATTCAACATGCGAAAGCCGCGAAAGTACCTATTATTGTTGCCATTAATAAAATGGATAAAGAAGGCATTGATCTTGATCGTGTTAAAACTGAGTTATCGACGCATGATGTGATAGCTGAAGATTGGGGCGGTGACACCATGATGGTACCGGTCTCTGCTAAAACTGGGTTGGGTATTGATGCACTACTAGAGTCCATCCTGCTTCAGTCAGAAGTTTTAGAGCTTAAAGCTCATATTGATTGTCCTGCATCTGGTCTTGTTGTTGAATCAAGATTAGACAAAGGTCGCGGGCCTGTGGCAACTATTTTAGTTCAAAATGGTACGCTCAAAAGAGGCGACATCATTATTGCTGGGCTTGAGTATGGTCGTGTGCGAGCGCTTATTGATGAAACAAGTCAATCTATTGAGAGTGCTGGACCTTCCATTCCTGTAGAAGTTTTAGGGTTATCGGGTTCACCTTTAGCGGGTGATGAAGTCACAGTTGTCACCGATGAAAGAAAAGCTAGAGAGACTGCTCTCTTTAGACAAGGTAAGTTCCGAGAAATTAAATTAGCTCGTCAGCAATCTTCTAAATTAGAAGGTTTCATGAATAAGATGCAAGAAGGCGAAGTTTTAAATCTAAATATCGTCCTTAAAGCTGATGTTCAAGGCTCTGTAGAGGCTTTGGTTGATACTCTTGAAAAGCTATCTAATGAAGAAGTGATCGTGAAAGTGGTTGGTCAGGGCGTCGGCGGCATCAATGAATCTGATGTTAACTTAGCGATGGCTAGTGAAGGTATCATTATTGGTTTTAACGTTAGAGCGGATGCTTCAGCGAAACGTGTTGCTGAGAGAGAAAGCATTTCTCTTAACTATTACAGTATTATCTATGACATCATTGATGCTGTGAGTAGCTCCATCACTGGTATGATTGGACCAAAATTCAAAGATGTGATTATTGGGACAGCCCAAGTTCGTGATGTCTTCAGATCTTCTAAGTTTGGTAACATCGCTGGTTGTATGGTTCTAGAAGGTATGATTAAGCGTAATCGCCCTATTAGAGTCTTGCGCGATGATATTGTCATTTATGAAGGTGCTCTTGAATCCTTACGTCGCTTCAAAGAAGACGCGCAAGAAGTTCGAGCTGGGACAGAATGTGGTATTGGTGTTAAAAACTACAATGACATCAAATCAAATGACAAAATCGAAGTCTATGAAAAGATAGAGATCGTAACTTAAGAGAATATTATGCCAAGAGACTTTTCTAGGATCTCTCGAATAGGAGAGGTTATACAGCGAGAGCTAAGTATTACTGTTCAGCAAGAGATGCGTGATCCACGTTTAGGCATGCTAACGATCCTAGATGTCGAAGTCACAAAAGATTTAAAGGTTGCTAAAGTTTTCTTTTCAGTTCTTGATGAGTCCAAAGAGAACGTTGAAATGATTACCAAAACGTTGAACGATGCCGCTGGATTTCTTCGAAGTCAAATTGCTAAGAAAGTTCAACTTAGAGCTACGCCAAAGTTGTTTTTCATTTACGATGATACTTTACTTAAGGGTAATCGTATTCATAAATTGATCGATGATGTCGTTTCTAATGATAATTCATCACAAGATAGCAATGACTCAGATCGGATCAGTTAGTGTCTAAGTTTGTTGATATAGATGGTATTTTTTTATTGAACAAGCCTACAGGGATGACGTCTAACGCAGCTCTGCAGAAAGTTAAACATCGCTTTAGAGCAAAGAAAGCAGGCCATACTGGCAGTTTAGATCCCTTGGCAACAGGCATGCTCCCGATTTGCTTTGGGCAAGCGACAAAATTTGCACAATTTTTTATCGACGATGATAAGTGTTACACCGTTGTCGCAACACTAGGAGCTAGCACTAATTCAGGCGACAGTACTGGCGAAGTTACCCAGGAAATGCCTGTTCCTCCTTTGACCCCTGAGGCCATTGAAAGCGCTCTAAGCACATTCATTGGCGCTACCAAACAAATTCCACCTATGTTTTCGGCCATTAAAATTAATGGCAAGAGGCTTTATAAACTTGCGCACAAAGGCAAGGAAATAGAGCGTCCAGCACGAGATATTAAGATTAGTCAGATCGAGATGATTGGCGATATGGGGTTGAATGAGGCTGGTTTGCCGCTCATGAAACTTCAAGTATCTTGCTCCAAGGGAACTTATATCAGGGTTCTTGTTGAAGATATTGCGAAAGCCTTAGGTACATGTGCTCATGTGAGTTTGTTACATCGTAACTATGTGGGTAAGTTTAAGAGCGAACAGATCATTTCCCTTGAGCAGTTAGAAATATTAGAGTCTAACGGGGATTATGAGAGCATGATGTCTCATTTGCTGCCTGTTTCTACTGCTTTACCAAGTTGGCCAAAGGTACAGTTGAATCAAGTTGAAGCCTTGTCATTTATGCAAGGAAGAAGAGTTCCTCAGGCTGGTCTAGCTATTCAAGATTGGATCCGAGTTTATTCTGAACAAGGTGAGTTTGTTGGCTTAGGCACGGTTGATACCCCTAATATGGTCAAACCAAAGCGCTTGTTAAACACAAAACATATAGAAAATATCTCAGTTTCTCAGTAAACAAACCGAAATCTCTCCAGTTATTAAGTCTAGTGTGTTAAAATGCTGCTCGGGTGCATATGACCGAAAAGTTTATTAGATAACACATATGTTTATTTAAAGAGGAAATAACATGTCTTTTACAGTAGAAGCTAAGGCCCAAATTGTTGAAAAATTTCAACGTTTTGCTGGCGACACCGGTTCTTCAGAAGTCCAGGTTGCTTTGTTAACTCATCGTATTAATTACTTAACAGAGCATTTAAAAGAAAACAAAAAAGATAATCACTCTCGTCGTGGTTTGCTTAGATTGGTGAGTAAAAGACGTAAGTTATTAGACTATGTTAAGGCCAACAAATTAGACGTCTATAAGGCATTATTACAAGACTTGGGTCTGCGTCGATAGATATGAACCAAAAAGGATAATATTGTGACACCAGTTTTAAAAACTTTTGAATTTGGCAATCACACGGTCAGCATAGAGACTGGTGTGATTGCACGTCAGGCTACTGGTAGCGTTATGGTAAACATGGACGGTACGGTTGTTCTAGTCACCGTGGTTGGAAGAAAGGAGGCTAAACCAGGCCAAAATTTCTTTCCATTAACCGTTAATTACCAAGAAAAAATGTATGCAGCAGGTAAGATACCTGGTGGTTTTTTCAAGCGTGAAGGTAGACCTTCAGAATCTGAAACTTTAATTTGCCGTTTAATTGATAGACCGATTAGACCGTTGTTCCCTAAAGGCTTCATGAATGAAGTCCAGGTTGTGGCAACTGTTATGTCTATTAATCCTGAAGTGGCACCAGACATTCCTGCTCTAATCGGAACATCTGCGGCGTTAAGTCTTTCAGGGATACCATTTAAAGGCCCGATTGGAGCGGCTAGAGTCGGTTATATTGATGGTGAGTTTGTTTTAAACCCAACTGCCACTCAGTTAAAATCTTCTCAATTAGATTTAGTTGTTGCAGGCACAGAGTCTTCCGTTTTGATGGTTGAATCTGAAGCTGACCAATTATCAGAAAAAACGATGCTAGACGCTGTTATGTTTGGTCATCAGGGCATGCAAATCGTCATTGAAGCCTGTCAGGCACTAGCTTCTGAAGCTGGTAAGCCACAGTGGGATTGGGCTGCTGAGCCTGAAAATACTGAACTTAAGGCTCAAGTTGAGCAGTTGGCTCTTGACAAGGTGACTCAAGCTTACCAGATCAGAGAAAAACAAGATCGTTATGATGCTCTCGGAGCTATTCGTGATGAAGTTGTTGCTGAGCTTGCGACTGATGCTGAAGGCGCGCCTTCATCTGAAGAAATTAAAGGTATGGTTAGCTCGATTGAAAGTCGTATTGTCCGCTCGAGAATTCTAGAAGGCCAATCTCGTATTGATGGTCGTGACACGAAGACAGTGAGACCTATTACAGTTCAAACTAGTGTTCTACCAAGAACTCATGGCTCTGCTTTCTTTACTCGTGGTGAAACACAGGCTATTGTCGTTGCGACATTAGGTACAGGTCGAGATGCACAAGTCATTGACAGTGCTTGCGGTGAACGTAAAGAAAACTTTATGTTGCATTACAATTTCCCACCGTACTGTGTTGGTGAAACCGGTATGGTTGGTAGCCCCAAACGTCGAGAAATTGGTCATGGTGCTTTAGCTAGACGTGCGATTTCTGCTGTGCTTCCAGATGCTTCCGATTTTCCTTACGTGATGAGAGTAGTTTCTGAAATTACAGAATCTAATGGCTCAAGCTCAATGGCTTCAGTTTGCGGAACTTCATTGGCTCTTATGGATGCTGGTGTGCCGATCAAAGCGCCTGTTGCTGGTGTTGCGATGGGTCTGATTAAAGAAGATGAAAGCTTTGCTGTTTTGACGGATATTCTGGGTGATGAAGATCATCTTGGTGATATGGACTTTAAAGTAGCAGGTTCTGAAAATGGCGTGACTGCGTTGCAAATGGATATCAAAATTGATGGTATCACCCAAGAGATTATGGATGTTGCTTTAGAGCAAGCGAAAGTAGCTCGTATGGGTATTTTGCAGATCATGAAAACATCTATGAGCGGTGCTAAAGAAGAGCTATCTGAGTTTGCGCCACGCGTTGCTAGTATTCGCGTTAAATCTGATAAAATCAAAGATGTTATTGGAAAAGGCGGAGCAACGATTAAGCAGTTGACCGAAGAAACAGGCGCAAGTATTGAAATCACTGATAAAGGTGATATTAATATTGTCGCTGAAGATCAAGCAACTTGTGATGAAGTTGTGAATCGTATTAAGGATTTAACAGCTGATGTTGAAGTCGACAAAATCTATGACGGTAAAGTCGTCAAAGTTGTTGATTTTGGTGCTTTTGTTAACATCTTGCCTGGTCGTGATGGTTTGTTGCATATTTCTCAAATAAGCAATGAGCGTATTGAAGATATCAATAAACACATAGAAGTTGGTCAAGAGCTTCGCGTGAAAGTGATTGGTATTGATAGACAAGGTCGTACGAAACTTAGTACGAAAGAGCTAGAAGAAGGCGCTTCTGAAGCTGAAGCTGAGGCTCCACAAGAGACTGTTGTTGAGCAACCAGCAAACTAGTCCTCTTTAGTCTCATGAAAAGAGCGGCTTTTGCCGCTCTTTTTTTGCTTTCTAGTTTCTTCCCTCAATAGGCATGTGTTTAGGACAGTCGTGCTTTATAGGAAGCGAGCCTATCGTTCAGCGTCTTCATCCAAGAGCGACGGTGTATGCACTCACTCATTGAATTTTAAAAGACTTCTATCATAGAAATTTTTTCTCTATTGGTGTGGGGCGCAAATTTTGTTTTATTGAAAGTTGTTGATACGATAGATTAGTTATAATGGATAACAGGAAGTTGTACATTTATGCTTGAAACACCAGAGCCTCATAGTGCTGAAGATGAAAATGACGTGGCTTTGACAGAAGTAAGTGACCTCGGTTTAGGGGACAGAGAACTTCAAGTTCGGCCATTTAGCTTGCTTTCTACCTCCCAGCTTCTTAGCCAGTTAAGCTCTTTAAAAATAGAGTTGTCAAAAAGATCGAAGGAATCTGTTGAGTTCAGTGTTGGTCACGATGATCCTCCACCTGCTTTTTTAACGCGAAGATTTAGTGTGACAGAGCATTCAGATGCTGGGATGAGAAGAAGATCATTAAGTTTAAAGAATGCTTGTGTTATTTTTTGTGATCTTGTGGGTTATACAGCCTTAACTCAGACAAAAGGCAGTCGGCTTCTACTGACCGAGGTTGTAAATCCTTTGTTTAAATCGTTTGATGATATGATTGGGCGGCATGAGGTTTCAAAGCTTAAAGAAATAGGGGATGCCTATATGGCTGTTTCAAGAGCAACAAACCGATCTAAGAAAGAGCTCATTTTGAATGCCATGAATTTTGCTAAGGCGATGTACCAATGCCTTGCAAATCTTAATGTGTCGCTTGCATGGGAGCATCCAATTCAAATGAGAGTTGGTATGCACTGTGGGCCATGTGAAGATATTATTACAATTGATATAACAGATGAAGTTCATACCATAGATATTATGGGACATACCGTGAATATGGCAGCTCGCATGGAGTCTGGCACGAAACCTGGCACCATACAAATGATGGCAAGTGATTATGAGTGCATCAAAGATGTTTACCCTGTGGCAGAGCATTTTGTGGTTGCAGTTAAGGGGGTTGCCGCTAAACAAAATATCTGTAGATTGCCAGGCTTACCAATGCAAGTGAAGGATGTTGCTTTGGAAGAGTGTGCAGATGCAGTTGTATCATCTAAAAGTAGAAAAAATCGACTCTCTGGGCGAATGCGTTTGTCTCAAAGCTCGGATATGTAAACAATCTTCCTATACTCAATTTTTGCTCGCTAAAGTCATGTTAAAACCTAAGAGAATTATAAGTAAGCGACTCATTTTATTTGGTTTGCCAAATCAAGTTGTTTAAATGTCTTTTTCAAGAAAGATTTATCCCCCTCACTTTATTCTGCAGTGTGCTTCGTTGTTATAGTCATTTTATGTTACTAAAGACACCAAAATATAATTGGTAAAAATGCTTTGTAAATACTAAATTTGTGGTATTTATGTGCTTAATCATATCGAACAGTTTCCTGTTATAAGGTATTCAAATTAATTCTCTCATCTGTTTGCTTAAAGTCTTGGCAAAATCCTACGATGCTGGCAAAATGGCACTTTAGCGGCGCACCACTAAATAAGTCAGGGAATGATTACAGGTTTTTACGCATCTATCTTTGCTATCATTTTCCTTTTCTTAAGTTTACGGGTTATTTTCCTGAGGTTGCGTCATAGGCAGGGGCAGGGAGCAGGCGAGCATCTAGATCTTAGATTAGCCATCCGTACCCACGCTAACGCAAGTGAATATGCGCCGATAACACTCATTTTATTACTATGCTATGAATTATCAGGTGGTTTTACTTGGATGATACATGGTTTAGGTTTAACTTTGATTCTTGCTCGCATGGTTCATTTTAGTGGTTTGAGCTTTAAAGCAGGGAAATCTTTTGGTCGATTTTATGGCACATTACTAAATTTTGCAGTTTTACTAGTGCTCTCCGGATTCAATTTATGGAATTTTATAAGACTATGTTTTTCTTGAATTTAAGAAAGGCTGTTGTGCTATTTTTTTTTACTACTGGGATTGAAGTATGATAGATATTTCATTAGACAAAAGTCATATTAGTTACACGAGCACTGACAAAGTTAAGGAAATCTGTAAGCCACTTTTTGATATGTTTGATATCAGCTTTGTGCGCTATGTTAGAGCCAATAAGGATCGAACCAGATTTAACTTGACGACAGATCCAGATTGGATGAATAAATACTTTGAGATGCAACATTACCTGTATGAATTCGTTAACTTTGACTCGTGGCCAGAAGAAAATTTTTCAGGGCATGCTATTTGGAGTGGTTGTGACGAAAATCATAAAATGTGTCGGATCTGGAATCATTTTAAAAAGGAAAAGGATTACACTCATAATTTATTGATTTATCAAAAGAGAGATGATGTTGTCGAATTGTTTGACTTTTTTACTAAAGAAACCAATTAC
>CAYGPI010000019.1:11134-19529 GCA_964351745.1 uncultured Francisellaceae bacterium
TCTTAGTTTTTAACCAATATTGATGTATTTAAACATTTCACTTACTTATTTAAAGAGAAAGCTAAAGATTTGATTGCTGAAGCTGAGCAAGTTAAGTTTAAGGTACCACGTTCTCCAGAGAAATTTGAGAAACCTGAGTGGATTATCGGGCTCCTACCCGGTGTGCGCAAGCAAGCTTTAGAAAAAATGTATGTGAAGCGCTATTACCTAACAGGCCGTCATGATGGTGTCTTTATCACTGAGAAGGAACTTGATTGTTTGAGAGTGCTTGTAGGCGGCTGCACGCAAGAAGAAATTGGGCAGGCTTTAAATATATCAAGAAGAACCGTTGAATATCGTCTTAATAATTTAAAATCAAAACTTCATTGCAAAAATCAAGCTGAGCTTATTAAATTGACTCATGAAGAAGAAATAGAGGAAATTATTAAGCTGAATCAAAGCAAGCGTTTGGATATTGATTCTACAAAGTTTGGATAAAAAGCAAGGCTTGATTTAGCTAAAGGATAGATAAACTTAAGATGTTGCATGATTCAGCCAAATTTACCCCTTTGCACTCATTTGGGAATGATGAAGGGGGAATTTGGGGGCCTTTTGGTCTTAAAAGAAAAACAGTCAGGCTTTCATTGGAAGAGCAAGGACAAAGGCAAGTTAAAGTTGATGAACTTTGGTCTGTTGTTTTTGGATGTCATAGAATGTTTAATTTTTTTTATGCATCGACGATTGTGGATTTCTCGAAAGAGTTTAAAGAGCTTTTAGCGAAGCTCATAGAGGAAAATCCTACTTGGAGTAAAGCGTTAACAGAGCATCTTATCGAATTCATGCTTGGTCATGAGAGTCAATTAGATATTGATGAACCCATCGCCGCCAAATTTTTTAGAATTGGTTGGCGTTTGGTTGAATGGCATATTTATCAGCTAAAAATTTTAGGGATAACTTTAGATGATTTAAATGCTAACCAGCCCATTGTGATTTTTTATAATCAATTTTACCGCTATCAATCTCAAAGCAATGCGCCACATTTTCCTCTTCATACACAGACAAATCACTGGCAATATTCTTTCTATCAAGTGGCTGATTCTTCTGCCCTGATAAGTTTAAATCAGGATATTTACACACAGCTAGAATATGATCCAACCACTCAAATGGCAGCTTTAGGGTATGATCTAATAGAGGATGGTACTACACGGCCCCAAGATTATGTGATTTATGGTAGCATCATTCATGGGCGATGGCGCTCAATGCATAGTGGTGTGGTCGACGATGATTTTAAGGTTTTATCCCAAGTGGCGAACTGCTCAATGTCTTGGAAACATGCTATCGATAATGTTGCTTCTTTTTATGGTGATAAGACAATGGTTTTTAGACATAGGGAGCCAATTGTTTCATTATTTCAACATTACAGTACTAGCATCGATCGAAAATTTAATACAACGACTGAGAAAGAAGCGTATTTGCAAAACAGTTATTTAGCTCTTGAGAGATCTTGGCCTGGTTGCAAGCGGGTGCAAACGGATTTGCTGTGGGCAAAAGGGTTACGCGATCAAAAACTACGAGAAATACTGGTAGATTCGCCTCAGGCAAACGGCAATCTAGATCCTTTAGAAGAATCTCTAAGGGCATTAAAGCTAGAGGAAATCGCCCAAGATGGGCCAGAGGGCGATGCTGTCGCTAAAACTCTGGCCTGTCTAGGTTTTAAGGTGTAGACTCTTTAATTAATTTTTGAGTGACTAGTTGATTTTTTAGAGTGACGTAGTCAGGCAAGCCATTTTTATAAGGTGGATAAGCTTCGCCTTCAATGAGGGGTTGGAGATAATCTCTAGCTTTCTGGGTGATACTAAATCCATCTGCACTTATAAAGTCATCGGGTAGTTTTTTCTCAACATTGGCCACAGCATTGAGAGGTGCACTTTCAATATGCCATTGATATGGTTTGTCCTGTGTTCTGACAATAATGGGTAAGACACCGCTTTTATTTTCTAACGCAAATTCTACCGCTGCTTTACCTAATGCATAAGCTTGATCAACATCTGTTTGAGATGCGACATGCCTAGCCGAACGCTGCAAGTAATCAGCGACTGCCCAGTGGTATTTTAAACCAAGTTTTTGTTTGATAAGACTTGCGAGAGCAGGGGCTGCGCCGCCTAATTGGGTGTGCCCAAAAGCATCTTTTGTACCGGCTTCTGCAAGAAATTCTCCTGTTTCTTTTTTAACGCCTTCTGATATGACAATCGAGCAGTAACCATGCTTTTCAACAGAATCTTTGACTTTTTCTAAAAATAAAGCCTCATTAAAGGCTCTTTCAGGGAATAAAATGATGTGAGGTGCTTCGTTTGAGGTTGTTTGCGCTAGTCCCGCACTTGCTGCAATCCAGCCTGCATGACGTCCCATAACTTCAAGAATAAAGACTTTCGTTGAAGTTGCGGCCATAGAGCGGACATCCAAACTAGCCTCAAGGATTGAAACGCCCACATATTTAGCTACTGAGCCAAACCCTGGGCAGCAATCAGTCAAGGGCAAATCATTATCAACAGTTTTGGGGATGCCTATGCATATGAGGTCTAACCCCTGTGACTGGCTAAATTGGGAGAGTTTATTGGCTGTATCTTGCGAGTCACCACCACCATTGTAAAAGAAATAGCCAATGTTGTGGGCTGAGAAGACTTCTATGAGGCGTTGATACTCCGCCTTATTTTCTTCAATGGATTTTAATTTGTAGCGACATGAGCCAAAAGCGCCTGCTGGTGTATGCTTAAGTGCGGCAATGTCCTCATGACTCTCTAGTGAGGTATCAATAAGTTCTTCATTGAGTGCTCCAATGATACCATTTTTACCAGCAAACACTTTGCCAATTTTGTCGCTGTGCTTTCTAGCTGTTTCTATAAGACCACAAGCTGTCGCATTAATCACTGAGGTTACGCCACCAGATTGAGCGTAAAATGCATTCTTTGCCATAACGTTAAAACTCCATGATCGCTTTTATTTTGAAGGCAGATTACAATTTTTGGAGCTTAATTGCTAGTTCGTTTATCATGGGTCTAAAAAGTTATAGGATCATTTGGGTGCATACAATCAAGTTATTATTACAACTGTGTTTTTTCAGGGGAGAGGCTTCAAAGCTACCTTATTCTTTAGGGTGGTTGGGACTGACCTTCTTGTGCCATTTTGGCATAAATTTTATGTTGCTTAGCACAGGTGGCCCACCCTCTGAATTTTTGGCGCTTTTACTGACTTTTGGCATCTCTTATCTACTTATGTCTTTAGTTTTTTATCTGGCATTAAGTGGGCGCAAATTACAGCTGAGAATCCTAAAAACGCTGATGGCTTATATCGGGACTGATCTTTATTTTGTGATTTTTACTGTTATTTTGTTTCAGGGTAAGATTAATGTTGAAGAGCCTCAATATTTATTTTTATTGTTTATGTTGTGGCAATTTGCTGCCAAAGTATGGTTAGTGAAACAGTGCTTAGATATTAAAGCAGATGTTAGTGTTATCTTAGTGATCACGGTAGGGATTCTGAGAGTTGTGCCGTTTGTTTTTCTGTTTGCCGATCAGTTTATTGCAATGAAAGGAGCGATGTAAGTGCATATTCATATTTTAGGTATTTGTGGCACCTTCATGGGGGGGATTGCTGCGATTGCAAAAGCTAAAGGTTTTCGGGTAACGGGATCAGATCAACATGTTTATCCGCCGATGAGCACACAGTTAGAGCAGCTAGGCATACGATTGCATGATGGTTGGGATCCAACAATATTTGAGACACAAAAGCCTGATTTAGTTTTGGTTGGAAATCAATTATCTCGCGGTAATCCAATGATCGAAGCATTATTGGAATCAAATCTTCCATTTCAATCTGCCCCGCAATGGTTGCATGAGCATATTTTGCGTGATCAATGGGTCATGGCGGTTGCTGGCACGCACGGCAAAACGACAACCACGAGTATGCTTGCTTGGATTTTGGATCAAGCTGGATTGCAGCCTGGTTTTTTAATAGGTGGTAAGCCTGCTCAATTTGAAGTGTCTGCAAGGTTAGGCGCAGGTCAATTTTTTGTGATAGAGGCAGATGAATACGATACAGCCTTTTTTGATAAACGATCAAAATTTGTTCATTACTGGCCAAAGACATGTATTTTAAATAATTTGGAATTTGATCATGCTGATATCTTTGATTCTCTTAAGGATATTCAAAAGCAGTTTCACCACCTGGTTAGAACAGTACCGCTGTCAGGTTTGGTCATTCATCCACATGCTTGCACAGCTATCCATGAGGTTTTAGAGCAAGGTTGTTGGTCATTGATGGAAAGCGTTGGGGATCAAGGCGTGTGGGGTTATCAAAGCTTAGCAGATGATTTCAGTGCTTGGGATGTTTATTTTAGAGGTCAAAAGCGCGGCTCAGTCCAGTGGAAACTTTTTGGCAAGCATCAAGTTGAAAATGCTATATCAGCGATTGCAGCAGCACGTCATGCAGGTGTCGATCTTGAGGTGGCTATGGAGGCCATCTCCCGGTTTGTATTACCTAAGCGTCGGATGGAGTTGTTAGGTTGTTATCATGAAGTTGCTCTTTATGATGATTTTGCTCATCACCCAACAGCCATTTCGTTAACCCTTGAAGGATTAAGAGCCAAGGTTCAAACAAAGCGGATAGGAGTTATCTTAGATTTAAGATCAAATACAATGCGGGCAGGCATCCATGAAAGCACTTTAGCACAATCCATTGAGAAAGCAGATTTGGTGGCTGTTTATAAGTCAAAAGAAGTCACATGGCCAGTTGAAGAAGTTTTCAAAGATCAGAGTCATGTTGTTGTCTTCGACAATGTTGACGATATTGTCGTTTGGTTTCAAAAACAAGCTTGTGCTAAAGACCATTGGGTTGTGATGAGTAATGGAGGTTTTGATGGGATCCATGATAGGTTAAAAAATATTTTGAGTCATCAAAAGAAAGCCAATAAAATCAATTAAAGATATTGCAGGGAGCCTATTTTATGATACCAGCCAAGGGTTATGCTGTTGCCAGTCACTCAGAGCCTCTAAGGCCGTTCTCGTTTGATCGTCGAGAGCTTGGCTCTCATGATGTACTTATTGAAATTGCTTTTTGTGGTGTTTGCCATTCTGACATTCATCAGGCGAGAAATGAATGGGGGCGCTCCATGTACCCAATGGTGCCTGGTCATGAAATTGTAGGTAAAATTAGACAGTGTGGCAGTCAAGTTGATAAATTTTCACAAGGAGACACGGTTGGCGTTGGGTGTATGGTGGATGCATGCAAAACTTGTCACAGTTGCGATGATGGATTAGAGCAATACTGTGAAAATGGATTTGTGTCAACTTATAATGGCTATGAAAAAGACGGTAAGACAGTGACACATGGTGGGTATGCTGACTGTATCGTTGTTCATCAGGATTTTGTTTTAAATATTCCAGCTCAACAAGACTTGGCAAAAGTTGCGCCATTGTTATGCGCAGGGATTACAACATATTCTCCTTTAAAATTTTTTAAGGCAGGGCCAGATAAAAAGGTGGCCATCGTTGGGCTAGGTGGTCTTGGTCATGTGGCTTTGAAGCTGTCAAAGGCTATGGGGGCACATACGACTTTGTTGACCCATTCGCCCCTAAAGGAGAAGGATGGTTATCGTCTGGGCGCAGATCAAGTCATTGTGACGAGTCAGGCTAAGGCTTTTAAAGCCCATCAGAGCGAATTTGATTTAATCATTAATACAGCTTCAGGAGATTTAGATTTAGCTTCTTATGTGAATCTGCTTAAGAGGGAAGGGACTTTGGTTTTGTTGGGCATTCCAGAAAAGCCATTATCTTTGCCTCCTTCGTCGATTATTTTAAAGAGAAGAATGGTCGCAGGCTCTCTCATCGGTGGCATTAAAGAGACGCAAGAAATGTTAGATTTTTGCGCCAAGCATCAGATCACGTCAGACATTGAATTGATTGCGATGAAAGATATCAATCAAGCTTATGAGAGAGTTTTGAAAGGTGATGTTAAATATAGATTTGTGATTGATTTAAGCTCTTTGCCTCCAGTGCTGTAATTTTTTTAAATTGATTTGTTTGATTAGTGATATCCATCTCTGTCAGAAAATAAAGTACAAAGACGATTAATACCGCTCAGAGATATCGTGTAAAAGTCATCCGTGTTTGTTTCGAAGCGCCGACAATAAATCGCCCCTAAATTTTAGGGAAGAAGCTCAAACGAAAGCAAGGCTTTTGTTTGAGCGAGATGGATTTATGTTAAAGACGAATGATGTGTACTTTATCAACATTTTCATCCGTGATTGATGAAGCGACGCTGTTGGACGTCATGTTGTACATCCAAAATAGCCTCTTGAGAGGGCACTGAAGGTTGCGTGACAGCTCTAAACTGATTGAGCACAGCTGGCGCAACTCTGCGCATATCGAAGTCTTGAGGCAAAGGATCTGCATCAACGGCTTGCCCAGCAACTGGTTCATCAGCGTGAGCTTGAGCGTTTGAAGTGGCCCACATCACACCTTTATAGAGTCCATAACCCGCAAAGAAGATGGTGCCAGCTGTCAGGCCTAAGGTAAGCCCAGTGGATAGGAGGCCGACGCTTGTTGCAAGAAGTCCACCAAAGGGTAGTGCTGCCATGATGATGTTCACAGCTGATTGAGGGATAAGGGAAGCCATGAGACTACCAACCCATCCGACCAATAGATCAGACATAGCATAGACAATGCAAACGCCAATAGCCATTTTGTCAAGCATAAATTTACCAACACCAGTGATGCCACCAATAGCATTTAAAAGCTTACCAGCACAAAATTGAAATGACTCTCTGAAGGCTGCTAGTGCCATTTTAAAGTTATCCCCGAGAGAGCAGATCCCTTCCCATACTTCATGTAGAATATTTCCAAAGTTCTGGTAAACATGTTTTGCTATATTGACTAAACCAGTGCCTATGGTCTTGATGATTGCGCCTAAATGATCGGGGATGCTAAGAAGTTGATTGCCAATATAGCGCAACGTTTCATTGACACCATGACCTATTCTCTTTAAGAAATGAATGAAAGTATAAAAGCTAGTCTGTATGGCTTTTATGAGTTGAAATAAATGATTTGGTATAGCCTTAAAAAACGCCCAAGAGTGACGAATGAATTTAGTCGCTATCAGATAAACACTTTTAAATATAGAGCGAATGAGCTTGCCGATACCTATGATATGTCTACTAACGAAAGACCAAGCATTCTTTATCAATCTTAGAGCTAGGTTAGGGATGCTTGCGATAACCCTTTTGGCTAGTGTAAGGATAAATTTCATGGTTGATATGAGAAAATTAAGGCTGGTTTTGAGAGCGACTATGATTTTGTGGGGAAGTCTGAACAAGAAAGACAGACTATCTTTCAAGAGAGTGCCTAAGGTTTGCCCTATCGAGTAGATAGCCCGCCATGTTCCTTTGATGAAATACCCAAAATTTTGTATAAGATTTGAAGAAAGAGCATAGCCCCAATGATACCCGGCGACGAGCATTTTCCAGGACCAAACTAGCCCGCGACCTAGGGAATCTTGGGCCTGATTGAATCCCGCCTTGATATGGTGGATTGCTCGTGCGGCAAAATATTGTGAGTATTCAATAGATTTTTGAATAGCCCAGGCCGTATTTTCACGCAAGTGAGCTATAAAATGAGACATCCTTCGGACCAAGCTCACGGCGCTTTCTTTGGCATAATGAACTGTATATTGCACATTTGTTTTTATGGCATGTGCATAATAGGCAGTGTTATCTATCGCAGCTTGGCTATAGTGGGCTAAGGCTTCTTTTGAATAATTAGCATAATAAGTGATGTTTTGTGCTGTGATATGAGCGTAATAAGCCACATTAGCTTTAGCCGCATCAGAGTAATAAGTAGCATATTCATTTGTGACCTGTCGGTAGTACGCAGTGTTTTGGTATACCCATTCACTGTATGTCTGCTGGGGAGCGTTTTGTAAATTGCTATCTATCATGGACTAAACCTTTCATCTTCATTATCAACAACAAGCATTGTATGTGAGTGATCGCTCACTATCAAGGGTTTTGCAAAAAACAAGTTAGTTAACTTTTTGTTAAAAGGGTTAGCGACTTTGTCTGGGAAAGGAAAAAGTACTTAAAGAGTTGTTTCATTATTTAAGGTGTTTCTTACATTAGGATCTCTATAGAGTCAGATATACGTTATTGCCAAAGCTTTGGGGCTAAGGAACTTAATAATGTTTTGTCTAGATTGCTATTTTAAATCAGGGGTTTGACTATATTTTCTTGAGCCGCTACATTACGTGATTTTTAAGAGGGTGAATCCATGTCTCGAGATCGCAACAACAATCCTGACTTAGCTGCCGTAAGCTTTTTAGTCACACTTGGTATCGCTGCGGCTCCAGCGAACTCATTGCTTTTTGC
>CAYGPI010000019.1:19539-31850 GCA_964351745.1 uncultured Francisellaceae bacterium
GCTTTTTGCTTTCGATCATGATCGAGCGAGCTCAGAGCCAAGTGCTAAAGACACACAGCGTCAAACAAAAAATGAGCATAATAGAGCCAAAAATATGCCAAGAAAAAGCTGTGGTCATAAAATTAAACAACCTCGCAGAGGTTTTTAGATTTAAATCAAACAATTTTGTGAAATCGTTAAAGGGTTCAAAGATTCTGGAGCGAAAGATTCGTCGCTTAACATAGCATCAAACAACGTAAAAGCAGTGCGAAGGTGTATCAGAGCCTTCGCATCATGTTTTTTGAGAAAGATTGAATCAAAATCGGCTAGCCGATATGTTCGCCTTTAGCCTGTAAATCAGCGTGGTAGGATGAGCGTACCATAGGGCCTGAAGCAACATTCGTAAACCCTAGATCCTTAGCTATTTGACCAAGCTCGTCAAACTCGGCAGGCGGCACATATCGGATAACTGGGTGATGAAATTTACTTGGCTGTAAATACTGACCTAGTGTCAACATATCGCAATCATGAGCTCTGAGATCCTTAAGAACCTCAATAATTTCTTCATTCGTTTCACCCAGGCCAACCATGATGCCAGACTTGGTTAAGATGTTAGGATTGCGTGCTTTAAATTGTTTAATTAAGTCCAATGACCACTGGTAATCAGAGCCAGGGCGCACTGTTTTATAGATGCGAGGAACCGTTTCTAGATTATGGTTAAAAACATCCGGTAGGTGCTCTTGTAGGTTGTCTAAAGCGACCTCCATTCTTCCTCTAAAGTCAGGCACTAAGACTTCAATCTTGGTAGCAGGGCTTAAAGCTCTGGCTTCTCTGATACAGTCAGCAAAGTGAGAGGCACCACCATCACGTAAGTCATCTCTGTCAACAGAAGTAATGACAACATATTTGAGCTTCATTTTAGCTAAAGCATTGGCTAGCTTTTTGGGCTCGTCTTTATCTAAGGGATCTGGGCGACCATGTCCAACATCACAGAAAGTGCAGCGCCTAGTGCATTTATCGCCCATAATCATAAACGTTGCAGTTCCATGACTAAAACATTCACTTAAGTTAGGACAAGAAGCTTCCTCACAAACCGTGACCATATCATGTTCACGTAGTAAGCTTTTGAGATCGCCAATAGCGTTATTCATAGGTGCTCTAATACGGATCCAGCTTGGGAGTCTTTTTCGCTCAGGCTCTTGTTGAGGGCGAATTTTAGTAGGTAAGCGTTTAAATTTGTCTTCACCTTTATGTTTAAAGGTTGGATCTAAGTGCTCGCTCATGCGACAGACTCCTCATGAGTGGGATATAAATGAAAAGTTAGTAATTTTTTAAGTTTTTCTTCAAGCTGATGTCTTGATACATTGGGAACATGCGCTATTAGATGCGTGACAGGTAAATTTTTAAAGCCACATGGATTAATCATTTTAAAAGGGCTCAGATCTAAATCATAATTAAAACTAATACCGTGGTAACAGCATCCTTTACGGATCCGAAGACCAATAGAAGCAATCTTGCTACCATCTTCAAGGTAGACACCAGGGGCGTTAGGTTTCGCATGAGCGATAAGTTGGTATTCAGCCAATAGTTGAATCATGACAGTTTCTAGAGCTGTGACCAGAGCTCGCGGTCCTAGATTTGATTTTCTAATATCGACTAGCGTGTAAATCATGATTTGACCAGGTCCGTGATAAGTCACTTGACCACCGCGGTCACTTTGCACAACAGGGATCCCTTGAGGGTTTAAAATATGCTCAGGTTTGCCAGCTTGGCCTTGTGTGAAAACTGGGGCATGCTCTAGAAACCAGATTTCATCTTGGGTTTTTAAGCTTCGGTTTAAAGTAAATTCACGCATCTGTGCAAAGATGGTTGTGTAATCTTGGGGCGTATCAAAAGTGCGAAATAGTAGATCCATGATTATAAGGTAAATAACACAAGAGGATTTTCACTTAAATCTTTATAAAGGGCATCAAGAGGCTCTTTTGATTCGACCCATAATTCAATGGATAGTGACACATAATTACTTTTTTTACTTTGATTTGGTTTGACCGCACCTTCTCCAAGTTTTGGGAAATGCTTGCGCACAATGCGAATCATTTCGCCTTCAAAGGATTCAGATGCTTTTCCTGCTATTTTAACTGTAAAGTGGCAGGGAAACTTAATGATTGATTCCCCACCGTCATTTTTCTCGACCATATACAAACAAAAAACCCTTATGCTTCAGTGCCTAATAAATCATGAATCTTGAGAGAAACATAATCTGAGAAGCGATCCCAAAGACCACCCTTATTGACATCGTCTAAAGAAATTAACGCTTTTTCAAGAATGACATCTTTATCTAAGGTAACGGTTAATCGACCTTGGTTTTCTCCGATGCGGATTGGTGCAAGAATATGCTTATCAAAATTAACTTGGGCAACAAGATTTTCATATTCACCTTGAGGCACGGTGATATAAAGATCTTCATTTAAACCTAAGCGAATTTTGTCTGCTTTTCCCATCCAAATGCGCGGGGTTTTAACTGGCTCATTGGCGCTAAACAATTTATGCGTTTCGTAGAATCGAAAGCCATAACGAAGTAAGCGTTGTGAGAAATCTGTTCTAGAGCTATCGCTATCTGCACCAAGGATAATTGAAACAAGGCGCATGCCATCTTGTTGTCCTGATGCAGCTAAGCAGTAGCCAGCTGTTGAAGAATGGCCTGTTTTAATCCCATCTACAAAGGCTTCACGCCATAGTAGGCGATTACGGTTGGGTTGCTTAATGCCTTCATAGGTAAACCATTTTTCAGAGTAAAGAGCATATGATTCAGGAAAGTCCTTAATCAAAGCTTTGGCAAGTATGCTTAAGTCATAGGCTGTCGTGAAATGATCTGGGTGAGGTAACCCTGTTGCATTTTGAAATTGAGAATTATTCATGCCAAGCGCTTTAGCATGTTGGTTCATAAGATTGACAAAGGCTTCTTCTGTGCCAGCGATATGCTCAGCAAGGGCAATAGAAGCATCATTACCAGATTGGATAATAATTCCTTTGATCAATTCTTCGACAGAAACTTTACTACCAACTTCAATGAACATTCTTGAGCCTTGTGCTTTCCAGGCTTTTTTACTGATACTGACGGTATCAGTAAGAGCGACATGGGCATCTTGGATTTCTTTATCTACCACATACATGGTCATCATTTTAGTCAGGCTGGCAGGATCCATTTTTTTATGTTCATTTTTAGCCGCTATCACCTTATCACTATGAAAGTCGACTAAAGTATAAGATTCTGCAGCGATTCTTGGTGGTGCAGGAATGCGAGCATAGGTATTTGAAACTAATGCGAAACCAAGGGCTGCAATTGAAATTTTCGATAAGATCTTCTTTAAATAGATCATAACCATCACCTTAAAAGCTTAAGTGTTATTGGAGTATATTGTACACGCAGTATACAGTGAATGACATGCTCCTAACTACTTGGCCATGGTATGTGGGCTGCGTGATACGAATATGTTACAAAACTAGTTTACTAGAGTTAGACTATCGATGTTTTGTGTTGCGATTTCTAATTCTAGCTCTTTTGCCTTCTCAAGACTAGCAAAAGGCCCAAATCTAACTTTATACATGGGCTTATTTCCTGAAAGAGACTCATAGATTTTTAGTTCGGTTCTATTATGTTGGGCTAGAGAATTGCTATTATTTATGAGTGCTTGGGCATTATCTTTGTCACGAAATGCGCCGATCTGCAAATAAATTGAGTGATCGGTTTTAATCTCTGAAGAATTGTTTCTTTGTGGTGCAGCGGCTTTTGAGGCGGATGTGGCTGTGCGTGTAGCTATGGTTGTTCTTGTTGCTGCGGCTGCTCGTGTCGCAATCGTTGGTTGACTTGTTTGGGCAGCATTTGTCGTTTGGGTTGTCTGGCTTTCCTCAGCTACTTGTCTTGTTTCGGTTGTTTGTGCCACTTCGGCTATGTCTGTCACTTCGGCTGTTTGTGCCACTTCAGCAGCTCTTGGCACTCCGGTTGTTCTAGTTGCTTGGGCTGTTCGTGTTGCATTAGTTGCTAATTTTGTTGCTGGGGTTCTTGTTGCTGAAGCGATGAGAGCCGTGGCTGTTAGTTCTGTTTTGTCAGTGGTCTGTGCTGTTTTTAGAGAGTTATGAGCACTGCCACTTGCAACTCTCAAGGTATACACATCGTTTGAGCTTTCTTGCGCTCGTGCTAGCTTTGAATCTCTGCTTAAATTTTCCTGTGTTACATGATTGGTTGTTGGACTCGGAGCAAGAGCTGTTAGAGATGTTTGCGTTGGCTTAGTGTTGCTGCTAACGCCAACAGGAGTGATTTCTACATTAGCATTTCCTCCAGCATAAATGCCTAGTTTGTATGCTGCAGCATAAGAGAGCTGTAAGAGCTCCTTGCCAGAATGTGGCGCTCTATCGTTTATCTTGACAATTATTTCTTTATCAGTGTCTAAGTTTGTAACCTTAACATAACTAGACAGTGGTAAAGAGTTATGAGCTGCGGTCATGCCTAGTGGATCGTAACTTTCGCCACTCGCTGTTTGGTATTCATTGAGATCAAGGCTATAAGAGTTAGCTAATCCCCTTTGTCTTTGATCGCCTCCTAGCTCTGTTGCTGTGACGGTGATTAGACCTTCCGGAGATGCATCAGGTATAAAGGCAACATTTTTCGGGTATTTAGCAGATGTTCCAGCATGATAGCTACTTGTTTGATAGTGTTGGCACCCAATAAGGCTTAGCGAAATGATACATAGACCACTAATAGTGATAGATTTTGATTTAAATAGTGACATTTGTTTTCCCTTATGTGAACCACTCTTCCTTGAGCTATAGATTAATTTTAGCAAATTTAGGGCTGTATGATAGTTGGACTTGGTAAATTAGATGCCAAAATCTTCTTTTTTAAACTCTCAAGGTCTTGAGGGTTAAAAATAGGCCCTAGCCTCACTTTGTGCCAGCTGTTGCCATCCACATCGGTCTGCTCAATTAATAATTTTATTTTATTTGTTTGTGCAAGCGTGAGAGCTTTTGACGCTAGACGTTGTGCATTTTCGGCATCTTGGAAGGCACCAAGCTGTATATATATAGGGTCACGGGTGTTTGGCTGATGGATATTATCGACTGGCGCCTTAATGTCACCCCATGAGCTTGGGTTGATGGCTGTGATGGATACAGGGGCCGTGCCTGATTCATAGACACCGAGTTTTTTCGCTGCTGTATAGGATAGATCGATCAGCCGATCATCTACAAATGGTCCTCTGTCGTTAACTTTCACAATGACTTTTTTGCCATTTTTAAGGTTGGTAACTTCCACATAAGTTGGTAGTGGCAAGGATTTGTGTGCTGCGGTCATGCCGTAAAGATCGTAAGGCTCACCGCTGGAAGTTCTTCTACCATGAAACTTAGTGCCATACCATGAAGCTACGCCTTTAGCTTTATAATTTTCGCTGCTATCCATAACATGGTATTTTTTTCCAAACACGACATAGGTTTCAGGATTACCGTATTTACTTTTAGGCTCTTTCTTAGGAACAGCATTTTGGATGTGAGCGACGCTCTTGGGTTTTTTGGGAGCACCATCTTGGGTTTCTTTTTTTGTGGTTGAGCAGGAGCTAAGGGATAGGGTGATGAGTAGGCTTAGCCCTAAAGCAAATACTAATGAATTTTTTTGGACCGGGATGGGTATATACATCTTTCTCTTAAATTATAGTGTGAGATTATACCTGTTTAGCATAAACTTAGTGGCTGTGAAATGATTAAATTAGCCTACTTGAAAGTTGTTTGGCTAACATTTTGGTGTTTTAGCGGTCAACATTTGCATTTCATCTAAAACTTAGTTACCTTGCTATTACAACGGTTTAAGTTAGCGAGTAGGTATGATAGAGCTAAACTCATTACAGGTATTTTTGATACATGGCGGCAAGCATGATTTTACAATATATGATGAAGTCAAGAAGGTTGCTTCAGATATCGCGCCTCTCATTAAACACTTACCAAGTCTCGCTTTCTATAGTTATGGCATCTCAAGCGCTTTATCAGGCGGCGCATTTGCTGCGCCAGCCTTAGTTACTCTTGTTTATAATGTCGCTTATTACAATCAACATCGTTATTTATTTATTTGAGCCATAAACTCATTAACTTGTTTGAGTTGAAGAGCTGTTGAAAGCAGACTTTAATTTTTCCGACAATTGATAGACCGCCATCGCGTAATGATGGCTGTGATTATATCTGGTTATGACGTAAAAGTTATTGAGCCCTAACCAATAATCTTTTTTATCGTTTTCATCAAAACCTAAAAGTGCAAATTTTTCATTCGTATCTTTGAGCTTAAATGGAATTTGAGTTGTAATACCATTTTTTTTCAATTCACTCATGCTGTATATTGGCTTAGGATTATTAGTTGATTGTTCAACTTTTGATAAGTCTTTTGAATTTACTTTGGCTTGAACAGCAACTGGCTCATCTTTTTTCCAGCCATGTTTTGCAAAATAATTTGCGACACTACCAATGGCATCATCGATGTTATTAATTAAATCGCTACTGCCGTTACCACTAAAATCTACAGCATAATGGCGATATGAGCTTGATATGAATTGTGGAACACCCATCGCACCAGCATAAGAGCCAAGCATTTCTCTAGGATCTAGGCCTTGCTCTTTGACGAGTAGTAAAAATTGCTCTAATTCCTTTTTGAAGAAAGTCGCTCGCTTAGGATATTCAAAAGCAAGCGTTGAAAGGGATTCTAAGATATTGTGTTTGCCTTTGTGGACACCGTAGCGTGTTTCAACGCCGATGATAGCAACGATGATTTCAGGAGGGACGCCAAATTCTTTCTGGGCGCGCTCTAGGGTTTTTTGGTTGTTTTTCCAGAAATCAACGCCTTTATCAATGTGAGATTCTGTGACAAACAAAGAGCGATACCTATGCCAAGGAAGGGCTTCATAAGGTCTGTTCATCGTTGATATAATTTCTGGTTTAATTTTTGTGTCTTTAAACCATGCTTCAAGTTGGCTTTTTTCAAACCCATGCTTTTTAGAGACTTCCTCTAGAAAAGTTTGGACATCTGATCGATCAAGTACAGGTTCGGCTTTAGGCAGACCAAGCACTTGATGACACATCATCATGCTAGCGAGCAAACCCATGGCCATGTATTTTGTCTTCATAAACGATTCCTTGTTAGGTTTTTCTCAGCTTGCTTGTTAAAAGTTATTATTGTTAAAAGTTATTATTTAGAAAGTAATGTTCTATGGCTTTGAATACTCATCAGTATACCAAAGGATAACATAAGGGTAACCATAGATGTTCCGCCATAACTGATCAATGGTAATGGTACGCCAACAACCGGCAGTAAACCACAGGTCATACCTATATTGACAATAACATAGACTAAAAAAATAGTTGTAAGAGACCCAGCTAATATTCTTGAAAAAGTATCTTGGGCATGCATGCCTATATGGAGGCCTCGAATAACAACAATCATATAAAGCGAAATAAGCACAAGGATACCGGTAAAACCAAATTCTTCGCTAAGAACGCTAAATATAAAATCAGTATTTTGCTCAGGTAAGAAACCCAACTGCGTTTGAGTGCCTTGCAGCCAACCTTTTCCAAAAATGCCACCAGATCCAATCGCAATTTTAGATTGCATAATGTGATAACCACTACCTAGTGGGTCGCTTTCTGGGTTGAGGAAGGTTAGAACTCGCTTTTGCTGGTAGTCGTGCATGAAATACCATAACAGTGGCATACTAGCGATGGCCAGGGTGGCTAGAGATATGATGAATTTGTAATTGAGGCCCGCAAAAAAAATAGCAATAAAACCTACCCCAAAGATTAGTAAACTAGTGCCTAAATCAGGTTGCAATAACACAAGACTCGTTGGTAGGGCGATAATGATGAAACTGACAAGCAAATCCTTCCATTGAATGGGTAAAATTTTAGTATCAAGGTAGTAAGCCACCATCATTGGTGTTGCTAATTTCAGAACTTCAGAAGGTTGGAATCTGATAAATCCTAAATCAAGCCATCGCTGGGCCCCCTTGCTGCTTGTTCCTAAAAAAATGACGAGAACGAGCATGATGAGTCCTATTGTATAGCACCATGGTGCCCATCGTTTTAGTTGATTGATCGGGGCTTGGGCTAAGGTAAACATGGCAGCAAAGCCAATGGCTACGTGAATGGCTTGCCGTTTTAAAAGGGCCATATTTTGATCTGCAGCGCTATAGAAGATGCCTAACCCAAGTATCATGAGAAGTAACAGAGGCAAAAAAAGGGTCACGTCTAAATGTTTTGAGATTTGAAGTGATCGTAACCACAAATATTTTGTTGTAGGGGCATATGGCTTATG
Organism: uncultured Francisellaceae bacterium; assembly: GCA_964351745.1. GTDB lineage: Bacteria > Pseudomonadota > Gammaproteobacteria > Berkiellales > Berkiellaceae > CAYNJF01. The sequence continues at coordinate 27,863 of CAYGPI010000019.1, forward strand.
AAGCATGGCTGATTGATCCCATATAACTATCCATAATGTCTTTAGCAACTTTGGCGCTGCCTTTTTCGTTTTCGACGATAACAGCAATGGCAATTTGAGGATCTTCAACTGGCGCAAAGCCAACAAATAAGGAATGATCTCTCAAATGCTCAGTGAGCTCATGTTGGGGGCGCCTTGGTCCCTGCCAACCAAAAACTTGAGCTGTTCCTGTTTTTCCTGCGATAGAGTATGAAGAGTTTGCAAAAACTTTAAAGGCTGTACCGTGAGGGTGGCTTGTGACTTCTAGCATGCCTTCAATAATTTCTTGCCAATGTTGGGATTTTATAGGTTTTGGCAGCTCTATCGTCTCTTCATTAATATAGCCTTTAATTAAGTGAAGTTTTGGCATATGGCCTCTGTTTGCAATTAGCCCAACACTTTGTGCTAATTGTAGAGGGGTTGATGTTAAATACCCCTGACCAATCATCGTAATGAGGGTTTCACCTTGGTACCATGGTTTGTCAAGAGTTTGTATTTTCCAATCTCTCGATGGCACTAGTCCGGAATGCTCACCAGGTAAATCAACGTCTGTTTTTTTGCCAAATCCAAAATCTAATAACCAGGAAGATAATTTGTCTATACCCATGTGAAAGGCGAGATCATAGAAGTAGGTATCACATGATTCTCTAATGGCTTTGCGTAAATTTGTTTTACCATGCCCGTAGGGTTGCCAATCACGTATTTTCTTACTCTTTTCGTTAATTTGATACCAGCCAGGATCGAAAATAGTATCTTTGGGTGTAATGAAATGATGATGTAAGCCAGCTAGGCTCAATAAGGGTTTCAGTGTTGAGGCTGGTGGGTATTGCCCTTGCAGGAAGCGATTAAATAAAGGTTTCTCCTTGCCGTACAGCACTTGAGAAGTTGAGTCGCTAAATCCTGTTACAAAGACGTTAGGATCAAAAACTGGCATGCTTAATAACGTTAGTATTTCACCGTTTTTGGGGTTGATGGCCACAACAGCGCCTTTTTTTCCTTCCATGGCAGCTAAAGCGACTTGTTGTAATTTTAAGTCAATGGTCAAATTAACATTTTTTCCAGGGATAGATGACTTTTTTAGGGTTTGCTGCACTGATCGCCCCAGAGCATTGTTTTGACTTTCCTGCTGGCCAGGGGAGCCTTGCAACCAAGATTCATATTGCTTTTCAATACCTAGCTTTCCAATAAAATGCGTGCCTTCGTAGCGCTTTCTATCGATTGTTTGTAGTTCTTGTTCATTGATGCGGCCAACATAACCCAATAAATGAGCGACATCTTTACCATGTGGGTAGTCTCTAATTTGCCCAGGTTTGAGCTGTGCTCCTTTTAACTTGTATAAATTAACAGATAGGGTGGCCGTTTCTTGCTCATTCAACTGGACAAGAAGAGGAATGCTTGCAAATGAAGGATAATAGTTTAATTTTCTTTTAAATTGTTTAACATTTCTGGTGGGCAGCTGAACCAAGCGAGCGATATCTTCTAGAAGCTGATCTAGGTTCTTGACAAGCTCTGGGACAATTTGTAGCTGGTAAGTTGTTTTATTTTGCGCCAGAATCTCACCGTGCCTATCAAATATAAGCCCTCGGCTTGGTGCGATAGCTTCGGTGCGTAGTGTGTTTCTCTCAGATAAATTCTCATACCGATTAAAGTGGATATATTGCAAATATAAAAGTCTTGACAGTAAGATGAGCCACAGCAAAATAGCGATTAAAATAATAGCCATTGAACGATTACCTTAAAGAGTTAGATCTTAGAAGTCGCTTTTAAGCCCAGTTTTGCGGCGCAAATGGCTTAATCCTTATATTTTTTCGTATTCTTCTATTATAGGAGGATATAGTCACATCAGGATTATTCACGATGATATGGATGGTTTGTTGCAAGAGTGTATTGCCTGTAAATTTGTTCAATAAGGACAACTCTAGCTAAGGCATGAGGTAGCACCATCGCGGATAAGCTGAGAGAAAATTGGGCTCTCTCTAATATCTTTTGACCGAGGCCATCAGGGCCTCCAAGGATAAAGGTGACACATTTATTTGAAGTGATGAGATCCAGCTTTTGGGCAAGTTGCTCCGTGCTTAAAGATTTTCCGTGTTGATCGAGAGTAATAACATAATCATCATTTTTAATGTGTTTTTCTATTTTCTTTGTTTCAAGTGCTATGCAAGCATCACCCGACTGATTTTTCGCACGCTTAGGGGTTGGGATCTGTATCGTTTTGACAGAGTAGGGGGATTGTATGCGTTTCGCATAGTCTTCAAAGGCGAGCTTAGTCCAAGACTTTAGCTCGCCTATAGCGATAATTTTAAACAACATAGGTTACTTTAAGCGTTAGCAGCTTGGGGTATTGGCGGCGCCCAAAGCTTCTCAAGATTATAAAAATCTCTAACTCTTGGTTGCATGATGTGAATGACCACATCGCCAAAATCAACAAGTACCCATTCGTCGTCGGTATCACTCTCTATACCACACATCTTGATATTCCTCGACCTCATTTTACGCAAAAGATTATTCGCCAAGGCATTCACATGTCTTGAGGAGTTACCTGTCGCTATGACAATATAGTCTGCAAGGGGGGTTATATCACGAACATAAAGTGGTGAGATGTTTAAGGCTTTTAGATCGTCAAGGTCTAAAAGTACAAGATCTAATAACTCTTTAGGGGTCATAGTTTTCCTTCAAGTTTAAGTTACCTAAGGGTGACAGCTAAGCACCGAACATTAGTTAACAATATGTATATCCTCCTATTATTACCACGCTTCCTATTTATAAATATAAACCTATTTTGGCAAAATCGATAACTATTTTGACCTATAACGGACTAACGGTACACGTGTGGCAATGCACCAGTTAGATTTAAGCATATAAAGCACACTTTTTGCCAGCATTCGCTTACATGTCCGGTCTTGGCATCTTGATCGAGTTCGTGTAATGAACTCATCCATTGATCAAGTTTATTTATCTTGACATTTTTGGCAAGTCGCCAAAATAAAGCATGTTCATGAGACCAAATGCCTCGTGATTTAAGCCAATGTTCATTTTTTGGCGAAGAAGCGTTTTGAGCTAGGATTAAAGATTCAAGTAAACGGCTTAAACACCAAAGCACCAAGGTAAGCTCAGTTTTATTTTGTTTTAAATGATTGAGGATATCAATCGTTTGCTCTTTTGATTCATGAAGTAAAGCTGACTGAAGATCGAAGACATCTAAGTCCTTTTGTTCGTCAAGGTGTTGTCTAACCAGATCCATGGATATTTCACCTGACTCATACAAAGAGATCTTTTCGAGGTGCTGCTCTAGCGCTTGAAGTCGACCTTCATACTGTGCGCTTAAAAAGAGACAAGCATCTTGAGGTAGTACTAAGTTTTTTTGTTTGGCTAATTGAGCTATGAGTTGAGGCCATTCATGCTTTTTAGGTGGCCAATGCGAGATAATCGCGGCGTTAGCACTAAAATTTTTAAACCATTTTGCATTTTGTTGCGCTTTGGTTAAAGCGCCAGCTTTGACAATAAGTAAAGAGTCTTTGTTTGGAGGAAGCAAAGGGAGCAATTCATTTAAGGCGGCATCATCAAATTTGGTATTTTGCCAAGTCCACTCAATGATTTGTTTATCAGAGAAAATAGAAGCGCTGCTTAAACTTTGATGTAAACCTTGCCAGTCGAAATTCGAGCTGCCCTCGTAAGTGAAAATCAGTCGCTCATCAAAATGATGCTGCGTCGCATATTGCCTTAAAAGTTGATAAGACTGATTGATTAAAAAAGGATCTTGCCCTACTAAAATATAAAACGAAATAGGTTTTTTTAAATGTTGGGCTAATTGATTGGCATATAAGTTCATGAGGGTAGCCGCGATAATTGGTAAATCATTTGTTGAGCTAGATCATGGCGCATTTCTTTTTTGATAATTGCAAGCTCCTCGGCTTCAGCTAGATTTGTGGCGACGTTGAGTTGTGGGTGGCGGGGCGTGAGGAGGGTG
>CAYGPI010000020.1:0-31822 GCA_964351745.1 uncultured Francisellaceae bacterium
GATTATAACCGTGAACTAATTTCTAAGGGTGGCGGCATCTTTGAGCGCTCTGCAAAATCAATCACCATGACGCCAGAAATGAAATTATTGTTGGGTGTTCAACAAGATAAAATGATTCCCAATGATCTGATTCGAGCTATTTTAAAGACTAAGGTTGACTTGCTGTGGAATGGTGGTATTGGCACCTATGTTAAATCGCAAGTAGAGCACAACAGTGATGTTGGAGACAGAGCTAATGACGCTCTTAGAATTAATGGGATTGACTTGAATTGCCGTGTTCTGGGTGAAGGCGGAAACTTGGGCTTCACTCAACTTGGTAGAATTGAGTATGCACTGCACGGTGGTCGATTAAACACAGATGCCATTGATAATTCAGCTGGGGTCGACTGCTCTGACCATGAAGTAAACATTAAAATATTATTGAATGATATTGTCAAAAAAGGTGATTTAACCTTAAAGCAACGTAATGTCTTATTAGAGAGTATGACAAGTGAAGTGTCTGATTTAGTGCTGGCGAATAATAAAAATCAAACAAGAGCCTTGAGTGTTGCCTTGTTGCAGCCAGCAAAGAACGTCAATATGTACTCTAGACTTATTGAATTTCTTGAGAAAAATGCTAGTTTAGATAGAGACATTGAGTTCCTTCCAGACAAGGAGGTTTTAAAAACTAGAAAGCAAAATGGGCAGGGGTTAACTCGACCAGAGCTTTCCATTTTGTTTGCTTATGCCAAGACATGGTTAAAAGAAGAGCTGCTAAACTCTGACTTGCCTGAGGATGAAGGCATTCGACATATGTTAGAAACAGCATTTCCAGTTGTTTTGCGAGAAAAATATTTAGACGAGATGAATGCTCATCGCTTAAAACGTGAAATCATTGTCATGCAGGTTGCCAATCAAACCATTAATAACATGGGGCCTAATTTTGTTGCACGCTTACAAGATGAAACGGGCGCCACAGCTCCAGAGATTATTCATGCTTACGTCTTAGCTAAGGATATTTTCAATGAGGAACTGTATTATCAAGAAATAGAGGCCTTAGGGTTTAGCATTGACAGTGAAGTTCAGCTTAGCCTGCTGCATGAGTTTAATCGTTTGATACGAAGAGCTACGAGATGGTTGTTACGTCATGCTCGAGCTGGATTGGTTGTGCAAAACCTTAAAGATGATTACAAGCAAGCCATTGATAAGCTTTCTCGACAAATTCGTCCTAGTTTAAAAGCACAAACGAAAGAATATTTCGAGAAGGTGGCGAAAGACTATATCGACGCTAAAGTGCCAAGCGAACTTGCCTATAAATCAGGGGCATTGGGTGTTTTAGCTTCAGGGCTTGATATTGTCGAAGCATCGATGACGCATCGTCTACCACTTGAGCATGTGATTGCGACTTATTTTTCTGTTGGTGCGCGTTTGGAGCTAGGTTGGTTTAGAGAGCAAATTAAATTACATCCAGTCTCAAGCCACTGGGATGCCTTGGCTCGTTCAACTTATCGTGATGATTTGGATAAACAGCAACGAAATCTAACGATTTCTATTTTACAAATGGATGGTGATGTGACTGATATTGAGGCTAAAATTGATGCCTGGATTGCTCATCATAACTTGCTTGTCGATAGATTTAGACAATTACTTTCTGATTTAAAAGCTCAGCCAAAGCGAAACTTTACGATGTATTCTGTTGCGCTTCGAGAATTGTTGGATTTATCTCAAGCATCGAAAGTAGCCTAGTGGTTCGTTGAAACAATTATAAGAATTAAGAATAAGAATTAAGAATAAGAATAAGAATAAGAATCATGCTTTATGAATTAGCCAAGCCATTTTTATTTAAGATGGAGCCCGAAAGGGCTCATCGTTTAGCTATGAAAGCATTGAAAATGACAACCCCTTGGGTTTCTAATCAGATGTATTATAAGCCAGTGAGCGTGATGGGCTTAAATTTTCCTAACCGAGTAGGATTGGCTGCAGGCTTTGATAAAAATGGTGAAGTCTTTGAAGCGTTGTTTAAATGTGGATTTGGATTTGTAGAAGTGGGTACTTTGACCCCTAAAGGCCAGGTAGGTAACCCCACGCCAAGGCTATTTCGATTAAGCGAAGATAAAGCTATTATCAATCGTATGGGGTTTAACAACAGAGGCGTTGATGGCTTTTTAAAAGACTATAAAAAGCAGTCTAAATTGGGCATTTTGGGTATTAACATTGGAAAAAATAAAGAAACCTCAGATAGTGAAACCATCAGTGATTACAGGATCGCTTATGAAAAGGTGTACGATGCTGCTGATTATGTCACGATTAATGTTTCTTCGCCTAATACGCCAGGTTTAAGACTGTTTGAGTCTGGGGATGAGCTGATTAAGCTACTAAGAGCTTTACAAGCTGAGAGGAAGCGACATGAGGACTACTTTCAAAAAAGGGTGCCTTTGGTTCTTAAAATATCTCCTGATTTAGCAGATGAAGATTTGAAGCTAACCGCTCAGGCCATTTTAGAGTATGGCTTAGATGGTGTTATTGCTACGAATACAACCTTGTCAAGAGACGATTTGACTCATTCACTTAAAAGAGAGCAGGGTGGGCTCAGCGGGGCGCCCTTAACGAGCCGCTCGACACAAGTGGTTTCAAAACTCGCGACTCTAATGCAAGGTGCTGTGCCAATCATTGCTGCTGGGGGAATAGGGAGTGAAGCAGAGGCTAAGGAGAAACTCGAGGCTGGTGCTTCTCTAGTACAGATTTATACTGGTTTCATCTATCAAGGTCCAAAGTTAATCTCAAAGTTAGTCCGAACGCTTTCCTGATAACCGTAATAGACGACCCTGGTATTAAGGTTATTAATGGATTATAAAGTGAACGTCTTAGGTTCGCGATAAATGGTAGATAGGGCTTTATAGATGACATATTAGTAATTTGAAAGTTTGTTAAAATGAATACCATAATAAAAGATTCAAACAAACAGGGGAACCACACATGTTAATAAACTTTCAAAAATTGATAATGTCCGCAAGAACTCAATCATCACCTGAAACCTATTTATATTTCGCTTTTGGCTCAAATATGGATCCTGATCAAATGATAGAAAGAGTCGGCCCGATTGAGCATTATGAGCCAAAGACTTTGCGTGGATACACACTGGTTTTTAATAAATTTAGTGTTAACCGTCAGTGTGGTGCTGCTAACCTCTTAAAGACAGAACAGGCTGATGACATAGTTGAAGGCGTTATGTACACGCTTTCGAAGTCCCAAATGGACGCGCTTGATATCTGTGAAGGCTACAGACGCCAAAATGGCACTTTATCAAGGAATCCACAAGGTTATAAGCTTGAACATTTAAGTTTAGATGGGGACATCCAAGCTATAACGTACATCGCTGATGTGACTAAGGGGAAAGGCCAAGCAGAGCGCATTAAAAGACGTTTTGACATTGATTTAACCCCGGATCTGTTAAAGCCAAGTTATGAATATGTTTCACGTTTGGTATCAGCTTATGATAAGGGTTTAATTAGCGAATCATATAAGGATAGATTGTCTACTGCTCCTATCCAAGAAGCTGAAAGTTTTGCACTATATGAGGCGCCACATTCAAGCCATTGTGCAAGTATATAACATCAATGTTTCAATCGATTTGATTTTGGCATTTCATGTCGTGCTTTGCCCTCTGGATCCTCAATGGTTTCACCAACCTCAAAAGCTGAGCGTTGCTTAACCTTTTGCTCAAGCTCTTTGGTATTCTCATATCCAGTGGGATGAGCCATAGAGCTTTGATTTCCAAAAAGGTTAATCACTGCTTTTTGTCTTGTTTTCTTCGTTGATTGTGGCGCTGGATTATCAGCCATAGTATGAGGCAGAGCGTTGTCGTATTCCTGTTTACGTTGCATAGCGCCTAAAAACATGGCTTCCTCATTGGTCAGTTCAAGTACTTGCTCTGGATGTGCTCTTAAAAAGTCATCCCACTGCTCTGGATTGTTTATAAGTCCTTCTAAGTCAGAATGTTGATTAAGTGCTTGGGCTAAAGTTTGGTTTGGGTGGGCTTCAATATATTGATTAATAGTCTGTAGAGTGTCCATGTTTTGCTCCAATAGCTGCTCGTCGAGCGAAGCAATAAGTGTTTGTGCCTTTGTGCCACCTATTTCAGTGAGCGTGTCTTTCAGCTTGCTCCAGGATTCATTGGTAGGCAAGGCGCCATGATTTTGCTCAATGGCAGCTTGTACGGCCTTGGCAACTGGATCCTGTTGAGCATTTTTATATAGGAATGTGTTTGAAAATGGTCCAACATTGAGTTGATCACTTAGCGTTAAGACAAGTTGATCTTTAGCTAATTGTAGAGCTTCTTTTTCATGGCTAAGCAGAGTAGACTCTATTTTATCATCAATCTCTTGTATTTCTTTGCACATCAAAACAAGCTCCTCAATAAATGACTTCATATTGTCATCTTCTTGAATTGGTAATTGTCCTAATACTTCTGAGAGATCCGACCAGCAACCTTCGTGAATTTTTTCATGAGCTTTTATGCCATCTATCAGTTCATAATATTCTGGATTAAGAGCCCTTATGAATATTTTTGCACGGGCTTCATTTTGTCTTAAATTGATGGCTTGTATCGACTTTAAGCATTGCTCTGCTTCGTTTGGTCTTTGCTGTTGAGTCTGCTCATAACGCTCTAAGGCATCAAAAACTGCTCTAGGTGACACGGGGAGGGATGCAGCATGAACAAAGGCTTTTCCCAAAAGTGTGCTTCTATTCTTTGGGTTGGCAACAAAGTCTCGGATCGTTTCTTGGGTACTAAAGGTACTCATGTCTACAGACTCAAAATGATCCTCACTAGGAGCACTAGTTGTTTGGCTCGAGTGATTAGTCTGAATAGCATCTTGGATAGTAATAGCAAAAGGACTTGAAGCGTTAACTGATAAATATTTTTCAATTATTACGTTACATTGATTTTCTGCATTTAATAAATTTAGCTTATTCTTTTCCAATGATTTTGAAGATTTTTGTCTAGGCGATTTAGTTTGTAATTGTATTTTTTTATCAAGCCTTGAAATAGATGAAGCCTGTTTTTCTAATGCTTTAATAGTTTTTTCTGCTTTCCTATTAATTATGTTTCTGTCAAAAAAAGCATAGACGCTAGCGATAGTTTTTCTTAAAAAGGGAAATCGATTAGCTCTTTTTTGATGATGTTGGCGCCTTTCAAATCGGTAACGACTTGTCAGTGCATTGATCTGAGTTGGTATAGGGCTTTTAGAAACTGCTGAAGTCTTTTGCTTTAGAGAAGAAGGCTTGATCAAAGGAGTCTTATCGACACCCTCGGATACAGTTTGTTCACCAAGGCCTTTTATCTCTTGTATAAGTTGATTCTGATGTTTCTGCTTGGTTTTTGCTGATTCTACGATGGCTTTAATAAAATCAATATTTTTCTTTGATGACATTTGCATAAGAATGCCGCCACCGATAGTATTGAGTACTTTATTTTTTGCCTTTGAAGAGTGAGCCATTTCACTCATTGTTTCATTTGATATTTCAGGATGAAACTGGGTCATCATAACAGGCGCACCATACTGAGATTGAGCTGCTTTGACGACTCCTTGATGAATGGCAACAACTTCCAAAGCATCACCGGGAGATATACCATCACCAATCTCACCAATGGCTTGATTATGACACGAGACAACCCACGGAGAGCTATCTAAGATGCCAGGGATAGTCCCAGCAGTGCCAGGCACTGTCTCCATCTTTCCGATGCCTTGTACTAAGTAACGTGCGACAGCTCTGGTTTTAGGATTAAAGACTCTCTTATGCTTGTCCATCCAAGAGAGGAGTTTACTATCGTAGACACGCTGATTTAAATCACCACCATGAAAGACATTGATAATTTGACATCCTCGACAAATGCCCATCAAAGGCTTGCCTTCATTTTTTTGCTCCTGAATGACGGCAAACTCTAGTATGGATCGCATATAGTCTTTTTCCGGGCTTGATTTTTCATGGGCTTCTTGACCATAAAGATCAGGAGGAATATCGGCGCCACCTGGTATGACAAACCCATGTGTTTGACTACAAAAATCTTTTGCCCTTTTGATAATAGCCATAATATCAGGGTTAGACTCGGGGTTTTCCCTGGCATGGTTGAGAATGAATTGAGCTCTAGACATATTTTCAATGATTGGGCTTTTCTCTTCGACTAATTGTTGATAGCGGCTTAAAGCTCGCTTAACTTGAGCTTCCAAGCCGGCATCTTCATCGATACCAAGATTGACTTCATTTTCAGGTAAGTAACTAACGCGTAAAGGAATGGCCCCTTCTGCTTTTAATTTATCATAAACCTTATACCCAGTATGTCCAGGATGATGTGGCTCCCACAAAATACCCATCACGGGTCTAGGGGGATCTGAGTCTTCTTTTTGAGCTTGGGCAAAGAAACTGCGATCTTTTGAGGGGAGTATGCAGTCTTTTAGGACTGTCGAACTAAATTGAGCACCTTCATCCTTAGCATTAACAAAGGCGCAAGCTTCAAAACTTGAGGCATCAATTCTAACGGAGGATTCAAAACTAGTCGAGGAAAAATCTGTGTAATGAAATTGACAATTTTCTATGTCCATCTTTTCAAACTGACTTTTCGCAAAATTGCCATCATCAAAATGAGAATTAACTATTTTGGTCTTTGAGAATTCGCAATTCTCAAAGACAGCTTTATTAAAATTACAATTATTAATATGGACATTGTTAAATTTTGAGTCTGAAAAATTACATCCTTCTGCTGAGCAGTTATTCAAAGTGAGCCCTGAGTAGTCAATCCCTTTTAATCTTTCCAATCCATGAGTAACTTTGACACCTGCCCCTAAGGGATGTCTAATCGTGATTGACAAAATTGAGAGATCAATGTTATTAAGTGTCGGAGAATATCCATGCTCTTTTAGTAAATCTTTTAGCTTTAAAGCGCCAGGCGTTTTGACTTCGTTATATTCTGAAGAAGCTTTAATTAGAGCTTTGAATTCTTCTTGTGTAATGTTACGTAATAGTCCTGGCTTTTGCTTGGGCAATGATCGCTTAGTGACATCAGAAGGTCTGATCATCTGTGAACCATTTAAAGCTTGACCCAAGTTTTGAATTTCTTCTAGTAGCCCAGATTTTTTGGCTTGTCTTGTGGCCACAGAGTCAATAAAAGCATCAAAGAGATCAGAATTTGGTGCATTGAGTAGCTGATCATTCAGCGTGTCAGCTTCTTTGACTTCGGGGTGAAATTGCGTGAGTATGACTGCTTGTTGAGTCGTGCCTTCTAAAGCTTTAATGATATGCTGGGTTGTTGTTGGGGAAGTTTCATCTTGACCTTGAACTTGCATTTCAATACTCATGACTTCATCTAAACCATGGCCGGCCGTCTCCATGGCTTGGTGATGAAATGAAATAGCACTAATTTGATCTTGATCACTATTTCTTATGATACCTGCAATCACCCCAGTAGCATGTTCTTTAGGCTCTAAGCTTTGAACGACATTGACTTGGTCATCTACATGCTCAGCGGTTTTACCACCATAATAACCGTTAGCAAGCTGAGCACCTCTACAGATTCCCATGAAAGGGGCACCTTTGTTTTCCTGTTCGCTAACAAGGCAAAGTTCGAGGAACGTCCTATGAAAATTGCCTTCCGTATGCACAGTATGATGTTCGGGTATGGTGGGATCATAATCCTCATTAAAGATGGCGCCTTCTAAATCTAATCCACCAGGCATCATAAGCCCGTCAATATGGCTAGCATATAATTTAGCATTAGCAAGTGTTTTTGATACTTCACTGAGATCAATACTGTTTTCACGAGCCATGGTTACTAATCTTTGTGGAATGCTTTTAGGTGGTGATGGACGTCTTGGAGGTTTAGGTGCCGTCGTGATTTCACCATTTTCAAATTTATCCAAGTTAGTTTGGTAATCTTGGGTTTGTTGATCGAAGACTTTCATATCTAAGTCAAACTGGTCTTTATCCTTTTGAAAGTCATCGCGTGCTTGCTCCAGGAGAATATTTATCTGTATATTTAACTCTTCGCCATTGATTTGATTCGTGGGCGGTTCATATTCAATTTTGATGGGGACAACCCCTTTTTCTTTTAAAATTTTATAAAGTTTTGCTGCTGTATGGCCTGGCCAATTAGCCTTCCAAACAATGCCTACCTTTTTTAGATTTGGGTCAGTACTAAGTGTGACTTTTTGTGCTGTAAGAGTGTCATGTTGCTCTTGCGTTAAGGCGCAGTCTTTGAGCTGGCTTTTTTCATCAGCTGTCAAATCAATAAATTCGGCACCTAGCATCGAGGCCTTTTCTATGGTGGTGCTAGATAATTGACATTGCTCAAGGGTTGCATCAAAGAAATTTGCGTAAGTAAGGTGGCATGACTTGAATGCAACGCCTTCCATGCTACTATAAGAAAAATCGGTATCTTCCATGTCACAACTTGTTATTTTAGTTTCTGTGATGTCGCAAGATTTAAAAACAGCTCGATTTAAGTCACATTGATTTAAGGTTACATTGGTAAAGGATGAGCCATCAAAATTACAGTCTGGAAATTTACATTGTTCAAAAACAATATCTTCAAAGTCTATACTTTTCAAATTGTCATAAGCGTGCATCACGCTGCTTCCAGCACCAACTGAAGCTTTTATCGTATTGCCTCTCAGTGAGAAGTTTCTATTTTTTACAGTTGTGCTGAAACCTCTATCTTTGAGTAGTTGGTTGAATTGAATTCGGCCTTCATTATTCATGCATAATGATTCTTGAATGCTTTTGATTTCTTGCTGTAGTCTCGCAATAGCTTCAGGATCACCTGAGCCCTCGAGTTGCTGGATTCGACTACTATACTCTTCTAGCTGGGATTGCTTTTGCTTTATTTCTTTGAGTAAAGCGGATAGCTCGCTGTGGTTTATGTTACGTGGTTTCTTTGGCTTCTTAATTCTTGCTTCGGGCTCTTTAGAAGAAAGACTCGCCCAAGCGGCTTCATGACTTTGGGACAAAGTTGGCTCGGTTCTTTTAGTAGAGGCAGCTTTTACTTGCGATGGCTTTAATGCTTCCCCCTCGGCTAATAAGCTCCCAAGTTTGTTAATTTCTGATAGCACATTCATGTGTTTAGACTTATGCGCACGAACTGTATCCACAAAAGCATCCAAGAGTTGAGGGTTTTCTTCTCCTAAAATTTCTCTATATATATCGTCTGTGTAGACTTCTGGGTGATATTGAATGGCTAGGACGGGTTGCTGATATATCCCTTCCGCAGCTTTTGTAACATGTTGCGTTTTAGGTCCAGTAGGTGTTTCGACTTCTTGCTCTACTGCAATAACCTCTTGCAATCCTTGGCCTAGTCTATCCATAGCTTGATGATGGAAGGAAATGCCAGCCCCTGCTTGAGGGCTACGTCTATAGATATGGGATATGATGCCATTGGTCTCAGGTAGGGCTTCTAATGCTTGCACCACATTAACATTGCTTTCAATGTGTTCATGAGAGGTGCCGCCATAAAACATATTAATCATCTGCGCACCACGACAGATTCCCATGACAGGAGCACCTCTCTTCTCTTGGAGTGAAAGTAGTTGCACTTCAAGGACCGATCGAATGTAATTATCTTCAGTATGAACGGTATGGTGTTGTGCTAATTTAGTATATTCTTTGTCCTCAAGTTCTCCTTCTAAATCTAATCCTCCAGGAATCATCAGTCCATCTGAAAGCTCTATAAATCCCTGAGCATAAGTTCTCATGGCACTCATCGTAGGGGTTTGTTCAGGATTTTCACCATTGAGCCTAACTAGTTGTTGAGGAATTGGACTCTCGTCATCTGTTTCCCTTATGGTGTTTAAAAGCTTGTTTAAATCTTCGTTTAGGCTTTCACTGTCCATACTGACGGGGCTATAGTCAACTTTGACTGGGGTAATCCCTTGCGCTTTAAGGTACTTTAATAATTTTGCAGCTGTGTGACCAGGCCAGTCTGCCTTCCATACAATGGCTACTTTTTGGCGTCCTTGGTCTTCTATGAGATACCCATTTCTTTTTAAACTATCGAGCACTGATTGGGCTATGGCACAGTCTTGAAAAGTTAAATTGATAGATTGATCAAAAACCATATCTTGTGGATTGGATTCAACAAAAGTACTTTCTTCAAAGCGAGTAAAAGGCATTTTTGCGTTTGAAAAATTAGTCCTATAGAAAGTACCATATTGAAAATGCCCATTCTTGACTGTCATACTTGAACAATCAGATTCAGAGAAATCACAATCTGTCATAGGACGCGGGTCTTGCTCTTGATAGAGAAAAGCGGCATTTTGCATTTGACACTTTCGGAAAATAGTGTTGTTTAGGGTGCATTGATCAAATTTACAACCAGCCAAATTTGAACCATTCATATTAACCCAGGAGAAGTCACATTTTTTAAAGTTACAGCCTCCAAAATCGATTTCTTTTAGTATATCTTTGGCATGAAATATAGACTCACCTACGCCGTGAGATTTGGCGACTGTGATTGGAGGCAAAAAGAAGCTTACATCAGATAAGTTTGTGCTATACCCATTTTTTACTAGAAGTTGTTTGAAATTGACGTGGCCATCTTGATCGAGACACATTTCGTCTTTGAGTGCTGACATTTCATTTTGAATGAACCTTATATTTTCATGATCTTCACTGACACCATCAAGGATTAGTTGATCTACCCTTGCTTGGAGACTTGCTGCCTTTTCTTTATTATGACTAAGCTCCTGTAAAAGTTCCCTCAGTTGTTTTTGATTAATGCCTGGCATTATTTTACCCCATATCTTCACCCTTACCCTTTTTGGACAATACAAGAGTCAAAAAGTTCATTTAAACCCTTGGTTCAATCAAAAATTAGTGTGCTAGCCTGTATGAATGACCTTATAAAGATGAGTTAAATCATGTTAATAGTGCTTTATGACCTGTTCGCAAAAACGTGGTTAAAGATTTTAAGTTTTTTAGTTGGTTTTAAGTTAATACAAGGAATTACACTGATGGTTAGCTTCGCCACGGATTATTAGGCATGATTTATTCATAAAGTGTTGATTCAACATACTTTTTTTTGTAGGATGAGTACAATTTAAGAAAAGCTCATTGAGATATTAACTTTGCGGAGCAATCAGTATGATTTCATCAGTTTTAAACACAAGATTTGTCTATAAAGTACTTACGAAGGAGCAATGGTCCTTCCTCGATGGAGCAGATTTTAATTTTGAAAAAGGCTCGGATTTAGACCACCGAGATAAGATGCTTCATTTAAGCAAGGCCGAGCAAATAAAGCCGGTTGCCATGAAGTATTTTCCCCAGCTTAGGGATGGTAAACTTCTAAAAATTCAAATAGATAAATTACAAGAGGGACTCAAATGGGAGCCTAATTCTAAAGGTGAAATTTTCCCACATATGTATGGCGTGATAAAAAAGGATGCCGTTGTTGAAGTGTTTGATTTCGATGTAAGGACTTTTGATTATGATAGCCTTATTGAGTCATCTATGTCTTGATGAAGTCTTACTTTGATTTGAGCGGAGTCATCTGGTGATGACTCCGGCAGTGCTTTTTCGCTGAAAATTGATTATAAAGCTAAAATTTCTTCTTTGCATTCTATGGTTTCAAAGGCATCAGGTTGGGTTTGTTCATTTGTCTGTAAGCTTTGAAATATTCTTAAAAATTCTGATGTGATTTTATGTTTAGGGGCAAAGTGGATCATGGGGCTTGCACTATCATGAGACTCTCGAATTTTCACACTTTGAGTGATGTAGGTTGGTATAATCGGAAGACCTTCTACTTTTAATTCATCGACTAGTTTTTGTGGCAAACTAGCAGAAGCAAGAAATTGGTTGACGATAACCCCTTCGACTCTTAGAGTTTGGTTAAAGTGCTCTTTAATCTCTGTGACACCACGCATGAGGTTATAAATAGCATTACGTGAGAATAAATCACAGTCAAAAGGAATAAGGCAAGCATCACCAGCAATAAGGGCTGAACGTGTTAAGAACCCTAAAGCTGGAGGTGTATCCATATAGATCGCATCAAAGTGAGCACATTGATCTAAAAGAGCACGTAGTTTGAATAATTTTTCTCGTGCATTAAGGGGTTGTTGCAAGTTTTCAAGATGGCCACTTGCCGGTAATATAAAAAGATTTTTGAAAGGGGTTGGGTGGATAAAATCATTCGCTTTATCTTTGTTATACTCAAGGTTCAATATTTGTTGGAAGTAATCACTTAACGTTGGGCTCATTTTAGCAGCGTGTTGGCCCATCAAGTATTGTGTAGAATTAGACTGTGGATCTAAATCAACGACCAGGGTTCTTAATCCGCGCTCTGCAGAAATGGCTGCTAAGTTACAAGTGATAGTTGACTTGCCAACCCCACCTTTTTGATTAAAGATGATTCGTCTCATTTCAAATCCTTTTTTATTAGATTTCGCTGTTTAAGTAGCTATTACACAAACTGCCGTTAATAATATGTTTTAATTTTTGATTGTTGCATCTTATGATCTATTTTAACAACTTGCTCTAGTTAATTGATATGTCTTTTTAAGCAAGATAGGTAGTCAACGAACTATTTGTTGCAGATCAAATTATCAGCGGCTATTGGGCGCGTTTGTTAGTTCCTGTTATAATCTTGGGCAAAATAATAAGCCAGTAAATTTTTATGTCAAAATCAAAGAAAAACCAGGATCCACGCACGCTAAATAAAGCTGTTATCGGTTTTGCTGGGGACTCGGGGGAGGGGATCCAAGTCATAGGCCAACGATTTACGAAAGCTTCCGCTGTCGCGGGTAACACGATTCAATCATTTCCTGATTTCCCGGCTGAAATTAGAGCGCCGTCAGGAACGGTGGCTGGGGTTTCAGGGTTTCAATTGCAGTTTTCTTCCTTAGATATCCATACACCAGGAGATAAGTTAGATGCTTTAGTTGCTTTCAATCCAGCAGCTTTGATGGCATCGCTTGCTAAAGTTAAAAAGCAAGGTTTAGTCATTGTTGATATTGATAAATTTACATTAAAGGATTTCAAGAAAGCTGGTCTTGAGATGGATCCATTAGAAAGCCCACAAATGTGTGATTACCGGCTGATTAAAGCGCCGATAACCACATTAGTTTTTGAGGCGATCAAAGATTCAGAGTTATCGCGGGCTTCTCAAAGAAAATGTAAAAACTTTTTTGCTTTAGGCATTAGTTGTTGGGCTTATCAAAGATCACTGCAATCCATCATAGATTGGCTAGGGTTAAAATTTTCACAAAACAATGCCTTAATTGATGCCAATACCTGCGCCTTAAAAGCAGGGTTTCATTATGCCGAAACCATAGAAATGCTAACAGAGCCATACATCGTTGAGGCTGCCAATCTAGAAGCGGGTACTTGGCGCCAAATTAATGGGAATGAAGCCTTATGTTTAGGTGCTTTAGCTGCACAGCAAAAATTTGATAGAGATCTATTCGTTGCAGGTTATCCCATTACTCCGGCTTCTGATATTCTGCATTGGTTTGCACAAACAGGGGTTACAACCTTCCAAGCAGAAGATGAAATGGCCGCTGCAGGCGCCGCATTAGGAGCTGCATTTGCTGGCAGCTTAGCTCTTACATCCACTTCTGGACCAGGGATGGATTTAAAAGCTGAGACGATAGGTCTTGCTGTTATGGTTGAGCTGCCTATGGTTATCATCGATGTGCAAAGAGCTGGGCCTTCAACTGGCATGCCAACCAAAGTTGAGCAGGCCGATTTGTTGATGGCCATGTATGGCCGTCATGGCGAATGTCCATTACCTATATTGGCTCCCAAAGATCCAAAGGATGGCTATCAAACTGCCCTTGAGGCTTTTAGTCTTGCTGTCAAATATATGACACCAGTCATTATTTTGAGTGATGCTTATCTGGCTAACAGTGCTCAGCCTTGGCGTATTCCTAGTGAGCCCATGGAAAGAGAAGTGATAGAAACACCAACTTTACCAAAAGAAGGGCGCTTTGAGCCTTATGCACGTTCACCAAAGACTTTAGCAAGGCCATGGGTTTGCCCTTCTCAAGCAGGTTTCGAGCATAGAATTGGTGGAATAGAGAAGCAAGAGAGCACAGGTGATATTAGCTACTCTCCTGAGAATCACCAGAAGATGACAGATATAAGATCCCAAAAAATTCAAGCCATAGCCAACGATTACGATGCTGTTGAGCTAGTTGGTAATGCCAGTGGTGAACTTTTAGTGATTGGTTGGGGCTCAACTTATGGGGCGCTGCTAACGGCCGTACAATCTTTGCATGAGCAGGGTGCATCAATTAGCTTTATTCACCTTCGTCATTTAAACCCCTTACCTTTAGATCTCTTGTCATATATGAAATCATTTAAGAAAATCATGACTTTTGAGTTAAATCAAGGACAGTTAGCTTCTATTTTAAGAGCTAAGTATTTGCTAGATATTCGGTGCCATTCAAAAGTGATGGGACAGCCCTTTCAGGTTGAAGAAATAGAGTTAGCCTTATCTAAGTATTTGAGTGAGCCAATCGTATGACCATGCCAGCAACGACTAAATCAATTCCAACAGTATTAAAACGCCAAGATTTTATTTCAGAGCAAGAAGTTCGTTGGTGCCCAGGTTGTGGGGATTACGCTATTTTATCTACGATGCAGAAAACGCTTCCGATGTTGGGGATCCCTAAAGAAGACATTGTTTTTGTTTCAGGTATCGGGTGCTCAAGCCGTTTTCCATACTATTTAAGTACATATGGGTTTCATACGATCCATGGGCGAGCTCCAACCATGGCGACAGGTCTTAAATTAGCGAATCCTGACTTGACAGTTTTTGTTGTCACAGGAGATGGTGATGGCTTAAGCATCGGTAGCAATCACTTAATGCACTTAATTCGTCGTAACGTGAATGTAACAGTTTTGCTATTTAATAATCGCATTTATGGTTTAACGAAGGGGCAATATTCTCCAACATCCGAAGTGGGTAAAAAAACTAAATCTTCACCACAAGGGAGTTTAGAGCAAGATTTAGATCCTGTTCGCTTTGCTTTGAGTGCGAATGCAAGTTTTGTGGCAAGAGCGATTGATATTGATGCAAAAGGACTTGGAGAAATCATTGAAAAAGCCGTGAAGCATCAGGGCACATCCTTTATAGAAATATTTCAAAATTGTAATGTTTTCAATGATGGTGCTTTTTCTAAGATCCATGATAAAGCAAGCAGAGCAGCAAATACGCTATTTCTTCGACCTGGTGAACCCATGATTTTCGGAGAATCTCAGGAAAAAAGTATTTTCCTAGATGATGGCCATTTAGCGATTGATCTAGCGGGTACTCAAAAGGCTATCATGCACCGAGAGAACTTATCAGAAGAGCTACTTTGGGCTCTAGCTTCTAAAACTGGGGCTGATTTTCCAGTTGTTACAGGTATCTTTAAACAAGTACAACGACCAGTTTATGAGTTGCAGATGAAAGAGCGCTCTAAGAGCATTTCACTATCAGAAATGATGTCTCGGCAAACTTGGCAGGTTATATGATGAACGGTGGATAAGGCATTCTACTTTGTTGCCGGGTGGAAAATAGGTTACTTTGTCAAAGGCAAGGTTACTTGCTAGGATGATACCTCTACCATTTCTATTCGTGATAGACATGTTGTTTCCCTTTTGGTATTTTTCCCAATCAAACCCGTATCCACAATCAGTGACTGTAAATTTAATTTGATCTGTATTTGTTTCTACTTCAACTTTAACGTATTTATGGATATTCTCTCTTAGTAGAAGTCTGCGATTCACTTCGTTAAGCCAATCTTCAAAAGATTTAAAACTAGCTTTTTCATTATAGTTAAGCCCTAAATTACCATGCTCAATAGCATTTAGAAAAATTTCAGTAAGGCCCATGGCTGCTAAAGCAGGATTGGGGCATGCTAATGCTAATGCTTGCGCATATTCATGAGCCTCATTGAGGCTGCGAAACTGAACATTCTTAAAAGAATAAAGTTGATTGATATTCAAGTTAAGTGAAAAGTGCTGAACTTGCTTCTTGGCTTGGTTTTTCATGTGAGTGACGGCTCATATTACCTAATATTTCTAATAATAGTATATATTCAAAAAGTAACACTAAAAGGCATTTTGCATGATTGGGGTAAACATGGAACTGAGCAAAAGTACAGTCAAGAGATCGTTAAGTGGAAAATTATTAAAAAGTTTTATGATAACGAATCTCTTCACTTTAATGATAACCATGTCAGCCTTTTTAGCGTATGACTATTCAGTGACAAAAAAAGAATATTTACAACAATATGATTTAATTAAAAGCTCTGTTTCCGATCAAAGTATTCGTAGTCTTTTAGACAATGATACTTCCTACTTGATTAATAGTTATAAAGAAATTGCAGGTTACGAAGCTATTTCAGAGATTGCACTATTTAAAGAAGATGGCAAACCATTTTTCAGCAGCCCGCAAACTTTAGATTTGAGCTATCAAGATTATATAAAATCAAATGCTAGTGATTCATTTTATAGTCGATCCCTTTATCAAGATAGTGTCAAAATAGGAACTTTTGTCATAAAGCCTAATCAAAATTTCTTTTATAAACATGTCTACGCAGCCTCTATGCTTGGGCTATTTATTGTTCTCTTTTTATTAATGGCTATTTTCTTTCTAGCCAAACGTCTTTCGCGAAACATCACTTCACCAATCAAGAGTCTTACAGAGGCTGTTTATAAGATTGCGACAGAGAAAAACTTTAAGCTACGAGTTACTAAAATAGATGATGATGAGTTGGGTGTTTTTACAGATTCGTTTAATGCCATGCTTAATGAAATTCAAAATTTTGAAGACGCTCATGCTTTACAACTAGAGCTTTCTGAAGACTCATATCGAAAAGTAAAATTTTTGTTAGATGCCACTGAGTCAACAAAAAAACGATTAGAAGAAGAAGCCATTCAAAGACTTATGGCGACGAACAATCTGAAAAAAATACGGAATCATTTAGACGATATCATCAACTCCATGCCATCAGCTTTAATTTGTGTCGATAAAAATTATTGTGTTAAAGAATGGAATGTTGCTGCTGTTCGTTTGACAGGCATACCTGTAGACGAGGCTCGTCATCTTGAGCTAAATAAAGTATTACCAATGATCTCAGAGTATGTGGATGATCTGAAAGCAAGTGTTGGGTCTCAAGAAGTCAAACAGATAGAAAAAGTTAAGATGTTTATTGATGAAAAGGAGCATTTTTATAATATTCTTATCTATCCATTAACACAAAATGAAAATCCTGGTGCTGTGATTAGATTAGACGATGTCACGACCCATGTTCGTATGGAAAATATGATGGTTCAAACAGAAAAGATGATGTCTGTGGGTGGTTTGGCCGCGGGTATGGCTCATGAGATTAATAATCCTTTGGGGGGTGTTTTGCAAAGTACCCAAAATTTAATAAGGCGTATTGATCCTAAATTACCAAAAAATATATCAGAAGCTCACTCTCTTGGGATAGAAGTTCAGTTAGTCTATGACTACTTAGAAAAAAGAGGGATTATCAAGTTTATTGAAGGCATTCAAGACAGTGGAGAGCGCGCTGCTAAAATTGTTAAAAATATGTTGCAGTTTTCTCGTAAAAATGATGATGTTTTCTTTAATAACGCTGATGTCAACCAAATCCTAGATAGAAGTATTAGTCTTGCTGCCAATGATTATGATATGGCAAAAAGTTATGATTTTAGAAAAATTGCGATGCACAAGCACTATGAAGAAGGCATGCCTTTTGTGCCATGTGTCTCCTCTGAAGTGGAGCAAGTCATTTTAAATCTTTTACGCAATGCAGCTCAAGCTTTGCATGAACAAGTTGAAAATACAGCTCCCTGCATTACAGTGACGACGTCTTGCGATAAAGACTTTGTTCATATCTTTCTAACTGATAATGGTCCAGGGATGGATGCAAAGCACTTGGGGCGCATTTTTGAACCTTTCTTTACGACGAAAGAAGTTGGAGTTGGCACCGGCTTGGGGTTAAGTGTTTCGTTCTTTATTATTGAATCCAAGCACCAAGGAAAAATGTTTGTCCAATCTGAGGTTGGCAAAGGGACAACCTTTACCATTTCGCTACCCTTAATTCATGTTGAAAAGAAAAGCCATGGGTAAATATCATCCTATCGCACTAGAGATCTAAAGATAGATTATTCAAGTTCTCTTGAGCAGCCAATAGGCATGAATCACCTTCATGTTCAGTGATTATGGCTTTTTGGATCCTTCATTCTCTTTCGAAACTGGTTTCATGACAGAGGAAAGTCTAAAAGATTCCCCCATCATTGACTTATAAATACCCATATAGGTTAGGATGTTTTTTATGTAGTGCCTTGTTTCATGGTAAGGTACATTCTCAATCCAAATATCAGAATCGGTAGGTTCTTGTGGTAACCAACCGATAATGCGATTGATGCCAGCATTGTAAGAGGCGGTTGCAAGGATCATTTGTCCATTAAAGCTCTCCTGAAGAGAGCCTAAGTATTTTGTGCCTAGTTCAATATTCGTTTCGGGCAAGGTTAAACTATAAATGCTCGGATTAGGTAACTGATTTTTTTTAGCAACGTACTGTGCGGTACTTGGCATAAGCTGCATGAGACCTGTGGCGCCTACTGGAGAGCGAACTTTGGCATTAAAAGCACTTTCTTGCCTGGTTAAGGCGTATACCCATGCTTCGTCAATATTGTTCTTGAGAGCATATTTTTGAATAGTTTCCTTATAACCTTGTGGGAATCTTATGGATAAGTCATTTTTCTGTGTCGAATTGGATAAGGTCATAATCGCGAGATCATGCCATCCCTTAGAATGAGCTATTTTAGCAGCATACAATTTTTCATCGTCATTTAATTGCTTTAGGTAGTGATACCATTCTCGTTTAGCTGATAGGCGGCGATGAAGGATCATAAGCTCTTCTACTTTAGCAAATAGAGGCTCTTGTACCATCTTATTTAATAGGTTGACATCAAGCATCAGAGGCGCGTGTCCTAGGGTGTGGGGCTTTTTTAAATGCTCGCTTGCTAAAAAGCCATAATAGTGACGGTGTGTAGCAAGCTCGTTCAGTATGGCTAGCCCCTTTGGCGCTTCATTTAACGCTAAAAAAGCTCTGGCTTTCCAATATTGCCAAGCACTCTTTGAGCTAATGATTGGATCTATAGAATCAATGATTTCAATCACCTTGGGCCAATTTTTATCTTTTAAGTTCAAACGAACAAGCCATTCACTCGCGACTGGATTTAAGTGAGAGGGGGGGATACTCGAGAGCCATATTAAAGCACTTGGATCTTTTAAATGTGAAAGTCTGATGGCGATGTCTTGTGTAATTTCAATTTTGATTGTCTCTTTGATTGGTAGTGATGGACCAATCTTTGAGAAGAGATCTCTTGAGATCAAAGCATCTTTTCTACTTAGATGGTAAAACAAATTTTGATAAATCTTGTTTTTATAGATAGATTTATTGATGCTTTGTTGAAGCTGATTTTTTTTCAATAGATCAGGGTTTTTCGCAATATTCAACCAGGTTTTGAACACATTTTTATCAGTGTTAGGCATTAATTTGATCAAATATTGAGCGAGATTAAAATTCTTTTGTTCAGAAGCTAGATAGAATCTTTGCGCAATATGGTGTGGTTTTATGATTTTGTGCGTTAACATTTGCTCAAAAAGATCATCGCAGCTTGCTGGTTGAGAATAGCCAACAAGCCATAAAGGGAGGGCTTCTTTAAGTGGATTTAAGTTCCCAGTTGTGTGGTACAAAGCAAATTGGGCATGACAACTGACCTCATTGGTTGGTATGGTTTCTTTCTTTAAAGCATACCCCTTTGTAAAACTATCCCAGCGTTGATGCTTGGCTTCAATGGCGAGCCATCGATTAAGTACAAAGAGCCATAATGGGGAATGGGCAAACGTGTGCTGAGCACTTAATAGTTTTGGATAGGGCAGTCCTTGAGTTGGATCTTGATACCCAAGTTGGATTTCTTTCTTTATGTTTTGGTATTCTAGATATGAAATCAGGGGATAATCTTTTAATTGGTTAGAAATAAGGGTATAAGTTTTCAAATCGTCATTTTTGAGCGCTTTTTCTGCTGCTAGAAAGAGTAGACGTGATTGATTCTCAGGTGTTGTATGTATTTGTGCACCTGCACTGCAAGTGACAAAACTAAGAACAAGTAAGAACTGATATAAAAGGCATCTCATAAATGGGTGCTACATTGCTTTTGGGGTTGTTAACTAAGCATAGAAGATCTTTAGATGAATGTAGGGTAGTTGTGCGATGCGGCGTTTGATGGTTGTGGTTCTTGATAATAGAGATTCTTTTGTTTTTAATCTAGCTAGGTATGTTGAAGAGCTCGGAAGTCAGGCAAAAGTTGTTCGTAGCGACAAAATATCTATAGAGGAGCTTAAAAGTCTTAAGCCCACTCATCTTATTATCTCACCAGGCCCGTGTGGTCCAAACGAAGCAGGCATAAGCATCGAAGCTCTCATAGCGTTTTATCGCTATATACCGGTGCTAGGCGTTTGTCTAGGGCACCAGGTCATAGGCCATGTCTTTGGGGGGAAAGTACAGCCTACGAGGCATGTTGCTCACGGGAAGCCGGAAAGAATTTTACACAACGAGCAAGGTATTTTTTACAACATTCCAAACCCCATGAAGGCTGGTCGTTACCATTCGCTGATTGTTGCCTTAGATGAGTTACCTCATCAATTAGAAGTCATAGCAAAAAACAAAGATGATATGATCATGGGTCTTAAAGTAAGAAACTATGATACCTATGGGGTTCAGTTTCATCCAGAGTCTATTCTTACGGTCGATGGGCATTTGTTGATAAAGAATTTTCTTAGTCTTGATTCGACAGCTCTAAGTTGAGCATTTTAGCAACATCATTAGGTTGGTAAAGATGAAGATGGCTGATAGCCTGTATGCCCAATGGATTTGAGGGAGTAATGCTTATCTTGACAGCCTTATGATTGTTTACCAGGTTTTCAATAACCATAGCCTGTGCTGGAGATAAATCTAGCTTATTTGTTTTTAATTGGGTTTTAATTGACTCTAGGATGCTTTCTTTATAATCGCTGAGAGAAACGCCTAGGCTAGCTGCTTGGGCTGTAAAAAATTTATTTAAAAAAGAATTGTCTTTATACAATGCGGAAGCATTAATGAGCTGGAAGTCACGATAGGCTGATCTGGGATTAAGAGTTTCCGTGCTATATTGTGATGCCGCAACAGTGGCCTCTAGCCCAAATTCAAACATTTTTTCATAGGATTGCTCATATAAAATTTCGATATTCTTGGTCTCAGGGTAAGTTCTAAGAGTCAAAGCGATATCAGTGTTGATACGATTGTATCCCAATTTTTTTAGAGTGGTGGGATTGAAGCTATCGACTTTATTAGTCTTATATAAATTTTCATAAGGGATAAGCTCATTGATATCAAAGCTTAAATTTTGAACCATTAATCCTTGGTAGCTTTCCTGACTAAAATCAAGCGTTTTAAACCATGAATCTTTTTGATTGAATAGCTTGGCACCAAAAATAGAAATTTTTTCGATATGTATTGGCGACACGGATTGAGCTAAAGAGACTTCGATATGATTGACTGAAAAAGACTGATTTAAAAAAGAGGTGGATATGCCTTTGTATTCTACTTTCGCGAAAGGATCCATTTGCGCAATAAAACTGTCAACCTCTGAGGAAATTTGGTAATAAAGATAAACTTTCAAACTGAGGTGTGAAACGATTAGGGCAATTAATAAAGATACTATGCGTTTCATAGTTTTTAACCAAATCTAAATCGAACTATAACTAGTAAGATACGATAAAGAAAATGATGGGCGCTATAAAAGCGCCCAAAAAGGTTACAGTTGGGTACGAATGACGCCAACAGCAATTCCTTCAATCACTAACTCATGAGGTGAATGTATAATAACATCTTCAAAATCAGGGTGGTCAGCTTTTAAGATGATCTGCCCATTCGTGAAGAAATACCTTCTAATTTCTACTTTACCGCGAACTTTTGCAATCACAATACGCCCTTGTGCAGGCTCATTGGTTGCATGAACAGCAAGTAAGTCTCCGTCGTTAATGCCAGAGTCTCGTAGAGATAGCCCTTTCATTTCTAAAAGGAAGTTAGGTTTTAAGTCAAAACACTCATTTTGAATGCGTAGTCGACCTTCAAAGTTTTTTTCAGAGAATACTGGTCTTTCAGCAGAGTAATGGCGAACCATAGGTAAGCCCAAACCATGCTTTTCTGAAAGTTGTATCCCCCTTGAAGTGCCAGGAGAAAGGACAATCGCTCCTTTACGAGCTAAAGCCTTTAAATGGTCCTCCGCAGCATTAACTGAGCGAAATCCTAATTGCTTAGCAATTTCCGCTCTCGTTGGCGGTGCACCGGTTGATTCTATGTGATTGCGAATAACTTGCAATACTTCCGTTTGGCGCTGGGTTAACTCCCCAGAAGTTGATGGCGTGCTGGTAGTCATCTTTGAAATCCTGTTCATAGTTACAGAAACACCAGTTAAGCTTTAATCCTTCAAAGCCTACTTGCCCAAGTAACACTATAACTTAACTTAGTTTATTTAGTCACACGAAATACAATATTATTATCAGCCCTAAAAAAAACAGGTCTGAGTTATTAAGAAATAGAGCATTTTTCTTATTTTCGCAACAGCCATCATGAAAATTTGAGAGGAATTTTTTTGTTTTTTGGCAATAAAACGTGTCTTTAGTACGTTGTGAGCTGCGCAACTTTGAAAGCTTAGCTGTTGAATATTAGGAAATAAAATACAAAATGAATTGAAAAAAACTGTACATTTTTACTTTAATATATTTTTTTTTATTAATACCAATCTTCTTGCTCTGGTTCAATGCCAGCTAATGGCCCAGACCAATTTTCTGGATGCAGAGGATTATCTGAGTAGTAGACATCTTCTTTGCTAAGCTCATAGGGTCCAGACCAGTCCTCTGGCTCAGGAATTTCATCAAGATCAGATTCTCGCCATTCATCTACATCGATCTCTTCTATTTCACCTGCAAAATATTGAATTTCTATGAGGCCCTCGTCTTCGTCATAAGCCACAATCTCGAAGATACTGTCAGCCAGATAATGTTTATACCACTGACCTATTTTGGGGATGAGATTAAAAGCCATAACTTTCCTACACCTAGCCTCGAAGGGCATGTTTATTGCCATTCAATTCATTACTCTATGTCTATATGCTTACAGCGTATCATTACACAGCAGGCATGTCATCAATCAAACTAAAAAAAATAATAGGAATCGTGTATTATCTCGAGTTAAGCTACATAGAGCTAGTCTTATTAAACCCTAAGGGCCACTATGGAAAAACTGTTTGCCAAATATCTGCAATACCCTAAAACAGTTTTGTTGATATGTCTGGTGATTTTTTTTCTGGTGAGCTATGGCGCTACTCGATTAGTTTTTAGCTCAAACTATCGCATTTTTTTTAGTGAGCAGAATCCGCATTTACATGCCTTTGAAGATCTACAGAATACTTACACTAAAAATGACAATGTTTTATTTGTTCTAAGCCCTAAATCTGGAAAAGTATTTGAGCATGAGACGCTGCTTGCGATCCAAGCACTCACAGAGGCTGCGTGGCAGCTTCCTTTTTCAATTCGAGTTGATTCGGTCACTAATTATCAACATACATCTTCTCAGGGTGATGAGCTTATTGTCGAGGATTTGGTTGAAAACCCTTTATCTCTATCAAGCGAAGCTTTAGACAAGGCAAGGTTGATTGCCATCCAAGAGCCCTTACTTGTTCATCGTTTAATATCATCAAAGGCTGATGTGACAGGTGTCAATGTAACCGTTCAATTACCAGGAAAGAATGATGCTGTCGAAGTGCCAGTGATAGCAAAGGCAGCCATATCCTTAAAAGAAACATTCCAATCAAGGTTCCCTGATATTGAATTTAGATTGACAGGCGTTGTCATGCAAAATCAAGCTTTTTCAGATGCTTCTGTCAGTGATAGTCAAACGTTATTACCGCTTATGTTTATCGCTATCTTTCTTGGTGTTGCTTTGCTTTTTAAAAGTGTATTATCTGCAGTTATCGTGATGGTGGTGGTGATTTTGTCTGTTCTGCCAGCTTTAGGGTTGGCGGGTTGGTTCGGATTTACGATTAATTCAGCGACGCTAGCAGCCCCTATTATGATTATGACTTTAGCTGTTGCCGATAGTGTGCATTTGTTAAGTAATTTCTTTCTAGCGTACAAACACAAGTCGCAAAAGCGAGAGGCTCTACTTCATAGCATACAGCTTAATTTGAAGCCCATTTTCTTAACCAGTGTTACCACAGTGCTGGGGTTTTTAAGTTTTAATTTTTCTGACGCCCCTCCTTTTCGACAGCTAGGCAATATTGTGGCTATGGGCGTTATTTGGGCCTTCATTTTTTCTCTGACCGTATTACCTGCACTGATGGTGCTGTTGCCCCTTAAAGTTCGACCTACCCTCGTCGGTCAAAGTCTGACAGAAGCTTTAGGGCGGTGCGTGGTTCAATTTAGAACGCCAATATTTTGGGGTGTTAGTTTGGTGGTTGCCGTTTCTATTTGTTTTATTCCTAGAAATGAACTTAATGATGTTTGGGTTGATTATTTTTCGCCAAAACTTGAGTTTCGCCAAAACGCTGATTATACCCTTAAGCACTTAACTGGAATAAGCACTCTCAATTACTCATTGAAAGCCAATGGTGCGGAAGGTATCTCTGAACCAATCTACTTACAAAAAGTTGAAGATTTTGCACTATGGCTTAAGCAACAACCAGAGGTTATTCAAATTTCAACGATAACGGACACCTTCAAACGACTCAACAAAAGTTTACATAGTGACGATGATGCTTTTTATAAACTTCCAGCTAATAAACAATTGGCGGCTCAATATTTGTTGCTTTATGAGTTGTCGTTGCCTTATGGGTTAGATCTCAATAACCAAGTCAATATTGATAAATCAGCCACGAGAGTTCAAGTCGTCTTAAGGAAAGTTTCCACAAATGAGCTGTTAAACATTGAAGAAAGGATTCAGGCTTATCAAAAAGAGCATTTTCCACTGAACATGCACTCGGCAGGGACAAGCCCAGATGTCATGTTTGCTTATATTGGTTTTACGAATATTCGAAGCATGTTAATGGGGACAACCATTGCATTAATTCTCATTTCTGTCATGCTTATTTTTGCTTTTCGCTCAGTCAAATATGGGCTATTAAGTTTATTGCCTAATTTGCTGCCAGTTGGTATTGCTTTTGGGCTATGGGGCTTTTTTATAGGTGAGGTTGGTCTTAGTTTGTCTGTTGTCACAGGGATGACACTGGGCATTATTGTGGATGATACAATTCATTTTATGAGTAAATACTTATATGCGCGTAAGACACATCCACCTCAGGAAGCTGTCCAATACGCCTTTCATATGGTTGGCAGGGCCCTTATGGTTACGACAGTCGTTTTGGTTGTTGGCTTTGGGATTTTATCGTTTTCATCGTTTAAGCTAAATGCCACCATGGGGCTTCTAACGGCCATCACAATCTTGATAGCATTGGCGGTAGATTTATTGTTTTTACCAGCCTTGCTAATGAAATTTTCGAAAGATAAATCGTAGACATTGGTTGTTTACACAAAATTCAAAGGTAGAATTTATGGTACGTTTACAAACTTTTATTATCGCAAGTTGTCTGGCACTCATATCTTTTGGCATACAGGCCCAATCGATGCAAGAAAAAGGGCTATCTATTGCCACAGAAGCTGATAAGCGAGATATCGGTTTCGGAGACTCCAAAGCATCTATGCTCATGATCTTGAAAAGTAAATCAGGTCAACAAGCTGAACGAAGTATGCGTATTAAAACCTTAGAAGGAAAGGATGATGGCGATAAAAGCCTAATTATTTTTGATAGTCCTGGAGATGTTAAAGGAACAGCGTTACTGACTTTTACCCATAAAGGGCACAGTGATGACCAATGGTTATATCTGCCTGCTTTAAAAAGAGTTAAACGTATCTCCTCGAGCAATCAGTCCGGCCCTTTTGTAGGCTCAGAATTTGCTTATGAGGATTTTAATTCTCAAGAGGTTGAAAAATATACTTATCAGTATATTAGAAATGAAACCTATAGGGGCAAACCTTGTTTCGTGATAGAGCGGTATCCAACAGATAAAAACTCCGGATATAAAAGACAAGTGGTTTGGCTGGACACAGCCGAGTACCGTGTTTGGAAGGTAGACTTTTACGACAGGAAGGATAGTCATTTAAAAACATTAGAGCTTAGTGACTATAAAAAATATAAGGGTAAATATTGGCGCTCATTAGATTCGACGATGGTCAATCATATCACTGGGAAAAGTACCATGATCAAATGGAGCGATTATCAGTTTGGAAATCAATTTGATCAAAATGACTTTACGCAAGCCAGTTTGAAGAGAGCCAGATAATGTTAAAGCACTTTTTACTCTTAGTGTTTGTGCTGTTTCCCGTATTAGTCAAAGCTTTAGAGTGGGAAAGTGAAGTTGGTTTTGAAATGCGTAGTTTCCCAAATCAAAGTTTAGAGCACCAAGCTCGCAATCATGGATCAGCTTATGTTCAGCCAGAGATTTTTCATGAGTCAGAAAATGGCAAACATATTTTCAATAGCCAATTTTTCTTTAGGTATGATCAGCGAGATTCTCTACGCACTCATGGTGATATTCGAGAGTTAAATTATACTTATGTCAAAGATAACTGGGACGTCCAATTAGGCATAGGTAAAGTATTTTGGGGGGTTGCCGAGTCTAGACATCTTATCGATATCATTAATCAAACAGATTTGATTGAGAACCCTGATGAAGAGGATAAACTTGGGCAGCCAATGCTTAAAGCTTCACTCGTGACAGAATCTGGGACTTTCACTGGATTCATACTTCCTTTCTTTAGGGAGAGAACGTTTCCTGGATCAAAAGGGCGCTTGCGTACGATGCCAGTGGTAGATAAGGACTTAGTCATTTATGAGTCAACTAGACAAAAAAAACATCTGGATTGGGCAGCTCGTTGGTCACATAGTTTGGATATCTGGGATGTTGGATTAAGTGCTTTTCATGGAACTTCTAGGGAGCCTCGTTTTATCCCTGCAGCCATAGGTTTAACCCCTAAGCTTGCACCGCTCTATGACATTATTACGCAGTATAGTTTAGATGTTCAAGCAACTATTGATGCCTGGCTTTGGAAATTTGAAGGCTATAGGCGCCAAAATCAGGGGCCAACCTATCACGCGATGGTCGCAGGCTTTGAGTATACGTGGTATGGCATCTTTGATACGCCTAAAGATATAGGGCTTGTCACTGAATATCACTATGATTCTAGAAACCGATTAAGCCCTCAGCCTTTTAATGATGATCTGGCATTAGGGGCTAGACTTGCTTTCAATGATATCCCTGCAACAGAGATATTGGTTTTTACTTTGATTGATAGGCATCACTCAAGCAGAAGTTACAGGATAGAAGCAAGTAGGCGTTTAGCTCAAAATTTTAAGGTTAGTTTAGAAGCATCATTGTTTGATAATATATCAAAGACAGATCCTCTTTATGTTTTTAGGAATGACTCGTATTTTCAACTTAATTTAACTTATCATTTTTCAAGCTAACATAGGAAAGTTGACATTGTGTTGTAAATTCACTAGCGTTCCTTTCATAGGTATATTCATTTTTTAAGTTTACAAACTTACGCATGTCAGTTAGATATGTATTTTAAGGTCCTCATAAATGAAATTGTGCGTGTGAACAATGAGGCTAGGCACATAGTATTTTAAAGATGAGTTAAGAAAGGAAGCTATTTATGGGAACGTTAACGACAGGCTTATTATTAGTCGCTGGGTTATGGTCGCTCGCTTATTGGGGTGCAAATTTAATGATTTGGACTGCGGCGATTGCTTTGACACTTATTGTCTTGCAGGCAACCGGTGTTATCGCATGGTTAGCGCTATTACTTTGGCCATTGTTTATCGCTAGCTTTTTGCCCTTGCACTTACCCTTAATTCGAAAAAAATATATTTCAAGCAAAGCCTTTGACATTGTTCGTCAAGTCTTACCACCTATGAGCTCTGTTGAAAAGGAAGCGATAGAAGCAGGAGACACATGGTTGGAAGCCGATCTCTTTCAAGGAAATCCTCAGTGGTCAAAATGGCTTAGTGCTAAACGCGATGCACTGTCTGAAGAGGAACAAAGCTACTATGATAATGAAGTCAGCGAATTACACGCTCTGGGAGACGAATGGATGATGCAACAAGAAACGAAAGATCTTTCCCCAGAAGTTTGGGAGTATATTAAAAAGAATAAATTTTTTGGCCTCATTATTCCAAAAGAATATGGTGGCATGGAGTTTAGTGCGTTAGCTAATTCAGCCATCATCACTAAAATAGGTACACACTCGGGAACAACCGCAGTGACAGTGATGGTGCCAAATGCATTAGGGCCTGCAGAGCTTCTACTTAAATATGGTACTGACAAGCAAAAAGAACATTATTTGCCGCGCCTTGCTAATGGATCAGAGGTACCGTGTTTCGCCTTAACGAGTCCAGTCGCGGGCTCAGATGCAGGCTCTATTCAAGATCGTGGCGTTGTATGTAATGGTACTTATAGTGGGAAAACTGTATTAGGTATTCGTTTAAATTGGGATAAGCGCTACATAACATTGGCTCCTGTTGCCACCGTTTTGGGGTTGGCTTTTAAGCTTTATGATCCAGAACATTTACTTGGAGATAAAGAGTCACTTGGCATTACAGTTTGTTTAGTCCCCACCAATACGCCTGGCGTAGAGACTGGTCGTCGTCATTTGCCAGCTAACCAGTCTTTTATGAATGGCCCAACAAGAGGGCAAGATGTTTTTGTTCCGATTGACTGGATCATTGGTGGCCGAGATAGGGCTGGTCAAGGATGGCAAATGCTCATGGAGTGTTTATCTGAAGGCCGCGGTATTTCATTGCCAGCTTTGAGTGCAGCAGGAACATCAACCTGTTATAAAACCGTCGGAGCTTATTCTCGGTTAAGGGAGCAATTTAATACGCCTATTGGGCATTTCGAAGGTGTTCAAGAAGCTCTGGCGAAAATTGGTGGCTATACATATATGGTCGAGGCTTCTCGAATCATGACAGCTCATGCATTAGATATTGGTAAAAAGCCTTCGGTCGTCACGGCTGTCGCAAAATACCATATGACTGAGCTTTGTCGCCAATCAGTGACACATGCTATGGATATCTTGGGCGGTAAAGGCGTGATTGCTGGTCCAAGTAACTTCATTTTTAATTTATACCAAGTACAGCCAATAGCCATTACAGTTGAAGGCGCCAATATCTTAACACGCTCCTTAATGATCTTTGGGCAAGGGGCCATCCGATGCCATCCATTTGTTCAAAAGGAAATGCTTGCCGCAGGTCTCTATGAGCAAGAGCCTGAGAAAGCACTTGATTCTTTTGATGATGCTTTCTTCAGCCATATTAGGTACTTTGTTAAGAATCTTGCTAAATCAACTTTTATGGGGTTGACTGGCGCATGGCTTGTTATCCCGCCTAAGCGCGATCCTATGAGTCGTTACTTTCAAAAGTTAACCCAAATGAGCACTGCTCTAGCTTTGGCCTCTGACGTTGCTATGATGTTTTTGGGTGGTAAGCTTAAATTAAAAGAGCGTTTGTCAGCAAGGCTTGGTGATGTCTTGAGTCATTTATATTTAAGCACTAGCGTATTAAAATATTATTATGAAAATGGGGCTAAAGAAATTGATCAATCACATGCGCAATGGGCGATTGAATATGCTTTGCATGAGAGTGAAGAAGCACTTCTAAGTTTTTATCGAAATTTCCCATTCAAGTCAGTAGGTATGCTTTTAAGACTTTTGACCTGCCCATTTGGTTTCGGATGCTCTGAGCCTAGCGATAAACTTAGCCAAGATGTCTCACTAAAAATGATGGAAGATACGGAGCTTAGGGCACGTTTAACATGCCATGTCTTTTTGGGAGAGAATGATTCAGGTAAAACGCAAGTCGAACTTGCTTTTAAGAAATTTTTTGAAGTGAGCCCCTTATTAGCAAAAATAGATACAGCTATAAAATCTAAAGAAATTGATCGGAATATGAATATGCAAGAGCGTCTGAAGACGGCTCTAGATAAGGGCATCATTACTCCTGAGGAAAAGAAAAAATTAATAGAGTTTGAAAAGTTACGAGCAAAAGTCGTAGCTGTCGATGAATTTTCAGCAGATTACTTTGTAGGAAAAAGCCAATGGAAAACAAAAACAGTAACACTCAAAGCCGAGAGGTTTTCGTCGTAGATGGTAGCAGAACTCCTTTTTTAAAATTTAAAGGTGTACCTGGAGATTTCTCTGCTTCAGATATGGCTGTGGGCGCTGCTAGGCCCTTATTGGCCAGGCAGCCATTTTCACCGACTGCGTTTGATCAAGTGATAGTTGGTTGTGTTGGGCCGAGCGAAGAAGAAGCAAATATCGCTCGAGTGATTTCATTGCGACTAGGTTGTGGTGATAAAGTGCCGGCATTTACTGTGCAAAGAAATTGTGCATCAGGGCTTCAGTCTATCGATAATGCGGCTCAAAGTATTGCGTCTGGTCAGGCACAGCTAGTTTTAGCTGGTGGTACAGAAGTGATGAGTAGAGCGCCTTTGTTGCTATCGAGACGTATGGCAACCTGGATGGGGCATTTCCAAAAAGCTCGAACGATTCCTAATAAATTGAAAGTTGTTGCTCAATTTAGGCCTGATTTATTAGTTCCAGTTGTCGCTTTATTGAAAGGGCTAACCGATCCAGTCGTTAATCTAAATATGGGGCAAACAGCGGAAGAGTTAGCTTATCTCTTTAACACAACACGCGAAGATGCCGATAAATATGCCATGAACAGCCATCTACGAGCGATGAAAGCTCGCGAGCATGGTGAGTTAGATGAAATAACGCCTTTATATAGTTATAAAGGCGATGTCTACTTAGATGATGATGGCGTTCGAGCTGACTCTACCATGGAAAAACTAGCTAAATTAAAACCGGTTTTTGAAAAATTTGGTAAAGTCACCCCGGGGAACAGCTCACAACTGTCTGATGGCTCCTCTTTTGTTATTTTAGCAAGCGCAGAAGCAGTCTCGAAGCACAATTTACCGGTATTGGGAAAAATTGTACAAACTCATTGGGCAGCACTGGAGCCTTCTATCATGGGGTTAGGTCCTGTCCATGCGATGACACCTATCTTACAGCAGAATCACTTGTCGTTGTCTGATATTGATTTGATTGAAATTAATGAAGCCTTTGCAGCTCAAGTTATCGCTTGTGTTAAAGCCTGGGCTAGTGATGAGTATTGTCGTGAGTCTTTAGGATTAGATGGGAAGCTTGGTGATGTTAATATGGAAACATTAAATCCTGATGGCGGAGCGATAGCCATTGGTCATCCTGTTGGTGCTTCAGGAGCGCGTTTAGTTCTACATGCCTTAAAAAAATTGCACTATACCAATGGAAAAAGGGCTTTAGCGAGCTTATGCATTGGTGGTGGTCAGGGCGGCGCCATTCTTTTAGAAAGAGTATAAGGGTTGAGTATGAATCAAATTATTATGGGTCAATTTGAACATTGGGAAGCCCACCAAGACGATCATCAAATTGTTTGGTTAACATTTGATAGAAAAGATAAATCAGTCAACAGTTTAAACGAGTCTGTGCTCAGAGAGTTTGATCAAATTCTGACAAACTTACAAAAGAACGATAAAGTCAAAGCTGTGGTCATTAAATCTGGAAAAAGCACAGGGTTTATTGCTGGCGCTGATATTGAACAGTTTGATACTTTTAAAACAGCAGAAGAAGCGACAAAAGCTATCAAAGCAGGTCAAGAAA
>CAYGPI010000021.1:0-30650 GCA_964351745.1 uncultured Francisellaceae bacterium
GTATGCTCATTTGGTTATTCAATATGTGATGGATAACATCAAAGACACAAACATCCCTTTATATATTGTTGAGGTGGGGGCGGGGCCTGGAAAGTTTAGTTTCTATTTTCTTAAAGCTTTTCAAAAAGCTTTAAAGGATAACAATCTTAATATTCAGTACCAGTATATTTTAACTGATGTGGCTCATAAAAATGTTGTTTTTTGTCAAGAAAATGAAGCTTTAAAGCCACTGATTGAAAGTGGCTGCTTAGATTTTGCAATCTTCGATGCTGCTAAAGATGAAGATTTTAAGTTACTCAATCGAGGGGCTCTTTTTAGTGAATGTGCTAATGGTGCTCAAGCTGTCTTTATATGTAACTATGTTTTCGATGTCATTCTTCAGGATTATTTTCAGTATGAAAAGGATTCGTTATCAGAAGTAAGAATGTCTATTTCAAGTCGTTATGATAATTTTAATCTAAAAAAGCCAAATAATCTTAAAGAACTTAAATTATCTTACAAAGCTTATCCAATTGAATCTGAGCAATACTATGATAATGAGATATTAAACAAACAATTATTTGCTTATAAGGATTTTTTTGATAAGCAAGATAGCGGTATGTTTCTTTTTCCGTTAGGTGCGATGCGGTTTTACGATCGAATGAAGAAGCATTGTGACAAGTTTTTGATTATATGTGGGGATATTGGGCATACATCTATCGATGATTTGTCAAAGCTAGATACTTCTAACACACATGCCTATGAAGGTTGTTATTGTTTTATGAACAATTTTCATGCTTTAGGGGAATATATACGCTCTAGCTCTGGCGATTACTTGCTTACTCAACATCATAATTCATTCAAAATATCTCTTTATACGCATGGTCAGCAGTTAGATGATATCCCTTATACTAGGGCATACTTTAAAAGTGATTTAGAGCAAATGGGGGCCGATGAGTTTTGTTACATGAATGATGAGTTTTCTTATAACAACTATCGATATTCTATGAAAGCTTGTTTAAGCTTTTTACGGGTAAGCTGTCATGAGCCGGACACTTACTTTCATATGCATGATAAGTTGATTGACGAGCTACCAAACCTATCTGATCAATTATCTACGGATATTCATGTTGCTTTAAATGAGGTTGAGGGAAATCTATATCATTACCAAAGCTTCTATGATGTTTTTTCTTTATTGGGAATGTTCCACTTAAAGTTAAAAAACTATGAAAAAGCAGAGCACTTATTTAAGCAAGCTTTAAAATACGGAAAAAATCCCTTTGTGCCCTTGAGAAGTTTGGCTTTATTATTTGATGAGCGTGGTAATAGTAATGCTGCGGTAAAATATTATAAAAGGGCTCTAAGCCACAATAAAAAAGATTATCTATGTAAGACGAGAATTAGCATGCTAGAAGGTAGTCCAGTCCTTTTAGTTAAGCCGTTCTTAAAAGCAGCTTTGGTGTTTGTTGGAACGCTTGGCCTTATTTATTTGGCACTTTTTAAATAGGCTTATTGTCAAGAGGTGTGCAACTGCTTAGGCTGCACACCTCTTTGGCTCACTTAGTAAGTGTAAGTAGCCGAGTATACTGGATAGTAGGCATAAATTGGTGTTTCAATATATGTGACAGTACTCGAAAAAAGACCTTTTTCAATGACTTCGATAATGTCATAGTCTACAGTAACTCTGTCAAAACCAACCACTTCGACACCAGGCTTCAAAGCGAAGTCATAAGATTTAGTTTCTCCGATGTAACCACCAGCAATTGTATTTGTTTCAGTTAGAGCTAATTGACGCATAGAAATACTCCTTCAAGTATTGTTATTTTTTAAACATTTATTTGTAAGTACAGAGTGACATCATACCCGTCTTAGATTTTATTGGAATACTTTGGCTAACCATTTGTCTAGCATCACTAACCGTTTGTCGGCTTGTTGGCTGTACCGGTCGTGTTAGTCGACATACTTCTTGGTAGCTGAGAGTCTATGGGGTCAAGAGTCCGAGACTTGTTTTTTCA
Source organism: uncultured Francisellaceae bacterium (assembly GCA_964351745.1). Taxonomy (GTDB): domain Bacteria; phylum Pseudomonadota; class Gammaproteobacteria; order Berkiellales; family Berkiellaceae; genus CAYNJF01. The sequence goes on from CAYGPI010000021.1 coordinate 1,995, forward strand.
TTTTTTTGTGGGATAATGGTGAAAATTGTACGTGATTCATGAGGCATTATGAAAGCAAAAGAAGATACAAGTTTGCAGAATGTTCGCTCGATTTCGAGTGTCGCTAATCCCGCTCGAGGGGGTAAGCGTGAAGGTGCCGGGCGCCCAAAGGGCAGTGGTAAGTACGGTGAGCATACTACAGCGATTCGAGTACCTGAGTCATGGGCGCTAGAAATCAAAAAAATGCTTAAAGAAAAAAGCAAATTAAAAGGCGCTTCACCAAAAATTAATTTTTCTAATGTTTGGACCCCAGATCAAAGCAAGGAAATGGCATTACCGTTGTATGGTAATAAAATTGCTGCAGGTTTTCCGCATCCTGTAGATGATTATGTTGAATCAACTTTAGACTTAAATGAATTCTTAATAGAGCATCCTGCTGCAACCTTTTATGTTCGTGTAACTGGTGAATCAATGATTAATGCTGGCATTTCTCCAAATGATATTTTAATTGTTGACAGAGCGGTGGAGCCTACTGACGGCAAAATTGTTATTGCAGCTTTAGATGGTGAATTAACGGTTAAGCGATTAGTTAAAAAGCAGGGTAAAGTTTATTTGTATCCTGAGAATGATAGCTTTAAGCCGATAGAAGTATCACCTGAGTCAGAATTTAAAATATGGGGCGTTGTGACTAGCGCAATTCATCAATTTTAAATAGAGAAGTGGCTTTTCTCTGTTGAGCTTTAAAGCCACTTTTCTCGCACGTCATTGTGCATATCATAGTTGTTGTCGCTATTTTTAGATGATAGTTGCTTCTGAGTTCCTGGCTACAAATTATTGTCCTCACTAGAGAATTGTTTGTTTAACTTTAGCTTAGCTTTTGCCTTCTTGTGCATGGTAATATTAAGAATTTCGACAGAAAACGAAAAGAACATTGCAAAATAAATGTAACCTTTAGGGATATGGAAGTGCAAGCCTTCTCCTAATAGTGAAACGCCAATTAAGATTAGAAAGCTTAAAGCTAACATCTTAACGGTTGGATGCTCATCCACAAAATCGCCAATGCTTTTAGAAGCAACCATCATAACGATCACAGATAATACAACGGCAATAATCATAACAGGGAGATGTTTGGCCATGCCAACTGCTGTGATGACTGAATCAAGCGAGAAAATAATATCCATAATGGCAATTTGAACAAGAATGCTAAAGAAGCTTGCTTTAGCTGCGGTGGGGCCAGTTTCTTCCTCGACTTCAAGGGCGCTATGGATTTCATGAGTGCTCTTTGCCATGAGAAACAACCCACCAAAAATTAGAATAAGATCTCGTCCAGATACGTCATGATTAAAAATGGAGAAGAGCGGAGCGGTTAACTTAATGATCCAAGCGAGCGTAATCAGAAGTAAAATGCGAGAGCCCATCGCTAAAGCTAATCCGAACACTCGTCCTTTTTGTCTTTGCTCTTCAGGTAGTCTGCCAACCAATATGCTGATAAAGATTATGTTATCAATGCCCAATACAATTTCAAGCATTGTTAATGTTGCAAGAGCTACCCATGCTTCAGGTTGATAAATCCATTCAATCATCTGTGCTTTCTTATCCTAAATAAGTACTTTGCATAGAGCATAGCATTGTCGCGATGGATTCCATATAAGGTAGATTGGCAACTACTAGTCTTGTCTATTGTGTGCCTTTACATTGTTGCCGTCTTTACAAAAAACCCTTGATCTCTCCATCTGCTCCTATATAACCTAAAATTAAATGAAAGGTATCAACTATGGTTAAGGTCTCATTGAATGGGTGATAAAAAGGATGAATTTACAGAAGTTGTGAATATGCACTCAGCGATGCTGTTTAGGTATGCTTTTTGGTTAAGTGGCAATGAGCCTACAGCAAGAGATCTTGTTCAAGAGACATTATTAAGGGCATGGAAAGGGTTTGATTCGCTGCAAAAAAGGGAAAGTGCAAAATATTGGCTTATTACGATACTACGCAGGGAAAACGCTAGAAGGTTTGAGCGTAAGCGTTTGAAACAGGTTGATAGAGAGGTTGATACTATCGAGAGTCCAAGCACTCTTGGGAGGATTGATAGCTCTCCAGAGGCATTAGCTTTAAAGTACGCATTAGGCCAGATATCAGAAAATTATCGTGACCCACTTATTCTACAAGTCTTGTGTGGCTATTCATGCAAGGATATTGCAGAGCAGTTAGATTTAACACCAGAGGCTGTTATGACCAGGCTATATAGAGCAAGAGAGCAGTTAAAGGAGATTTTGGATGCAGATAATGAATTTGGCAATAAGCCAACAAAGAGTAAAAAACCATGAATTGTAATGATTTTAAAAAGCACATGCTATGCACACCTCGTGATATGACCGAGGCCATTTTATCGCATAAAAGCACATGTCCTGATTGTTATCAATTTAGCTTAGAAACGCTTGTTTTTGAAGATAAAATGGAAGATGCCTTCTTGGTCATGCCTCCAGTTGGATTTTCAGAAACTGTGATGGAAAAGAGTTTGAGCGCTCAGTCATCTCATAAAATGCAACGTATTAGTTACGCGATGGCGGCAAGTGTATTTTTTATGGTTGGTCTTATTTTTCTTACAAACATGACTCTGAGTAAACCGATAACTATTGAGCAGATGGTTTTGACCCATATTGAGAAAGAGCCTTTTGCTTTAACGGCTACTATGGCGCTAACAGATAAAGATGTCACTGGTACTTTGGCTTCATTAGGTATCACTATGGGAAGCGATTTCCCCAAAATTCGATTTCTAAAAAGATGTATAGTTGGAGATGAACTAGTCGCTCATATGATCATTGAGGGTAAGAATGGGCCTGTAACGGTGTTGATCATGCCTAATGAGAGCATTACTCATGCAAAAAATCTTCATAGCGAGCAGTTAGAGGGTATTGTGGTGCCATTTCAGCAAGGAGGCTCTATTGCTGTAGTAGGTTTCATGGGAGAGCCCATTAAAAACCTTGCAGTTAAAGCACAAGCAGTATTTGGGCTAGAAAGCTAGTTTAATTATTTTGTCATAACTGAGCATACAGTCAGGTCTTAACTATTGAAGTAACTAGTTAAGAAATGAGGTATATACAATGTTCAGACTAGCAACAATTTTATCAATAAGCGCTTTGGGAGCATCTCTTATGTCGCCAGTTTATGCTGCTGAGATGTTTCATGGTGATGGCATCCATCACAAGCAGCATGGCGGTGAAGTTAAGGTGGTTAAATCAAAATCCTGTGATTGTCATTGTGACAATAAAAAATACAGTGAAGCAGAGTTCAAAGCATTGAAAAAGAACCACCCTATGAATAGTTCAATCTTAAGGGATAAAAGATAAACTATTTTATAAATGAGCTTCTTCACTGAGCGATGATCCTTCAAGTAGAATGATTTTCGATTAAACTTATAAAGTGATTAACTATTGAAGGAGCTCATCATGAAACTTAAGTTTGTTATAGCAGCAGTTGCATCATTAAGCATGCTAGCTACAAGTTCTTTTGCTGACCAAGAGAAAAGTGAACGTTTTGAAAAAAACACATCTAATGCATCTAGCACATATAATGCTTCTACTCATAAAGTGAAAGCTTCATCAAACGAGAGGTTTGAAAACATTCCAAATTCTCGTCATGAGCATGACAAGAAGCATCCTGTGCATCAAATAAGAATGGGTGATCATTAAGTAAAAAAGGCCGTAAGGCCTTTTTTTTATTAAGTTGTCACCTGATGTCGTGATTACTAGACTTAAATCCCATTAATTCTGTCTAGGTCAGCTTTGACTTCAGCTTTGTAATGATCAGGACATTCAGGATTATTCATAGCTTTTTCGTACCACTCGATGGCCTTATCCTTTTTTCCCATATGCTCATAGATATTGCCTAACTGATGCTGAGAAATAGGGTTGCCTGTTTCTGCGAGTTCCTGCTGCTTAGAAAGGATGCAAATACTGCTATTGATATCATCGTTCAGCATAAAGCACTTAGCATTTTCCTCAAGCGCCATTTCTATGTAGCCTAAGAATTTATTAAGTTCTTCGTCTTCCAATATTTTATATTTTTCCTTTACTATTTTTGTGTTAACAAGCTCAGACTCGACTAGTTGTTTGGCTTCTTCCATTTCAGAGCTAAGCTCTACTTTGATTGGCTCTAACGCAAAGGTGTTGAAGCTTGTAAGCAACAAGCTGATAAAAATAACACTGTTTAATGATTTCATAATATATCCAGTTAGCCTTTAATTGATGTAACCAGTTTATCGACTGACAACATGGTATGTTTAAGGGCTAAAAGAGGAGGCTAAATAGGGGGCTTAAAAAGGGACACCCACTTTCCACTCTGAAAACGATAAAGAGCTGGTGATAATTTGTTTATGGTTGTTGTCGAATCGTTTCACGTTGGGCATCCTTCTCCTCATCGCTTAAGTTCAAATTGGCAACAGCAGCTCTTTGAGCCATTAAAAGCCTAGCCATCATGTTTCTGTGGCTGTTATCAAGCGACATGTCTATGGTTGAGCGACAGGCCTTTGATTGCTTGCAGGAGCTGGGACTGATGCCATTGATGGGCTAGAACTCGAACTGTGCATCAAATAAGAATGGGTGATCATTAAGCAAAAAAGGCCGCAAGGCCTTTTTTTTTATTAGGCTGTCACATTAAATCGTGACTACTACATATTAAACCACTACATATAGTAAAAGGGTTTACTTACATCCTTTTGCTTCTAGAAGTTTTCTACAGGCACTAACATGTTTTTCATCACCTTCCCATGATTTATATTGTGTTCGTATATTAACTTTACCCTCATCATCGATAAAAAAGTTTTCAATGGCACATGCAAAAACATATTTTTCATCTGGGATCCCAATCATAATTAACTGATAATCCCACTCATTTGGCACTTCAACATTAGCAAAAAAATGTACTTTTACATCATCATCTTTAAATAACTGTTTGTAAAAAGCTGACTCGTAATCATCACTGAAAGAGCACTTAACGCCCTCCTTGTCACTAACAATCTTTTCATTAGCAACTGAAAACTCTGCCCATTGATCTATACAGGGGCATTCAACAGGTCTCTCTGCATAGACAGCATTAGATATGAACATAAACCCTACAACTAGAGACAATTTGCTTACTTTAGATATCATATAGATTCCCTGGTTAGAATTCTAATTAAACATAAGATAAAGGTTAGACTATTATCAATAGAAAAAATTTCTAAGGTATTAAACACAGCTCCGAGGTAAAAATAAGCTGTAGCAGTCACGACTTGATGTAGCATATCTGAAGTAATAAACAGTATATAAGGCGTGCGCCAATAAAAAGTGACAGGGATAACACGATTTGTGTCATCATATAAACAAGTTCAGCTGTAGTGCTTTAACAGCACCGGACACTTTAATAAGAGATGATTGAACTCAATTATTTTTAGAGAAAAGACGCTTAGCCCCGTTTGATATGGATCATTTCAACTAAAGGCTATGCCGACCTTGTTTGCTTATCGGGATAAGGCAAGACAAGATTAAGTAGAACTCCTAAAATTCCACCAAGCCCAATACCGCTTAGCGCGAAGTCGCCAGCACCAATACTCAATCCACCTAAGGGAATAATCAGAATAATGCCCACGATAGTCATAGATCTAGGTTGCATCAAGTCTTCACCAGATTGGACTAGAAGATTTAATCCAGTGACGGCGATGGCGCCAAACAAAAGAATGAGAATGCCACCCATGACTGGGGCTGGAATGGTTTGCAGCAATAATCCAGCTTTGCCTACAAAGGCCAAGCCAATAGCGACAATGCAAGACCAAGTCATGATGCCAGGATTATAGATTTTAGTTAAGGCAACACCGGCGGTGACTTCTGAATAAGTCGTGTTAGGTGGACCACCCATAAGAGATGCCCAAATAGTTGCGATACCATCGCCGCTTAGGCTTCGGTGCAAGCCTGGATCTTGCACGTAGTTGCGTTTGGTAATGGTGCCTATAGCGACCACATCGCCAATGTGCTCAATGGCTGAGATTACCGCAATGGGAAGAATCAGGATAATTGCTTGCCAATGCCATACAGGGGTAGTGAATTCTGGCATCTTAAACCATGCTGCTTGGGTAACGCTGGAAAAATCAATGATACCCATAAAAAGGGCAGAGATGTAGCCAATCGTTACACCAGCAAGGATAGGAATGAGTTTTATTCTACCTTTGCCTAATAGCCGTACAAGCATCGTTGTAACTAAGGCAATACTAGCTAACATTAATGCTAGATTTTCATCAAATAGGACAACCTGGCCATCACCTGATCTCCCCATAGACATATTCACTGCGACCGGGGCTAAAATTAGACCAATACTAATAATCACAGGCCCCGTCACAGTCGGGGGCAGCAATTTATTAATAAATGCCCGACCTCTGAGTTTTACAGCTGCGGCCAGCAGTAAATAAACTAATCCACCACAAGATAGACCACAGAGTGTAGATGGCAGTCCCCAGGTTTGAATGCCATAAATCGTTGCAGGCACAAAGGCGAAAGAGGAGCCAAGAAAGGCTGGAATTTTACCTTTGGTCAGGAGTTGAAAAATGAGTGTGCCGCTGCCAGCTGTAAAAAGGGCAACATTGGGATCCATACCGGTCAGAAGGGGAACTAGAACTAAGGCACCCATGGCAATAAATAGGGTTTGAGCGCCAAGTAAGCAGTCGCGCATTCTAAATTTATAATCTGCACTGTGGTGTGTCATATTCGGTGTACCCATCGCTAACCCTAGTGGCCACGAGCATATCATGTGCTACCAAAATTGTAAGCATTAACTGATGAGCGACCCTACCAAGCTTCTGTTAGGTGCAAATAGTAGGGGCAACTCTGTTATTTTATAAGCTTGGTAAGAAGCTAAGTTTTGTATCTGAGAGCTCAAATAGCTCCAATAAATGTTAAAAGCATTCTTGTGAAATATTGGAGTGGTGGTCTTATGATGGAGCCAAAGATTCCAGATAGCATCAGAGCAATTAAAATAATAAATCCGTAAGGCTCAAGTCTGTTATAGGCATATTCAATTTTGTTAGGTAGAAAACTTGATAGTACTTTAGCGCCATCAAGAGGAGGTATAGGAATGAGATTTAAAATCCCCAACACTAAATTAATAAAAATGCCGGCTTGGCCCATAAGGATCAGCGGCTCAGCAAAATTAGATTTTGTTGCGGCAAGAGTAAGCCCTAGTTTTAAAATAAGTGCCCAACAGACAGCCATAAGAAAGTTAGAAATGGGACCAGCGGCAGCGACAATAGCCATATCTCTTTTAGGGTTTCTTAAGTTACGAGTCGTTACAGGCACAGGTTTTGCCCAACCAAAAACGAAAGCGCCGCCTGTCGTGATTAAAAGCATAATAGGGATCAATAAAGTGCCCACAGGATCAACATGCTTTACTGGGTTTAGGGTAAGTCTGCCTAGCATGAGTGCTGTTTTATCACCAAGCCTATTGGCAATGTAGCCATGAGCGACTTCATGGACTGTGATAGCAAATATGACAGGAAGAGCCCAAATGGCAATGGTTTGAATGATGTTTTCCACGGTAGCTTTACCTTTATTTTAAGTATGTTTATAGATCCGCACAGTACAAAATCCCCAGCTCATCACTTCATGATCATGGTAAATTTCTTCAAATTGCGCAGGGTCTAGAGTTAGAGAGGTAACAATAACACGGCTACCAGAATTTAGCATGTTTAGTTTTTTTGTAAGTTGCTCCCAAATGTCCCCTTTGAAAGCAGTTGCATTAATAAAAACAATGTCAGCATCAGAGAAATCATGCTCTAAAAAACTGCCTTCAATAAACTCTATGTTTGTTTTAGTTTCAGGCTCTTTTTGTTTGGCTTCGTTTTCGTAATCAATGCGTTTTTCTTCGCTTAAATGATATAGAGCAGGGAGTAGCTCTATGCCTTTGCATTTTGAAAAAGGGTAGCATTTATCGGCTAGGATAACAGCTTGACCTGCACCAGATCCAAGATCATAAAATATATCATTGGGGGCGGGCTTGGCTAAATCCAAGAGCTTGATTAAGGTCACAGGATAAACTTCACCATAGAGAAACTTTTCTGAGTGGATCCCTTTTCGTTTTCGGTAATTTTTAGATATTTTATGGGCGTTGGTTTTAGCATAGAGTGCATGAAGCATGTCGAGGCCTTCCTCAACCGTATTTTTATGTTGGCGTGCCAATAGCCACTTGCGTAGTGCTTTTTTCCCGAAAAAAGGTCTAATTTTGTGGGCTAGTAGCCAGGGGATCCATATAACGGCTAACCCAATGAGTAAAATATATAATATATAGTCGTCTGGCACGCAAAAACCAAATTCAAAACGTCATGATATAAGATCTTACTTATCAAGCGCAATGGAGCGATTCGCTTTTAACTAGTTAATAAGCTAGAATGTCGCCGCTGTAAACAGAAAAGGATGATTATGTTTAGAAAAATATTATTTGCCAGTGACTTAACTGAGCAAAGCAAAGAAATCGGGCGAAAAGCACAAATTTTAGCTAATAAGTTTGGCTCTGATCTCCATATGATTCATGTCGTAGAGCCTATAGGGGCTTATGCCGGTGGTTGGTATTATTTAGATGATCTCAACGAAGAGATTAAGGCGCAAGCTCAAAGCGGCTTTAAACAGATCGCTGATGAGCTAGGCATCGCGGCTGATCATCAACATTTAACTTCTGGGCATACTAAGCATGAAATCTTAAAGCATGCGCAATCTCTCCAAGCGGATTTGATTGTTTTAGGTACTCATGGAGCTAAAGGCTTTGCCGCTTTATTGGGCTCAACAGCCTCCAGTGTGCTTAATGGAGCAGATTGTAATGTCTTAACGATTCCAGTCTCAACGCTGGAGTCTTAGTTTAATATCCATCGAAATCATTAGGGCTGAGGTTGAGTTCGCTTAGTAGCATATGGAAACGTTTGCCCGCAGCGCCTCCTCGGCCACTTTTAATAAAGGTCTTGATGTAGCTTCTTAAAATGTAGTGATAAATTGGGCGTTTAAGGATTTCCACCATTCTTTGAGCTCTTCGTACATCTTTTTTCTTTCTATAATCACATGCTTGAAAGAAAATGGCTCCAAGAAGAGATGCTTTAGCTTTTCTTCTGTTGGGGTTCATTTGATCAAACCCGGCGATGCATTCTTCTAAAGCTCTATCTTTATCCCATTCTTTCCAGACGATATAAAATTTCATCACGTCTCTAACAATCGATCGGATATCACCTTTGGTTGATGTTTTATCCTTTAAGAGCATAAACAGCATGGTAGGGATTGAGGCTTCCATATTAGCCCATGAGCAATTTCCTGTGATTTGATGTCGAATAGGTAATCTGACAAAAGACTTTAAGTCTAAGTAAGTGTAAATATCTTTTTTCATGCTCTGCTCAGTTTGTCTTTCATAGAGCAGATGTTTATAGAAATTCAAATTAAGTTTATTAGGATGACCAATCTCGTGGATCACAATGGGATCATTCATACGATTATCACCTCTGTCACATTTAGCAAAAAAATCACCATGTTTGCTAAAAGTGATAGCATGCCCCTTATAAGAGACGGGCAGCAGCAGTAAATCTTGTTGGATCAGTTCATTGATTGTATCAAGGTTATCCTCGACATTGGCGTTAAAATGTTTAAACTCCCGAAGATGAGAGGCATTTTGCATCGCTTGAATGATGGTTTTAATTTCATGAGTATGCAAATCTAGTCGATGTGCAACGTAGCTATTAGCAAAATGCTCAAGAGAGTCCCCAATAATACTGATAGTAAATTCGAGAAAAAAGCCTTCCAGATCGATTGGTAAAAAAACGCCTTCTGCTGAAACAACGTCAACAAAACCTTGAAGTTCAAAACGATGACCAATGAGTTTGGCATTGATATAATCTTTGGCGAAATTTTGATCTGCTCCTTGTTTTAAGAGTAATTGTTGTAGTGTTTGATTCTTTCTTAAAATGGGGTGAAACAGGGCGGGTTGGCCATGGGTGGTGTAGGCATTTGCGCTGGCGCCATACGAGAGTAAGAGTTTAGTTAAATCGACATTATTATTATCAATAGCCCAGTGAAGGGCGGTTTGCCCTGCAATATCGACAGCGTCGATTTGAGCGCCTTGTTTTAAGAGTATAGAGGCTGCAGCAAGATTATTGACTAACGCGGCTTGGATAAGAGGGGTGTAACCATACTGGTCGATATAATTGACATTGATCCCTTGGTTAACGAGGTGCTTTACGCGATCATTTCGATGGTAAATAATGTCATCTGATAAACTCATATGAACACCAAGTTATGTCCCGTCCCTGGGCTATGTTTAATAGATTTTAATCATCAATTACATGTTATCAGGTCTAGGCTTGCTTCTACCTGGCGCAGGTGCTGGCGTAAGTCTATGGCGCAAGGCATTTTCAAGTCTGTCTCTCATGTCTTTAAAGTCTTTAAGGTTGCCATCTCTATCAAGATCATTGGCTGTTAATAGACTATCGCTTGCTTTGTTATTGGCTGTTGGGCGATTGGATGGGTTATTGGCAGCAGCTTCATCAAACTTAGCTGTTGGGTGGCTTTGGTGGCCACGGTTTAGCTCATCACGGTTACCTAAAGCCATCTCATTGGTAGCTCTGTCTCTATGTTGACGAGGATGATGATTTGCAGCAATTGAGAACTCAGTATCTTCTAGCAGATCTTTGGCTATTTTTTCTACTGCATCCGAGAATTTTGAATTCAACAAAGCGAAATTTCCACTAGCCTTGTAGTCGCTTTCAGCTTTAGCTTTTAGGAAAAGCTCATTAACCAGTTGCGGTTTTGCTTGTAGCAGAGCTTCCAATTTCTGTAATAATGGTTGTGGCATACAAACCTCTCGAATTAAAATATATTAAACTGACTATAATGTACCATATTTAAGGTATAATTACTATAATTTGGGCTCCGGCCCATCGCCGCAAAACATACGCTTAGCTTTTCATTTTTATAGAAAAAGAGCGTATTCGTGCAAGCTCACTGGCTAGGTAATGGATCCCGTGTGCTTAGTCACCACAGGTGGTTCGTGAGCCCTTATAATACAAATAGCGCATCCTTTCTTAACTTGTATGTGCACTTCTTCTCGAGCACTTTGATTTCTGACACTACTTGTTCCATTAGATTGTAATATGGTGTCTGTTAGCTCCCATTTCAACCCCCTTGTTGTTATTTGACTAGTTTTGTTTGCAAATATCGATATAAGGCTATTTTTAGGTTGCTTGATGGTGTAAGCACCCTGGATGCAATATCCCCACTGAGGGACTTGCATATCATCTTGGTGATAAAACCTTAGAGAGCGTGAATAGCCATAGTCTCCAAATAGTCTAAAATTGTTTAAAGTATGATCAATGTCTTTACCAAATAGGCCTACGATGGTGCCGTTTTTTAATTTTGAAGGATCTATCTCTTTCAATAGTTTTTCAAAATCAGTCGTGTTTTGACATTGAATTTTTTGGAGACAACTTTCTGGAAATTGAGATTGAAAAAAACTTTCAGTTTTGTTTTCTGAGTTTGTACTTAAGGCATCAAAGTCCCCAAGAATGATACTAGGATTAACACCCAACAAAGCAAGCTGCAAGGCTGCACCATCTAAGGCTATAATATGAGTAGACTGAAAATTATCAAAAAAGGATTTAGGAGGAAGTGCTCCATTTGCAACAATAAGAGGTGTTTTCATCTCTGTGTATCTGTCCAGTGAAATGCTTATGAAGATACATGAAACAAAGACCTACCACCATAGATCCCTTGATAAATTTGTAAGGTCAGCTAAAAAAAGGTTTCGAGCTGTAACTTAATGGTGTACTGTTTAACTAATAACTAATTTTTTTAATCATTGGAGAGCCTTATGAAGCCTGTAATATATGTACCAGCACTTGTTCTAGCTATGGCATTTAGCTTAAGTGGTTGTAATGAAGACAAAGATGAAGCCAAAGAAGCACTAGATGCCAATGGCTCTGAAGTGGTTAGTGACACAAATGTTATGACGGATGACGCCACAAAATCCATGAATGAAAAAATGGAATCGATGGCTGATTCAGTCAGCGATGTTGCAAACGATGCTGCTGATGCCGTTGGTGATGCTACTGAAGATGCTGCTGACGCTATGAGCGATGCCGCTGATGATGTTGAAGAAGCGATTGATGACGCCGTTGATAGTGTTCAAGATGCAGACGAGTCACCATCAGATGCTGACGATATTGACTAACAAGTATTAGGCATTGCCTCATACATGTTAAAGTTAAAAGAAGAGATCGGAAACGATCTCTTCTCTTTTAGCTTCTGCTATTTTTTTCAGTATCGATATGTTGCGACGAGTCATTTTTTCCCAAATATAAACTATCCTCCCATATAAGATAATATTGATTTAGGCGCGCCTGTGATAAAAGCCAGAACGCTTATCATCCTTTGGGTTGGAAAACATTCTGTTTTGTTTGAAAAAGCATCCATCGCTTTAAAATCACTTTCCATTCACCTTTTGCAAGTTGAAAATTTATCACAGCCACTGCCTACATGTGATTTGTGTCTATGCTGCGAAGATAACCTCTCATTAAGAAAAGATTTTTTAAATCTTTTGCCGAAGCATGTTTCTGCATTGTTTTTAGATGTCGAAGATGAGTTATCTTTACTGAAGCTTTTGCCTGAATATTCTAATCATGACTACATCACGACACCCTACGATGATTCAAAGTTTCTTTTTAAGATAAAAAAATATCAAGCCATTTTAGAGACAAAGCAGCATGAGCAGTATTTGCTCAATCTCGCCAAATACGATGTCGTCACAGGGCTTGCCAATAGGCAAATGTTTTTTGATGTGTATAGAGCGGCAAAAGCGAGAGCTAAGAAAAATCATAAGACTTTAGCGTTACTTCTTATAGAAATTCATAATTACCAGGTACTGCATTCTACTCTTGGGCATGATGCGCTAGATGATCTCTTAGAAGCCTTTGCAAAGAGATTAACTGATCATCTGAAAGACACGGAGTTAGCATCAAGATTAGGCACTGAAAAATTTGGTATATTAGTGCCAGACTTAGACAACCCGACAGATGCTTCTGGTTTGGCCCAAGCACTGTATGACATTGTATCTAAGCCATTCATGCATAACCATGAGCAAATCTTTCTAAGAGTTGCCATAGGTATCGCTCTGGATCCTTTTGATACAAATACAAATCATGATATTGAAGGATGTGCTGAAATGGCACTTCTTCAGTCAAAGACCGACCATCATAATGCTTTTTGCTATTTTGAATCTCACATGCAAGCTTATGCGCACGAAAGGTTAAACTTGGAAAAAGGGCTTAAAGAAGCGCAGTCAAAGGGTGAATTTTCTTTGCTGTATCAACCTAAAGTCGGTGCCATGAGTGGTTTGATTGAAGGCGCAGAAGCCCTTTTAAGATGGCAGAGTCCTAAATGGGGTATCGTGGCGCCAGATAAATTTATTCCTATAGCGGAAGAGGTTGGATTGATAGAAGAGATTGGCCATTGGGTTTTATCCAAAGCAGTAGAAGATGCGAAAGCTTGGTTATCACAAGGTGTCTTTGATGACCAAGTTGTCGCGGTTAATGTTTCGGCCCATCAATTATCTCGTCCTGATTTTGTGGAGATTCTGAAAAATGTTTTAGCCCTTTATGAATTTCCAGCACAGCAGCTAGAGATTGAAATCACTGAATCTTGTTTAATGGACGACCCCGTATTTTGTGTCAACCAATTAAATCAAATACGTGATTTAGGTGTGCATATTGCGATTGATGATTTTGGAACAGGTTTTTCATCTCTCACGTATTTAAGATATCTACCAATCCATACTTTAAAAATAGATAAAAGTTTTGTTTCTGCGCTTGGTAAGCAAGATGGTGGCGAAGAAATTATCAAAGTCATATTAAGTTTGTGCAAGATTTTTAATCTCAATACAGTGGCTGAAGGCGTTGAGACAGATGAGGAGCTTATTTATTTAAGAGCTCTGCAATGTGATACGATCCAAGGTTATTATTACAGCAAACCTATTACATTTGTAAAGATGGCACAATTATTAGCGAAACAACCCTTTGAAACGTTTGAACACACTCCTTTACAAGAATATGGTTCGCCGTTTAAAAAGCTAACCAGATAAGTTGGCATCATTGATGTCAACATCTAAAGTGCTTGCAGTAGAAACCCACAAGCAAACCCGCCAAGTGCCCATGATCGTAGAGCTGTTCTTATTCTTGATTAGATTGGACAATATACCTTAGTGTTTCGCCACTTTGTTTCGCTGGCAGTTTCAGGATTTCATCAAACAGAGCGATGGTCATCTCACAGACCTTATCTTTATCAATACGAGAATCTAGAGGGGTAGACAGAACATCAAGACTTTGTCCGTGCTCTTGTAACAATTGTGTATAAACATGGCTTAGGTATAGCTTAACTTCACTAGATTGTGGTGTTGGTAAAGGGTTTTCATAAGAAGATTGGATGACTTTTGTAAGCGCTTCAATATCAGCACTGATTAAATCTTTATGTAAATACTCTCCTAAATTGAGAGGCTGTGATGTTGGGTATAAAAATCTGTGACAAAGACCGTACCCTTGTTTTTGTAGAGCTCTCATTTCATCTAGCGTTATCTTTGTATAGGCAATAACAGCCTCATTGTTAGCCATAGGGACTCTTTGAGAAACGATTTGATCCAGATAACCTCTGACTTTTAGCGTTAATTGGCCGACTTCGTGTTCGTTAGCCAGTGCGGACTTAATATCTGCTTCAATTCGAGTATACAGTTTGGGGTCGTGTTTTTTAATGATGTTGTAAAAGGGAATTTCTTCCATCATGATTTCAGGATTGTTTTTATAATACCAATCTGCGCCTTCGGCTTTAATAAGATGAAAAATAGCAACAATTGAAACGACAATGACGCACAAGGACAATATGTTTCTTGTTCTTTTGTCACTAAGTAGGGTGTATATAAACGACATAAGACCACCGGGACTGCATAGACATAAGTCATGCTACCAAGTGTAAGGAGGTCTGCCTATTGGACTTTAGTCGGGGTGTATATTGTAACAAGATAGTGTCGATCCAGCTTTGTGTCGTACGAATGATGGTAGATCTTAAAAAGGGGCTGCTATGGTGCTGACGTTGATTAGTTAAAATACACCAAAACAATAGGCATTAAGTACCTTGCAAGCACGCCTGAAAGCAAGCCCGTTAAGTGGCCCTCCCAAGATGTCCCTTCATCTGAGGGTAAGATACTAAATAAGATGCCTCCAAAATAGTACAGAGCAACGCCGCCTAAAAGGATAGAGGTGAAGCTGGGGTTTTCATAGGCTGAAGCAAGTACATAGCCAAAATAGCCAGCTATGACAGCTGACGCGCCAATATGGTTACCTGGGCGCCCAATCAACCAAACAGCCGTTCCTGTTAAAAACATAATCAGTAGGGTTGACATAAAAAAGATGGGAAGGCCATCAGCGATTAAAAATAGTCCTAAAATGGCAAGAGGGATACTATTGAAAAATAGATGGTTAAAATTGGCGTGCAATAAGGGTGCAAACAAAATGCCAGGCAGTCCATAAATTTTTCTTGGGATGATCCCAAAACGAGTGAGAGGGCGGCCAAAAGCCCAGTTAAGTAAATTAAAGGCCCACAAGACCGCAATACAACCGAGCCAAAACCCGATATGCTCACGGCTTTGATCAACAAACAAATCTATTTCTTGACTTATTTGCTCTAACATAGCTTCCTTTGTTGAATTTCGACTAGGTTCAAGTTGATCTACTTACTATCTTTGTTGGTCTTGAGTAGATTTTTAACGCACATGTTATGAATAATATAGTGTAAATATTGTTTTGTTGAAAGTGAATGCATGCTAAGTTGCTTAAAGCATTCATCGTTGGATTTTAATTAATCATGGAATTCTCAATATTTGATACAGTATTAATTCTTCTCATTGTTTCAATTATCACCTCCTCTATTTTCCAGAAATTCAATATACCTGTCATAGTTGGATACTTGGCTGTTGGCATCAGCTTAGGGCCGCATGCGATTGGGGTTTTAACAGACAATAGTCACGTTAGAGAGCTTGCCGAGTTTGGTATGGTCTTTCTGATGTTCAATATTGGCTTGGAATTTTCGTTTGCCAAGATTATTAAAATGAAGCGATCTGTTTTTGTTTTAGGTGGTCTTGAAGTCGCTTTGACTATTCTTTCAACGATAGGGATGGGACATTTTCTAAATCTTACTTTTCAGGAAGCTATTATTCTTGGCAGCATTATTGCCATGTCTTCAACCGCTATTGTTGTTAAGCAGTTAAGTAGCCAACGTCAACTAAAAACGAGATATGGTGAAAACGCGATTGGTATTTTGCTCTTTCAAGATTTAGCAGTGATCCCTATTTTGATTTTAATTCCTAGCATGGTTGATACTAAAGGCTCCTTCCCATGGGAAGTTAGTCAGGCACTATTGACAGCAATATTGGCGATTGCTTTCATTTTCTTACTTGGTCGTAAAATTTTAAGACCAGTTTTCACACTGATTGCTAATATGCGTAATTTAGAGGTATTCACCTTAACAACCTTGTTTGTCACGCTTGCTGCAGCATGGTTGACTCAAAGTATGGGATTATCAATGACGCTAGGTGCTTTTTTGGCGGGAATGATGTTAGGTGAAACCGAATTTAGGCATCAAATCGAGAATGATATCAGGCCTTTTAGAGACGTGTTGATGGGCTTTTTTTTCATCACGATAGGGAGTCAGTTTAGTGTTCAAGCAACGATGGAATTTTGGCCCTGGGTTCTTATTTTATTTTTAGCCTTAGTCTTGTTCAAAACAACCTTAGTCCTTCTTCTTGGTATAGTTTTTAAAGAAGGTAAGGTATCAGCTTTAAGAAGTGGCATCATTCTGGCTCATGGAGGGGAATTTGGTTTTGCCATACTCACTCTTGCCTTAAGCTATCAATTGCTACCACCAGATTACGGGCAGGTGACTTTAGCGGCATTATTGTTAAGCATGTTGATAGCTCCCTTGATGATTCGATATAGTTTAAAAATTGCTAATTTGTTTTTCTCTCAACCTGCGCCCAGTGATCCTCA
Source organism: uncultured Francisellaceae bacterium (assembly GCA_964351745.1). Lineage (GTDB taxonomy): Bacteria > Pseudomonadota > Gammaproteobacteria > Berkiellales > Berkiellaceae > CAYNJF01. Next base: position 19,054 of record CAYGPI010000021.1, read on the forward strand.
ACAGTTGGCACTTGATGGCTTTGTTTTAGATGCTCATGTGATTATTGGTGGGTTTGGGAGAGTTGGGCAAAGATTAGCGTCTTTTCTTGAAAAAGTTAATGTGCCGTATGTTGCCTTTGATCTTGATCCAAGCATCGTTGTAAAGGCGCAGCGTCAAGGAAAAAATGTTATTTTTGCAGATTTAACTCATCACCATACCTTTGAAAGGATCAATCTACAAAAGGCTAGAGCTCTTGTCCTTAGCTTTAATGATTCTGAGTCAAATATCAAAATTATTCAACAAATTAGAGCGCTCAATCGTAAAATTGATATTATTGCAAGAGCGCATGATGAAATTCAATCGGACAAATTGATACTATGTGGAGCGACAGAAGTCATTCCCGAAGTTTATGAAGCAAGTCTATCACTAGCATCTCGTCTGATGTCTATGATGGGGATTGAGCCGGCTAAAATTGATCAAATGCTTTATGAAAGTCGTAAAGACAGAGAATCAAGTTCTTAGGTTTTTTGTGTGATCCACTCACTCCAAGGCATCTTTAAGTACTGTGGAGATTGTCTAAATTGATGAAAATCTTTGAGAAGTTGAAGTCTATCTTTTGCTGATTCTAACTTCCACAGATCTTGTTGTTTGACTGGTAGCTTTCTGAGATCTTTACCTCCAAAATAAGCTTGTCTTTCAATAATATCGTTTAATAGTAATTTGTCGCCATTTTTGATGATGTCATAGAGAACCATGAAAGTCGTAGCTCTTCCTTTGCCTGCGCGGCAATGGAAATGATACCACGCATTTTTGGGGCCAGTTTCCACTAAGTTAATAAGTTCATCCAGGATGTGATGATTAGGAACATTTCTATCCACGACAGGAAGGCGAACGTAATGATAACCAAGACGATACGTAAGCTCGCTCTCTGTTTCTATTTGGTTTGATTTGACGAGCTCTGGTGTGACTTCTTGAACCATACCTGATCTTTTGCGAACGATGTGGCCGACATGAAATTGGTTTTGCTTAACCAAATCACTGATCTGTTTTTTTTCTTTTTGGGTTATCTCGCTCAGCGTCAAATGTTGATTATCAGCGTTATGAGGGCCGTACCAGCTTATGGCCTGGCCATCGACAAAGGCATGAGATTCAGAGCGAAGATCTATGATCCATATATGTTTCTTCTCTCTTTCTTGCAAGGTTGTGAGCAAGTTTGATTCGCTAAACTGCCCACTGGCAGAGCTATTTAGTTTCTCTATACCATGGATGAAATTGACGGGGGCTTGTGCTTGTTCGCACTTTGGGCACCGATAACTCTTTATTGTTGATGTATAGGTTTCATTATCAAAAACAAGGTTTAGAGATGTTGCGGTTGGTTGTTGGGCCATGATTAATCCTGAAAAAGAAATTAGAGTCAAACAAATAGCTGTTCGCCTTAGCCAACTGTGACTATGCATCATTAGCACTCACTTCCTTGCCATAAAAGTCAAATATACACCTATTTATAATTTTTGGATTTATTTCTGGATAAATAACCTTGTTGCGGTGCATCTTTGCAAGTGTTAGTGTGGTGAGTAGCTAATAAAAGTTTTCGTCTAGGAGGCATGTTGTGCCTAGGTTACTCATAATATTTTTGATTTCCCTTTATGTGCCACTAGCCAGTGCGGAGATAAAGCTGTATGCATGCACACAAGATGGCGTTTCACTTTTGCAAGACAAACCCATCGAGAACTGTGAAGATTTGCAAGTTTTTACCTATCAATCAGTCTACAAAGGCGACAAAAAAGCCACTCTAAGAGCTTCTGAGGAGGCATTCTTCAAACCAGAGCAATTGTCTCGAGAATTAGATGAAAAGCGATATATGCAAGTTGATGAGACTGTTGGTGGAGCTCTAAGTGTACGTGAGATAGATAGGCGCCGTGATGAATGTTATTTCTTTAAAGGTCGCATCAAGAATACATTGGTTCGAATAGAGAGAAGACCAGCAGATCACCTTGAAGTTAGAGAGCTAGTGGCGCAATTAGCATTAGATGCGAATCAGCACCAATACTACTGTGGCAAAGCCTACCCAAACTTAACTCGGATCTTAGAGCGCGATCTAAGGTACTAGTCAGGCCTTTTACAACACCAATTAAGCATCTTGTCATGTCGCGAACTTAAATATTGGTTCGCGCAACTTACTTCGTGTACAATACGCTGAAAACCACATACGTGTAAGTACCTCCAATTATGATTCTACAAAAGCTTCTATTAGGCATCACGCTTGCTGCGCCCATCGGCCCAGTTAGCGTTGAAATGATCAAAAGAGGCCTTCAGGGAGGCTTCTGGGCCGCTTTCAACATACGTTTGGGTGGCGCAATAGGTAATACTTTGTGTTTACTTGCAGCTTTCTGGGGGCTTAATGCCATTCAAGATCAAACGCATATTCTCATATTATTAGGTTTGCTAGGTAGCTTGTTACTTGTTTATATGGGGGGCACTAATCTTTTAAAAGGGATGAAGCCTATTAAGCTAGATAAGTCTTTTGAAAAAAACAAATCCGACAAAAGCTCTAAAACATTACTAAAAAGCCTAACTTTTGGTTTTATGCTAGCAATCTTCAATCCAGTTGCTGTTGTTTTTTGGTTAACAATTTTTGCTAATGACGTGCCACTAGAAGATTCACTTTCTCTAACTGATCTCTTTAATAATTTCTTTATTATTGGAGGTGTCCTTTTGTGGGGAGCAACTTTAAGTCTTTTGTTGGAGTTTGGCCGCCGCGCTGTAAATCCAGCACTATTTAAGTGGGTTACCGTAGGATCTGGTGCTGTTTTGCTGTATTTTGGCTTCAAATATGGCTTTAATAATATCCAATCACTCATAAGCTTTCTATAACTAATCATCATCACTTTTTGATGGGCAGCTAACATTTGTTGTCACGCAGCATGATGGCGTGTAACATACTGAGCTTCGTTTCTTACTCAATATTATTTTGTAATCGGAGCTTGGCTTGTATCATTTTAGTTTGAAGATCTTGTTTGTGATAACCACATTGGTTGCACCAAATCTAGTTGTTTCTGGTTTAGAAGCTAAAATTATGTCTAATCAGAATCCATCTATTGAGATATCATCTTTTAAGACTTGCGGTGATTTTGCTCGGGCTGTCTATCCTCACGCCGTTGAAGCCTCAAAGAAAATTGGTGTTGATCCTAAAGTTCTTGTTGCTCAAGCAGCTCATGAAAGCAATTGGGGTAAAAACTTACCTTATTCAAAAGAAGGTCATAGTAGTTTCAATTTATTTGGTATGACAGCCAAGGCCAGTGTTGGCACTTGGACAACGACGACAGAATACTCAAATGGAAAGCGTAAAAAGGTCAAGGCATCTTTTAGGATCTATAAAAATTTTAATGAATCTTTTATGGATTATGCTCGTTTAATCTCAAATGCAAAACGTTATAAAAAAGCTGTCAATCATGCCCATGATCCGCTGATGTATCTCCATGCTTTACAAAAAGGTGGTTATGCGACTGATCCTTCTTATGCTAAAAAGATATATGACATTTTTAAAAGCCCAATCATTCAAAACTTAGGCTAAAAGAGTCTTTTTGGGTTCCGAAAGCCATGCAGCAAAGAGGTGCTTTGAGAGAAAATTTAGTCTCAAAAATCTAGTATCTTTAAGTTGACTACCATCTCATGCAGCAGAAACGAAACGCTCTCCTAAGCCTAACAATCTCAAGAAATATGGTAAGTTTGGTAGAGGAAAGCGTCATAAAGATTCATAAAAAAAAGAATGCCATGACATTGATCATGGCATTTTTATATTTAAATTATTGACCAAGTTTGACTTTTTGAGGTTGTTTCTCTCTCAAGACTTCAAATAAAACACTATAGTGGTTATTAGCACTCCAAGCATACCAACCACCGACATCAGCATCCTTTGTGGCTTTAATTTGAGCATTGATGTAGTCTATTTTTTGGCTGGGCGATAGTTTATATCGATAGTTAGATAATTCAATATAAGTGTTCACTTTAAAGGGTACTTTCTGGTTATATTGAGCTTTGATCCCTTCTAATGACGAATAGACAGTTTTATAAGGTGTTTTGGCATGTTGTCTAAAAGGCTCATAATGTGAAGGGTAGAGCATAGGGCAAAGTGTATCGATCACACCATCGTAAAGCTTAATATCTTGACCAATCCTTTTTGAAGGTCCAAAACTGGTCACGCCAAAAACAGCAACCTGAAGAGGGACTTGATGTTGGCTTACTCTAGACTTGAAAAATTTTATAACCTTTAACACATCTTGTGCATTCTGATTTGAAGGGCTCTGCTTAGTATTATACCGGATATAATCTAATTGAATTTCATCAGCACCTAGTTTAATAGCCTTATCCACTGAGGTATAAATTTTTTCCCAGTAAGCTTTTGACTTCACTTGAGAGGGCGTGCCACCTAATGGGAAAACAACAACTCGAGCAACGTATTGGATCCCGGCATTCTTAATTCGCTTGATATTTTGAGCGTAAGTCTCACCCATATTTTTAGCATCAACCACAAAGGTGTTGATGCCAACACTTTTTGATTGATTGATAAATTGGTTTATAAGCTTTGTATTGTTGGCAGTACCTGAATGGATGTAGATACCCTGAGTTTCAGCGTAAATAGTGCTACAAAAGAAAATAGACATACAAAGCAATAAGATAGATTGCAAAGATAGCTTAAGCGAAGTTTTCATAACAAAACCCAATTAGTTTACTTGATAACTAATTGTGCCTGAACAATGCTGCTTTGCAATACTGACGTTGCAGTGAGTGCTGCTCAAAAAAACAGATGGCTTGCGCTGCGCTTAAAAATTTGGCTTACTCATAAGAAGCACACAAGGAAGGATGATGAAATGTGGCAAGGCTCAGCGAGAAAAGAAGGCTTGTACAGTCTGTCTAAGAGGGAAGAGGACTTTAATGAAATTTATCAGAAAGTTGATGCCGTTTTAACAGCTTACATGCAAGATAAAAATAAAACCTGGTATGATGTTTGTGTAAAATTTCAACATCTTTTGCGCCAGACCATCAAAAAGCCTAGCCTGAGCGATTGTTCACTGATTGAATTGATTGAGGCAATACAAAACTTTAGTGAGTCTCTAAGGTCAAACACCAACTGGGTTTTAACAACTTTCTTTGCTGAAACGTCTGTTAGCGTTGTCTCTGGTTCGAGCTTAAAAGCGAGTATAGATAAAGTCATTAGCGGCAAGGATCCATTCAGCTTTCATTACATTCACGATGAAATTCAGAGGCAAAAATTATATAAATCGGTCTATGGTTCACCATCCGCTTCTGATTTATATGACAGTGAGCAATCAAGTCTGATGCGCTCTATCCATCTTACGGAGTTAGATTATTTATCAGAAGATTCAATGAAAGTGTTACGAAAAGCAGAATCTGATCCACAGCTCTATCATGCTTTAAGTCAGCAATCCTCACTTTACCGTCTTCATGACATTAAATATCTCTTAGGGGAGTTAAAGAAAACAGGCCAAACAGAAAAGCCGGAAACATATAGATATTGATAATAGTTGGTTGTTGGTTTGAGATAAGCGCTAAACACAAGATAGGATTTTATTTTTTCAAGGAAAGAAAGCATGGGTGAGATTAAAGAGTTGTTTCGTAGTGTCACAGAAAAGACAAAGATAGCTGGAGATGAAATTGGTGTAGCAAGCCGAGTCGTTTTAGCTGCTTTAGAGGAATTGCCTGATAGTCTTACACCATTGGAGCTTGCTATGCGAACTGCGCATGAAGCCTATCTTGAAGCAACGGTGGCGTTACTTCGATGTATAGACACCTTAGATGAGCTTCGTGCGCACTTCACCAAAACCGGGATGGATACTAAGTTGGTCGAAGATTTGCTTACCACGTTGAATCCAGTGAAAGCTCTTCAAGCCAAATCGTTAGAGATCCTAGAAGATCTCCAGGTGACTATTAGCAAAATTGAGCTTGCTTTTAATCGATCATCAACTTTAAGTCTATAGTCTTCATAGGTATTGGCTAATGATGAAGAAGGGTTAAAATATATGAGTCAAACAGAAGATATTATTGATCAGGTCAGAAAGACCAAAGAAATTATGATTAATAATATTGATTTGCTCTTTGCAAGGGGAAAAAAGCTTGAAGCCTTACGAGACAAAACGGCGACTCTTGAAGAGCAAGCCAAGCTCTTTGCCGAAGCAGCTCGAGATTTGCAAAACCGTGCAAAAAATCGTTATCTTGCTCTAACACTTATTCTAATAGGCGTTTCTATTGGGGCTATTTATACCATTATCTACGGATATCAAGCACCAGTTGTTTTAATCGGATCCTTTGCCGGAGGCGTGGTTGGCTATGCGACAAGTTGGTTATATAATTCTATTGTAAGTAATTTCTTTCCAAGTGAAGTTAATCAGAAACCTACTGCGAATTTTGAACATACTTCAAAAAATGACTTGGAAGATGATCTTGAGCTTAAACTTGGCGCATCAAATGATATTTTGAATGCGTTTCGAGCTAGTGACACGCCTCAGGCTTTAAGTAGAGAGTTGACTTTTGCAACAATAAAAAACAGGTTAAAATTCTAACTACTAGTGTCATACAGCTGCTATAAAAATAGATAAGCTCAGTGTACAATTATGCTTTTACCCGCTAGAGTTTATTCATGATTGACGGCCCTCATAAGAAGATTAAGGCACAAATAGAGAAGAAGCTGCTCAGCATTGTGTATCAATTTTTAATTTCTCTTGATAGAAAGCGGGCTGCTGAAACTCTAAATCTTCAATCAAAGATTTCACAAGATCTTGGTATTGATAGCTTAGGACGGGTTGAGTTATTTCACCAAATTGAAGAGGCATTTTCAATTTATTTGCCTGATAATCTATTAGCTGAGGCTGATACATTGCTTGATATTGCTTTAAATTTAGAAAATTCAGGCATTGATCGCGAATTAATCTCTCACATTGAAATTCAAGAATTCTCTGAAACTAAAATCAATCCAAGCCAGTGTCAATCTTTAGTCGATATCCTGATTCAAAGAGGGACCAAAGAAAGCCATAAAGTTCATATTTATCTTCAAGACGAAAAGGGGATAGAGCATCCTATCACTTATGGAGAACTATTAGATCAAGCTATTAAAGTTGCTGCAGGATTTAAAAATCTTGGCTTGAATCCAGGAGAAACGGTAGCGATTATGCTGCCTACATGTAAGGAATTTTTTTACACCTTTATGGGGGCTTTGCTAGCGGGTCTTGTCGCTGTTCCCATTTACCCCCCCATTAGACCGGATAAAATTGAAGAATACGCGCTTCGAGAAGCTGTTATCTTAAAAAATGCTGAAGTTCGTGTAATGGTTACTTTTAGTCAAGCTGAAAAATTAAGTACCTTGCTTAAAGTCTTTATCCCTAGTTTAAAAACAGTTGTGACAACTTCAGATCTATTATTTGAAACAAAAAAGTTTCCAAGTTTAAAAATAAGTCCTGACGCTTCTGCTTTTATACAATATACATCAGGCAGTACGAGTGATCCAAAGGGAGTTCTTTTGAGTCATGGAAACTTGTTAGCTAATATTCGCGCAATCAGTGAGGTAATCCAGATTAAGCCCGGTGATGTTGGCGTTAGCTGGCTTCCACTTTATCATGACATGGGACTCATAGGTTGTTGGTTAACATCATTCTATCACGCTATGCCAGTGGTTATCATGTCGCCGTTAGCTTTCTTAAGTCGGCCTGAGCGTTGGCTATGGAGTATTCATTTGCATCGTGGAACCTTATCAGCTGCTCCTAATTTTGCTTATGAGTTGTGTGTAAAAAAAATTACGCCAGAGGCTATTGAAGGCATAGATTTAAGCTCGTGGCGCTTAAGCTTTAATGGCGCAGAAGCGATTAACCCTAAAACATTAGAGCGCTTTAACGAGAAGTTCAAAGATCACGGCCTAAGATCTAACATGATGTTTCCAGCTTATGGATTAGCTGAATGCTCTGTGGGTCTAGCTTTACCAGTGCCTGGCGCTCCAGTTCGAGTCGACACCATCGATAAGGAGCTCTTTGAGACAGAGCAAAGAGCTGTGCCCGCGCAAGATCCAACCAATGCTTTATCTTTTGTTTGTGAAGGCAGAGCTATTCCTGGTCACACCATACGTATTATCGATGATGCAGGTCATGATGTTGATGATCGTGTCATCGGCCGAGTGATTTTTAAAGGTCCATCTATGATGCAAGGATATTACAGAAATCCTGAAGCAACAGCAGCGGCCATGGTGGGAGAGTACATTGATAGTGGAGATTATGCTTATCAAATTGATGGTGAAATTTTTATTACGGGAAGACGTAAGGATCTTATCATTAAGGCGGGCAGAAATTATTATCCTGAAGAAATAGAAGGGGTTATCGCTGGTGTGGAAGGTGCGCGTAAAGGATGTATTATAGCCTTTGGTGTTCATGATGATCGTTGGTCAACTGAAAAGCTTGTGGTTGTTTTAGAGCATAAATTGCAGAGTTCTAAAGAGCACTCATCTTTTAAAAATGAAATCTCTAGTCGTGTTAATAATGCGATTGGGATCCCACCTGATGAAATTATTTTAATACCGCCCGGGGCTATTCCCAAAACATCAAGTGGTAAATTGCAGCGTTCTAAATGTAAAGCGATGTACAGTGATAAAAAGTTAACTGCAAAACGTGTCCCTATGTGGATTCAAATAGCTAGGTTGAGTTTGAAAGCTGGTGTTCACAAACTGTGGCGTAGTTTTAAGAAGACTTGTCGATTTTTTTATTCCATTTACGTTTATTTGGTGCTCATCATGAGCGTGCCAGGTATGTGGTTGTTTTCGATCATACTTCCACAAAAAATAGGTAGATCTTTTGTTAAAGGTTGGGCCCGACTTGCTTTATGTCTTTCAGGTATGCCAGTTCGTTTAGTGAATAAACAAGGGTGGGCTAAATCAGGCAAGTGTATTTATGTAGCCAATCATTCAAGTTATATCGATGCAGTCGTCTTATTTTCAGTTTTGCCGAGCAAGACTCTACTTATAGGGAAAAAGGAAGTTTTTAAATACCCCTTTATAGGTAGAATTGCGAAAACTCTTGGGGCCATGCCAGTTGATCGCTATGATTTTGCTAAAAATATTGAAGATACAAAGAAAATAACTGAGTACGTTAGCAAAGAAGGCTCAATTGCTCTGTTTCCAGAAGGGACTTTTACTTACATGGTTGGGATTAGAGATTTTAAACTAGGAGCTTTTAGAATTGCAGCTGATACTAAGGCCTCTATTATTCCTTTGGCGATACGAGGCACGCGCAATATTTTTAGAGGGACAAATCCGTTGTTATGCCCGGGTAAAATCACAGTCATCGTTAATAAGCCCATAGAGCCATTAGGCGATGACTGGGAAGAAGTCACTCGAATGCATCGCTGCGCGCGCCAAATACTATCTGAAGCTAGTCAAGAGCCTCTTGTTGAGTTCTAACACGCCTTGCTACGACCGTCCCCGACCGACTGAATTGCGTTGTCTAGCTTCAGGTTCATCTTGCGCCAGCGACTTGGTTAGGACCTGAATCTCTTTAACTAGCACCTGTAGTCCTGACTCTCCAGCCCGGTAGCCACTTTTTTTGCTTTCAATTTGTGCATTTGTTTTTTTCAAGGTGCTATTCAAGGCATCTAAATTTTCTTGTGTTGGATCTTTGAAAAAGGCTTTTAAGCTTTTATCTAACTCGTTGATTTGATCTTTGCGTTCTGAGCGCTTAAAGGAAAACATTTTGAGGATCCTATTTCCTGTTGATGCGCGTTTGCTATCATAGGCAGATTGTAAGTCTTTAGTCTTCTCGTATAGGTCTTTATAGGCCTGTTTATCTTTTAGTGCTTGGCTGGCCTGAGTGACATCTTGTTGCTCTTGCTCTGGGCGAGTTGGCTCGGTTGCTTCTGCTTCATCTCTTGGTGCAACAGGATCCGCGGTTACAACAGGGTCAACGGACTCTACGGTAGGGGGTGCAACAGGATCCGCAGTTTCAGTGGGAACAATAGGCTCTATAACTGGGGCTGGCTCAGCTTCAGCAGTAACCGGCTCTACAGCAGGATCTATAACTGGGGCTGGCTCAACTTCAGCAGTAACTGGCTCTACAGCTGGCTCTGTTTCCTCGCTTTCTAATGCTGTAGCTTCTTGTTTCATTTTATCCACTTTTTCAGCTACTAATACTTGAACTTCCTGATCTAGCTCATCGATAGATAAATCATCTTGAGAACTTTCCAAACTTCGTCTAGCAATTTCCTGGCTGCCTTTTAGTGATTTCTCTTTGTCTGCTAAGGCTTTTTGTTTAGCAGCAAATTCGTCGCCAGGTGGTGAGGCAGCCCGCTTAGCATTGACTAGGGCCATCACACCAACTCGTATTTGCGCATCCTTTTGAGCTTGAATGTCTCGCTGTGCTTGGGCTTCTCTTTCTCTTTGTGCTTCTCTGGCTTTAAGCTCTGCATCAAGCGCTCTACTTCTCTCAGCAGCCAAAGCATCATCTTCTTTAGCCTGTTTCTTTCTTGCTTGAAAAATAGGCGAATTGGCCATCAAACCAGTTAAATCTTGGGGCGAAGGTGCCTTTTTCACTGGTTCTTGTACAGATGGTGTCTTGCCTGTTTTTTCTCCCTGACTACCACCTGACCGCTGTGGTTGAGGCGGCGGCGGTGGCGGCGGTGGCGCCGGCGGCCCGCCTGTTACAGGAGGAGGTGGTGGAGGTGCCGGAGGTGCTGCAGATGGTGGTGGCGGTATAACACCTTCATCTACCGGAGGTGGAGATGCAGCTGCAAGCTCTTGCTCCCTGGCCTCTTTAGCTCTATCTAGCTCTTCTTGTTCAATTGCGATTCTTTGCTGACCTTGCTCAATAGTTTCTTTAGCAGCTGTTAAGTGCTCTAAATGCATTTGTAAAGTTGCCAATTGCTCTTCTTGAGCTTCTATGATGTTGACATAGGCTTGCTCCGGAATAACGTTGATCAAATTTTGAATAGCTTCATCAAGAAGTTTTTGTTGAGTAACAACAGCTTCTCGTGCTTGGGAGGCTTGTTTCGCAAATTTATAATCAGCATCTTTTTCTTCCTTTTGTCTCTCTGCTCGGATGCGGCTTTCTTCTTGCGCTTTCGCTACTTCGTCATGATTAATGTTTCTGACGAGTCCTCTTCTGACTTCATCCATGGATTTATCTTTAGAGTTATCATTGCTTCTTGCCACTTCATTCCAAACTCGAAAGGTATGCTCAACACCTTGAGCATCTGTAAAACTAATGGTTTCATCAGTGAGATATTCCTCTTCACCCTCATAAATTGGATCGCCAGCACGTAAATCTTCAATATTATCACACCACTCAGCATCAACCATATATCCGACGATTTTTCTTGTCTCTGCTTCTGGCGTTACGGATATCTCATCGGCTTTGCGTTTTGAACCTGCTTGGCTTCTGGCTAATCTTTCAGCAAGTTCTTCCTGCATGGTTTTTGGCGGTTTTTCTTGCGCAAGCTGTTGACCATCGTTAGCTTTGCGTTTCTTTAATACAGGCGATGTTGAAGCCTTATTTGGTGATGGCGCTGGAGGCGGTGGCGGAGGTGGGGCTGGAGGAGCTGGAGCCGGAGGCGGTGGTGCGCCAGGGCT
>CAYGPI010000022.1:0-30413 GCA_964351745.1 uncultured Francisellaceae bacterium
GAATTGCTGAATAGCAAGACCTACGCCTAATCCAAATTGCTCAGAAGGAGTGAGGGGGTTATTTTCTAGACTTTTCCAAGCATTTGCTCTGCTAAGTCCCTCTGTATTAAAGAAAGTGAAACTTTCATGCGTCAAAGGACCTTGAGGAGCACTTTTTTTAGAGGGTAAGGTATGCAGCATGGTAATCTCCGGGGCTCTTTGCTTTGCCTTTGTTTGGGTAAGAATAGTCGCTATTTATTGAAGTGTGACAGTTTTCTTGCTAATAAGGTTCATTTTAAGTGTACCTCCACATCTTTGGAAAATTCAATCTTAACTTGGGATCTTTAGCTATCGGTTGCGCATTGTTCTTTTAACTAGTGTTAATATATAAGGGCAGGAATATATTGCTTATTGACCTCAGATTAGAGGTGTTCAATTTTTGACCATCTAGGGTAAATCGATAAAAACTTAGACAGTTGTTGAGTACTGGTATGGTTATATACAAAATTGTCCACAGAAATTGTGAATAAAATTGGAGTAACTAATGGATCAAGAAAGCTTACAAGATAAGTACGCTCCTCATAACGCTTGCTTTGGGTGTGGGCCATCTAACAAGCTTGGCTTACAACTTAAAAGCTGTGCTGAGCTAGATAATGTGAAAGCAGTATGGTCGCCAAAGCCGCATCATGAAGCCTTCCCAGGGGTTCTCAATGGAGGGATTATCGGCACACTGCTTGATTGTCATGCGAATTGGTCAGCGGCTTATTTTTTAATGAAGAGCGCCAAGCTAGAAACGCCACCTTGCACGGTGACAGCTTATTTTAATGTATCTCTTAAGCGACCAACGCCAACAGATAGAGCTTTAAGATTGAGTTCAGAGCTTATTGAGCTTAAAAGTGATCGAGCGAAAATCATGGCATATTTATATGCTGACGATGATTTATGTGCTCAATGTGAAGGGCTGTTTGTCGCAGTTAAGCCTGGGCATCCTGCCTATCACCGATGGTAAGGCTTTGCTATGATTTTTAGTAAAAGGCTATTCCTTAGCCCCTTATAAAATATTGGTGAGACTCAGATTTTGGGTTAAAATCCATATTTGACTATTTCCTAAAAGGTAGCAGACGTGTCCTATAAAAAAGAACTGATTGCAGGCAAGATAAAGGAGCTTCTTGAAAGGGACAAATCTCCCAAAGTAGGTTTGAAACCTAAAGGTAAAAGTTTTTCATGGTTGAAGTGGGCGACTGATATCCAAGGGATAGCGCAAAATGGGCTAACTTATGCCAAAGATCCATTTGATATTGAGCGTTATCATGCTTTACAGGATATTGCCTCTGAAATGATAGCTCATCAAAGTCACCATAAACATACAACCATTAAGACTTTATTTGAAAAGGAAAGGTGGCATGCCACGCCAAAACTTGATGTTCGTGGTGCTATTTTCAAGCAAGATGAAGTTTTATTGGTAGAGGAGCTTGATGGCGATTGGAGCCTGCCAGGCGGCTGGTGTGACGTTAATCATTCACCTGGTGATGCCGTTGTAAAAGAGATCTTAGAAGAAACGGGATTTGAATCTAAAATCATTAAACTGACAGGGATGCTTGATAAGTTAAAACATGAGCACCCCCCGCAGCTCCCTCATGCTTGTAAATGCTTTTTTCTATGTGAGATCACAGGTGGCGAAGCAAAGCCTAGTCTTGAAACGACTCAAGTTCAATTTTTTAAGCTAAGTGATTTGCCAAATATCTCATTGCATCGAGTCACAGCAGCACAAATTAATCGCTGCTATGAACACTATTTAAATCTGGATTTGCCTACAGATTATGATTAAAGGTCAAAGCGGACTTTTTTTCTTTTTGCCGTGCCACTTGACTCAGCTTTGCTAGCATCGGTTGAAGATCTTGGATCTCTACGTATTAAAATAGGTTTGGGTAGAGGCTTTGCCTGCGGTTTGACTTTATCTTTAAATGCTAGCAGGTAGTGATTGTACGCTGCTGGGTTTTGGGCTTGCAAAGCTCGAAGTTCGCCAGCGATAAAATCAGCACTTTTAATTTCAGATGTCTTTAATGCAACGGATAAATGAAACTGCACTGCGATGGTTGGAATAGCTGTGCGAAGGTCATCGATTTGAAAGGCTAAAACTTCTGGATTAAACTTTGCCAGTGCGTGCAATTGCTCAACTATCTTGTTAACACTGTCTTGAGAAAATGTGTCATCAAAATTCATTAGAACATCACCGTTAATGGCTTGGCATCTTCGGTAAGCTTCAGGGTTGAATCTTTCAAGTAGTTTCCAAACGCTAGGTACTTCTTTGTTAAAAGCAAGTTCAAATCGAGCTTTGAGAGTAACTAATATGTCTGTTTGCTGATCTTTTGACAGATCTTGATTTAGCGCAACGGCTAAAACACCTTGCAGTAAGTGATCTTGCAGCTCCAGACCAATCTGCTCTACGGTCTTTTCCTCAACCATGGTCATGAGTTCAATATCATGAACATCGACATGGTGTTTATTTAGAAGTAAGACTTCGAGTTCGTTAATTTTTTCTAGTGCGCCTTCGCTTAAAGCTTGCTGATAGTCTTGAAGACATTGCATTCTTTCTCTTAAGAGCATGTTTTTGGGTGCCCCAAGTTTCTTATGCCACTGTTGAGCAAAAGCGATTTCGGTAGCAATCATGCCTAAAAAAATGGCCCACTCCGGTAAAGGTAAAAGTGTTAATGCCGTTGTTGGCACTGATAACAAAGCTAAATCTGAAAGAGCTGAATATAAAATTTCTCTTGCCTTGTTCGTATGACCATAATGATAGGCACTATAAGATTTAAGGCTATCTCCAGCGACTTTGATCAAAGGAAGTCTTTTTATAGGGGAGCCAGAAGTATCTAGTCTAGCAGTCATTTGGTATAACTTAGTCATAAATGAAACATGAGCTAAGTTGAGAGAGTCGTCACGTAGTTTTTCATTGTGCTTTAAATATGCTTTGACTAATTTTGCAAGTTCAGGCTTAGAGAAATTACTAATAGTGCTTTCTAGATTTTGTGCTGTTGCCAAGGTTTTAATGAGATCATGTGTTTGCTCATCGAGATCTTGTAGATTTGCTCTGTATTGAAAGGCCCGACGAGCAAAATAAGTTAAACTCTTATGATGTGGTTGGGCTTTCTTTGAGCTTGTATCAGTTTTTTCTGAGGTTAGTCTTTCTAGAAAATCAGGTACGCTTAAGGCAATATGTGAATGAACAGCAAAACCTATCATCTCTTTGACATAAAAGAGATGATGAAGATTTGGAAGCACATAAGAAAAAGTGGGTTTTATCCCGTAATTAAATAAACCTGAAGCTATCGGTTGCACAACATTGTGATAGGTTGGGAGTACGCCATAGTCAATGACATTGTAAGCTGTGTTTGCAGCAAAATCACAAACAGGGCTCACAAGATAATCACTTGCAAAAGTAGCAGCTTGTGAAAACCAACTTATGTTGGATGGATCTGAGCCTGTTAGCATATGGAAGCTTCTCTTGGGAATAAAGTTACATTGAAAGCAATTGTATTAGTCAACCAACTTTTTATCTACTCGTTTCAGATGGACTTGCATGTTTAGCGGATGTTTTGAGTCATAAGCCGTGTATCTACAGTGATAATAGGTATAAATGTTGCACATGCATGTCTTCTGTCTTTTGGTAAATGTGTCATAATGGATAATAAATTCGGAGAAATAGTGAAGTGATAGCTCAACAACAAGGCTCTATATTGAAAGGGTTTATTATTTACATAGCTGTTTCTATGGGGATACTGTTCGCAATAGTCACGATTTCTAGAAAAATTACAACACCACTTGAGAGCACCACGAATAGTTTTTTCTCGGCCCTCAAAGATAAGAATGTTGTTCGTGCCTATTCTATGTTGTCTGTGCGTCTCCAAAGTCAGACCTCACGTAAAGAGTTCAATGAATACATAAAGCATTACAACTTTACTAGTTATGCCAATAGCAGTTGGCATACAGTTCAAGAGAAAGACGAGTGGGGCAAGGTTATCGGGACAATACAGCTAGATAGCGGACTTTTGGTGCCTATGGAGATACAATTCCATTATGAGAAAGTCGATCCTTCAGAGGCTTTTGATAATATCATTGAAATAGGTAACTTGCCTTTCGTAGATAAAATAAAAGGTTGGAAACTAGATAAAATTATCTTCCTTAATGCTGAGCAAGAATAAGATATTTATATTTTTACTTTATATGTTCCTTTGGGTTGCTGTGAGATTGAGGCCTGGAATTCCGGTTTAACCTTGATAGTAAAGTCTTCTCTAGCTTGTGACGCAAAAGCTGGCTCAGATAATGAGACGGGATTGCTACAATCATAGTAGTAGGAAGTAAAATATTCTGCCAAGTTCATGGCCGTACGAAGGCGTATATGCTCTTTAGCCCCATCTAACGCTGAACCAACGGCTTCAATGAACCCACGAACCCTATCAAGCGTTAGGATTGGATTCTTCCAAGAGGGCTGAATCAGTAATAGCTGATTTTGCTCTGGATCATATGGATTGAATGGTGGTAGCGGTTTCTCTTTACTCATAGCAAATTTTACTTAAAATAATGGCGTTTCGCTATTTTACCAGAACCAGATGAGAAACCCAACCAACATAAGTTTTTATGTCAGTTTCTGGCCACCACTTATCGCGGCGCCATAGGTTTTATGAATTTGGGATCTACCTGTAATTTTGCTAAAATCTCACCTTATCCATTCTAGAAGCTATTCACCCAAAATATGAAAACCCTTAAAAATCAAATCCGCTTATTGTTTGTGGAAGCCTTTGAAGTGGCTTTCCCTGGTGTTTCAGTTCGAGTTGATGTGACTCGCTCGACCAAAGCTGAATTTGGACACTATCAATGCAACAGCGCCATGTCGTTGGCTAAACCTCTAAAAATGGCTCCGCGTAAAATTAGCGAAGTACTGGTCGAAACGTTAGAGAAGCAAAGCTTAGGCCATCCTCGTGATTTCATAAAGAAATTGGAGATAGCAGGTCCTGGCTTTATCAATATTTGGGTTGATGAATCTTTTCTTTCAAAAGAATGCAATCGTATGCAAGAAAATGCATTGCTCATTGAGTTAGAAGATAAGCCTCAAAGAATCATTGTCGATTTTTCATCTCCTAATATTGCTAAAGAAATGCATGTTGGGCATCTTCGATCAACCATTATAGGTGACAGCATTTGCCGTATGTTTGAATATATGGGCCATGATGTCTTAAGGCTTAACCATATCGGAGACTGGGGCACTTCATTTGGCATGCTCATCGCTTACTTAAAGTTGGAAGTTGGATTGCCGAAATTTGAAAAGGAGAAGGTTAGTTTAGGGGATCTCGTTGGTTGGTATAAAGCTTCAAAACAAAAATTTGATGAAGATGCTTCTTTTAAGAAAATATCTCAGCAAGAAGTTGTCAAGTTGCAAGGTGGCGATCAGGAAAACTTAGCTTTATGGCAGATGATTTGCACTATCAGTGAAAGAGCATACAGAACTATCTATCAGTGCTTAGATGTCAAGATTCTGGATAGAGGCGAGTCCTTCTACAACCAGACATTACCGGATGTGGTTATGGCATTGGAAGAGCAAGGGATGGTTGAAGTATCTGATGGCGCAAAATGTGTATTCCCAGAAGGTTACACAAATCGAGATGGTGAAAGGCTGCCGTTTATGATCCAAAAGTCTGATGGTGGGTATAACTATGCGACAACAGATTTAGCGGCGATTAGGCAAAGAGCCAATGAAGAGCATGGTGAGCGCTTGATATATGTCACAGATGGAGGGCAGGCAACCCATTTTGCGATGTTATTTGACGTCGCTAAAAAAGCTAAGTTTTATGATTCAGCCCGCACGACATGTGAGCATGTGCCTTTTGGCTTGGTATTAGGTCCTGATGGTAAGAAATTTAAGACTAGATCTGGAGAGACCGAAAAACTTATTGATTTGCTAAACACGGCTGTTGATAAAGCAGAAGCCATGCTTCGTTTGCGTATGACGGACAGAGATGAAAGCCTATCTGATGATGAGCTTAAAGACTTAGCGCAAGTCATGGGTATTGGTGCTGTTAAATATGCCGATCTATCGTGTAATCGAACAAATGACTACATGTTTAGTTATGAACGAATGCTAAAGTTTGAAGGCAACACGGCTGCATTTTTGCTTTATTCATATGTCAGAATTTTTGGTATTAAGAGAAAAATTAAAAATTCAGAGAATCTACTGACCCAAAGCAAAATAGAATTGAAAGAGCCTAGTGAAATTCATCTTGGATTACATTTATGCCAGTGGTTTGAAACATTGGAATCTGTATCTGTCGATTTGATGCCTAATCGCTTAAGTGATTA
The DNA here is from genome assembly GCA_964351745.1 of uncultured Francisellaceae bacterium. Taxonomy (GTDB): domain Bacteria; phylum Pseudomonadota; class Gammaproteobacteria; order Berkiellales; family Berkiellaceae; genus CAYNJF01. The sequence goes on from CAYGPI010000022.1 coordinate 6,334, forward strand.
CCTCTACGAGCTTGCAGAAAAATTTAATGCTTTTTTTAGAGATTGTCGAGTGGAAGGGATTAGTGAGCAGAATGAGCGACTCAAGCTCTGTGATTTAACAGCTCAAGTACTAGCTAAAGGTTTATCAATACTAGGTTTAAAAACTACAGAGCGGATGTAGAGCATCCGACACTAGACAATCTCTGACACGGATGATGGACTTTATATCCGATGAAGTCTGATTGAGATTGGTTTAAAATCAAGGTGCAATCATGGATGATTGGAGACTAATATGGTAGCGCAATATGCCCATCACTTTGATTTTTGGGGCTTGATTTTTGATACTGTGACAACAAAAGTTGTTAAAGCTATTGCCCATGGGGATATAGCTCATCTTCAAAAGTTGCTTGACAAGCTTGATCTTAAAACAGTCAACGACTTTCGTTTTGGGCCTGGCTGGGGTTTTTTGCACTATGCTGCTCTTTTAGGCCAAGATGACGCTCTTAGGGCTCTGATTGATCATCATGCAAATGTTAATATTAAAACTTCTTGCCATGAGACTCCTTTGTTTATGGCTGTGCGTCATAAACATTTATCCTCAGTCAAGTATTTGTTAGCACATCAGGCAGATCCAAAATTGTGTGCGTCTTCAGTAGAGGTGAATGGCTTAATCTTTAAAAATATATCACCGATGTATTTAGCAGGTATCATGCGTGAAATAGACATTCAAAGTTACATTGGCTCCTTTCTTAGGGACGCTAATATTAAGTGCAACGATTCCTTGGAGAAGAGCAAAGTATTCTCAAGCTTACCTATCTTACAGAGATATCATGCTCATCAAAACTCTTCTACTCCACGCGAAGATATGAATCAAGCTTTAGTGCAAGCTAAAAGACTTGCACCGGTTGCCTAAAGGTGCTCCACCATCATGGTGGAGCACCTTGTTTAATATAAAACTCTGATACAAATACTCTGCTCGATATCTCTTAGCCTTTGTATCAATTCATGATCACCTGGCTCACTAATATCTGTAATAACATAACCGATGCTTTCATTCGTTTTGAGATATTGGCCAACAATATTAATGTTATGGGCTGCAAACAGACTATTAATTTTCGCAAGGATCCCTGGAACATTTCTATGTGTATGAATAATTCGATTTGATCCTTGGATGGCAGGGAGTTGCAATTGTGGTAAATTCACACAATTGACAGTTGCACCAAGCTGACTAAACTCTTGAAGTCGATGAGCCACAAATTGACCTATGTTAAATTGGGCTTCTTTCGTACTTCCACCAATGTGAGGTGTTAAAATGACTTGAGGGTATTCTTGGAGTGGACTATGAAATGTATCGTTGTTTGTTTGAGGCTCACTAGGGTAGACATCTAAAGCGGCACCTGCAATCTTTTTATTATCAAGCATGACTTTTAAAGCATCAAGATCAACCACATGGCCTCTGCTTAAATTTAAGAGGTAGCTTTGATCTTTCATCTGGCTCATCATGGCTGCATCGATGAGATGATGATTCGAAGCTCTGCCGTCGACGTGGAGAGTGACAATGTCCGATTGCTTTAATAAATCTGTCATTTGGATACAAGATTTGGCATTCCCAAGAGGAAGCTTTTCTTCTAAGTCATAAAAAAGAACATGCATGCCTAAGCTTTCGGCTAGAATACTTAATTGCGAACCTATATTGCCATAGCCAATAATCCCCAGCGTTTTGCCTCTTGCCTCATAACTTTGCGCCGCACTCTTTTTCCATTGGCCTCGATGAAGATCGTCGTTTCTTTCTGCTATTCGTCTTAGCAACATAATGATTTCGCCTAGAGCTAACTCGACAACGCTGCGTGTGTTGCTAAATGGGGCATTAAAAACGCCAATCCCTTTTTCAAGGCTTGCTGTGAGATCAATATGATTTGTTCCAATGCAAAAAGCGCCAATCGCCTCTAATTTTGGGGCGCACTCGATCAGCTCTTTGTTGATTTGAGTTTTTGAGCGGATCCCTAGGATTGATATATCTTGAAGCGACCTTTTAAGATCTGCTATACCCAAAGAGCCAGCGTGACTCTCGACCTCAAAACCATGGCTTTTGAAATGCGCTTCGACAAAAGGATGAATATTTTCTAGTAATAAAGCTTTTTTTATGGGAGGTGGGGAGCTTGTTTCAATTCCACAGGCTAAAAAGACACCTTCTAAATCGCTGAAAACACCATCTGCAACTTTGCAAACATTGTCTCGAATAACATTCTCAGTATAAGCAAAGAAGGTAGAGACAAGTCCAGCTTCCTTCATTTCGTAGTCATTGTATCCATCCCCAATGACGACAATATCCCCTGGCAACTTGAGTTGTTGAAGAAGTATCACTTTACCCTTATCCTGCGATAGAGGATTGGCTCGGTCAAAATCATGAACATATCCATTAAAATCATATAGAAATTGATTCGCAAAAACATGGTCATAATGCAAGTTGAACATTTTAGCAATAGGCCAGATAAACTCAATAAATCCGCCAGAAACAATATAAATATCGTCTTTGTGCTCTTTAAAAAAGGATTGATTTCGCAGAAAGGAACTAGAGACTTGCTCTTTAAGTTGAAGAGCCACTTCTTCAATTTGGTCTTTGTGTAATGGGAAGGCTCGAAGCCTATGCTCTAAACTTTCTCGAAAGCTATGTTGGCCATTCATGCTGCGATCTGTTTCTTGAGTGATGTCTTCAAGCAATCCTTGATGTTCAGGATTTTTGTTAGCTATAAATTTCAGTAGCTCATCAAACCCTTCGGTTTGAATGAATGTGCTGTCAAAATCAAATATGTATTTTCTATTAGCCATAACGATTACTTAATTATTTTATGTGGAGCATATACATATAGTATTGGAATTAGAGCTTCGCTGCAGTAGAGTATCAATATAATTTATCAACTAGCTCTTTAAAATGGAGAATTCTATGAATCAACCCAGTCGTATGCTTCCAATGTGGCTCGCAAGCTCTTTGGCATTTATATTGATTTTGCTAAGCACAAAAGTTTCTAGTGCGCCGTTGGATAACTCGATTACTGACTTGAGGCAAGATTGGGCCGTTGCAAAATATGAGACACCAAGAAAGCAGCAAGATGATGTGTTCATGAGTTTAATCCAGAGGGGTGAACAACTCGTCCAAAAAAACCCAAATAGCGCTGCTGCACACTTATGGCTCGGCACAATTAATGCTACATATGCTAGTGTGAAAGGGGGAATGGGTGCGCTAAAATATGCAAAGGCCGCTAAAGCTCATTTGGAAAAATCAATTGCTTTAGATCAAACTGTTGAAAAAGGATTGGCTCACTCAGTTATTGGCGCTTTGTATGCTAGGTTACCCGGTTGGCCAATTGCTTTTGGAGATAAGAAATTAGCAGAGCGTCATTTCTTGTCTGGCATTCAAATGGATCCCAGAGGGAGAGACTCCAACTATTACTATGGTGATTTTTTGGCGGAATCTGGTCATAAAGAGGCAGCTGATCATCATTTGACTATGGCGAGAAAAGCTAAGAGCCGTAAAGGTTACGAGGTTCAAGACAAAGGCCGCCTTAGAGAGATTAATGAGTCCTTCGCAAAGATTAGATGAACTTGAATTCTAAGCTGGAAAAAATCCCGTTTTTCGGGATTTTTTTTGCTTTAAAAAGCTGTGTAAAGCCATTCGTATTGTGTATTCGGCCGTTCGTCCATTTTAACTTGTACGCTTTCTAAATAAAGTTAACATTCTCACAATACAAATTTTTTGATAGGTTTAACCATGTTTGAGCGAATAAAAGAGATGCTAGTTGATAATGCAATAGTTCGTGGTATAACGAATATATATAAGTCAGCTATTGCTCGGCCTCTATTAACTGCAAGTTTAGCTGCCTCAGCCATTGGTTTGGTTGCAATCCATGATCAAGACAACCCAATAACAATTTCTGAAAAGATAGGCGCTGCCGTTTTTCCTTTTGCTTTTACAATAGCAGCCCCTTCACTTTTCAAAGCTTCTATCTATAGTGTTAATACCGCAATCTCATGTGGGGAAGCGGTTTTATTCAGGGCTAGAGAAGTGCCAGCTTATTATAATCAAGTGGTTGAAAAAACGGCGAGCTATATGCCGAAAAGGGCAGTTGTGCAATAACAAACATAGCCGCCTAACCATTTAAAATTTAAGAGCCTTTTTACAGGCTCTTTTTTTATGGGTAATTAAATGGTTACTCGACTATTGTAACGTTGCTTAACTTATTGTCATTTTATATCGATTAATCCCTGTCGTATTTTAATAGAATATCTCATTTTATCGTTAATACAAGGTAAATTTCATAGTTTTGATTTATTTTGGCTCTGTTATTTTCATAAAATAAAGTTTAATCTTGTAGTCGCATTAAGAAAAATGCAACGCGTCTTGTGTCAATCGACAATAGAGGGAAAGATTATGGCAAACGCACTCATTGAAGCTGTGATAAGTGGAAATATATATAGAGTTCAAACTGAATTAAATAAAACCTGGTATGGTGCTGTTGGAGAAAATGGGATGACTGGGCTTCATTACGCTGCCCAATATGGTTATCCTGAAATTGGACAGCTTTTTATTGATAAAGGTCTATTTGTTAACAGAACAAACTATGATGGCCAGCAATCTTTACATATCGCGGCTATGTACCATCAAGATACTATGGTGGATATGCTTATTGAAAACGGCGCTGCAATTAGAGCTGTGGATTACTTAGGGAATACGCCCTTACACTATTCTATACAAAACAATCCCACATCTGAGTTTGTTCAAAAAATGATTGATTTGGGCTCAGATTTAAACGGGAAAAATCTTGCAGGGAATTCACCTTTGCAAACATCTGTTAACGAATCAAATAGTGAAATTTATACGTTGTTATTGTCCAATGGAGCGCAGCCGGAAAATCTCACTAATCTACTACAGGCGGTTGTAGATGGAAATATTGATGATGTTTCTTCACTACTGAACCGTACTTGGCCTGGCGCAACAGGGCCGCTAGGACTGACAGGCGTGCATTATAGTACTATTTTTAATCAACCAGAGATTGCCCAGTTATTTTTAGATAAAGGTGTTTTTGTTAACACAACGACTCATGACGGCAAGCAATCTTTGCATCTTGCATCTATGTTACAAAGCAGCTCAATGGTTGACTTCCTTATGGAGCATGGCGCTGCTATTTTGGCTGTTGATTACTTAGGCAACACGCCATTACATTATGCTGTTCAAAATAATCCAAGCTTAGATTTTGTGCAAAAGATTATCGATCATGGTTCAAACTTGAATTCAAAGAACAAAGCAGGAGAGACCGCTTTAAACTTAATTGAAGATCAAGGTAACCATGAACTAATCGCACTTCTTTTGAGTCATGGGGCTGTTTCTGAGACATTTAGCTCATTAATCACTGCTGTCATTATCGGCGATATTGATGGGGTTGAGGCAGCGCTTGATAACTCCTGGGTTGGTTCGACCGGGCCTAATGGAATGACAGGCTTACATTATGCCGCGCTTTATGGGTATCCTGAAATTGGCCAGTTATTTGTAGATAAAGGCCTGTTTGTCAATAGGACAAATTATTCTGGTGAGCAGTCGTTGCATATTGCTGCTATGGCGCATCAGGGTGAAATGGTTGATATGCTACTTGCTAACGGGGCAGCAATCTTGGGTGTAGATTATCTTGGCAATACTCCTTTGCATTATGCTGTTATGAATAATCCAAGCACGGCTTTTGTACAAAAAATTATAGATGCTGGGGCTAACTTAAACAGTGCCAATAATGCGGGTGAAACACCTTTAGACTTGGTGCAAGCTGAAGGTAACCATGAGCTATTTGCTTTGCTGCTAAGCAATGGTGCTGTTTCTGAAGATCTAAGTGACTTAATTGTTGCGGCCATTATCGGGGATGAAGCTAGAGTAAGTGCGGAGTTGGAGCATTCGTCAGCCGGAACAGTCGGTGAAAATGGTATGACGGGTCTCCATTATGCTGCTCTTTTTGGACATGCTGGCGTTGGTCAATTGTTTATTGATAAAGGTTTGTTTGTTAATCAAACGACTTACGATGGTCAGCAACCATTGCACATTGCTGCAGCTTCGCACAGTGACGAGGTTGTTGATATGCTAATGGACAATGGCGCCGCAATTTTAGCAGTAGATTATCTTGGTAACACACCTTTACATTATGCTGTTCAGGGCAATCCAGATTTGAGTTTTGTGCAAAAGCTTATTAATTTGGGATCTAACCTTGATACGGTTAATAAGGCAGGTGAGACTGCATTAGAGTTTGCTAAAGCTGAAGGTAATAGTGATGTCGTTGATTTACTTATTGATAATGGCGCTATTATCAATCTTGTCACAGCGACCACTTTTGATTTCCCTGAGCCTCCAATGAGCTCTAAATCTGGGGTATTAAAGTTATCTTCTCAAGATATCTTTAGCGACGAGGCCAAAGAGCTAGATCTTGAGCAGCTTGGTGATAGGGTGATTAATGCGCTCGAAAGTCAAATGTTGCCAATTGGAGAGGCTTTGCCAGTTTTTACTCAGACAGACCTATTGCCAGAGGCAGGTATTGTTGAGTTGGATTGGGTTTAACTTATAGGAAGCACGGCAGTTAAAAACTGCCGTGCTTTTTTATTCCTAGATAGATAGTGCTTGATACAACGTATTTGTTAATTTCTCAGCATCTTGAGCAAGGGGCGATGTCATACGTTTGTAGTTTCTTTGGGCTGCCGCTTGAACAAGAATGCCAAGTAGCACTCCGGAGTAGTAATTAGGATCTTCATTTTGAATTTCGTTTGCGTCCATAGCTTGTTGAAATATCTGGCATAAAAAGGTATTAAAGCTGTAATCTTCATGATTGATTTTAGGTAATTGGTGGTGTTGCGCTATTAGAAGATAGTTGAAGGTAATGGGATCTTCATCATAGGCACTGCATACAATGTTACATAGTCTTTTAATCTTATCTTTTAGGGACAATTCTTGATTTAGGGCTTCTTTTAGGAGAACCGATAAATCTTTATAGGCTCTTATATAAAGTTCAGTCGCGAGCTCTTCTTTGCTTTGGTAATGTCTGTACATGGTTCCTTCAGCGACTTCTGCAGATCCTGCAATATCCTTAATAGTCGTTGCTATAACCCCTTTTTGAACAAATAAATTTAAAGCACAACGCTCTAATTTTTTACGGGTTGCTGTTCCATCACGCATAAAGATTACCTTTTAAGAAAATTAACTTCTAATTTTGTGTTAGCAACCAATCTTTTTAATGTTTTCATGCAAAACATCTACTTTCAAGCCGATTGCAGTAGGGTTGTATATTACCACTCATTTGAAGGAAGATGAGTGTAGTAGCACTCAATCCAGTTTTATTACTATTTAACAATAAAAAAGGAGCCAATTAGGCTCCTATGGCGGTGTGCTTTATTTTAGGATGTATCAGTACTAGAGCGGGCGCTACTCAAATTAGTGCGTTGGCTTAAAAGACTTACTACTACCTAAAATTGTATTGGTTTAACGATTAGCCTTTAAGGATAACGTTGCATAGACCTGCACCAACTGCCCAAACTGCAGCGTCTGTAAATGGAGTTGCTGAGCCACCTAGGGTGCTAAAAAAGAAGCCAATGATGCCACCGGTGACAGCACCTTCAACAAAAACATCAGTACTTGAAACATACATGGTGTTCATGACGCCGCCAGAGACTGAGTTTGATTCAATGTTAGTTAGTTCTTTCATACAAATGTCCTTATATATTCAGATTATTTCTAGGGTTCAGATTCAGGGGTATTCTAATATAACTAAAGTGATATGAGAAATCCTACAAGCACTATAAGTGAGTGATTACTCACTGTCAAGTGTTTTACAACTTATATAAGGACGATATAAAAGGACACCCAGAACTGCCCCCATGCATTTTACGATATAAAAGGACACCCAGAACTGCCCCCATGCATTTTAAAAGCCTTTAAGCTGGCGTTTGATATAGTAGGCAAGTTCCTGGGATTTGAAGGCTCGAAAATGACAAGAGATAAATGCAAGGCTGCAATGATTGAAAGACAACCATGCTGATATTATATAATTAGGAGATCACGCAGCTTGAGAGATAGGTAGGTAGTTTTTTCTTGAGGCAACAATCCCTTTTGGTGGCCTTAAATAGTCTGCAAAACCCATGACAGCATCCTCATGACCTACACAATAACCAAATTCGGTCTCGATTTTTTCAGCCATATCGAGCCAACCATCAAGGTTTAAGTTTAACCTGGTAACAATGGGTAGCAGAGAGTTTGAAATAACACCTCGCTTGTCAGCTCTAACTATTTTGCCTGTTTCCTCAACAAGGTGTAAGTAATCTTCAAGCTTGAAATCTATTATTGGTATACAAGGTATATGAGGTGTCGCCGTTTTTAAATTCATGAGCTGAATAGGTTGGGGGTTGACCTCTAACGATGGACTTTGATTAGATTTTTTGAGTGCATCAATCCTTAATTTGATAGAGGTAAACTCTGATTCTTCAAGAGTTTGATTCAAACATGCTCTAATCGGATTTAAATCAACATAAGCCATTGCGCAGAGCACAGAGCCTTCATCTAATAACGCTTGGGACTTAAATCTTCCTTCCCAAAACCGCCCCTTACACTCATCTTCTTTATTAGAGTTTTTCGCGATGGTTTCATTCATGCATCGCATAAACCAACTAATATCTGAAAACCTCATTCTCCACAAGCTAAGTGCTTCGGTAAGCTTGGGCGCTGAAGGATTGAGTAACATGCATTCTCTTAATTTTTTGCCTTCGTATTTAAACAATAGGCTTACTCTGTTTATTAGCTCTTCGTCATGCCAAGTATCAATTCTTTGTTTGTCAACATGAAGCACAAGGTGATAATGATTGCTCATTACAGCATAAGCGGCAATATCTATAGCAAAAATGCTTGTTAGATAATACATCCTGTTAATAATCCATTGCTTTCGATGAGATAAATCCCGGCCTGTCTCCTTATCATAACCACACAAAAAGGCCCTACGAGCACAACGACACATTACGTGATAATAAGGCGTTGAATTTAAGTTAACTTGATCACGGCGCGCTTTAGTCATTTTTTTACTTGTTGATAGTCGTGTGCAAAAGATACTGAGCCATATTCAAAGTGTCAAATGGGTTTGGGTGTTTGATGTGGGTGTCCTTTCTTATTTCTTTCTTATTTTTCTTATTTCAATCTAGAAGCTGATATCGCTTCCATATGCATGATGTATGAGTCTACCAAAACAACCAACGATAAAGGTAGCCTCTGAACTTGGGGCGAGAAACGCTTTTCGCGGACCATTGCTTTAACCTTTTCGCACTGTCCCAAATAGACTACTTTAAATTGATTTAAAGTGAACAGTTTGTCGGCTAAAGAATAGGGACTATCTGATGTTAGCTAAAATAAGGTTTTTCCCGGCATTATCAATTTGCTTGATAAGTTATTATTTCCATAATAATTAATGGTGAGAAAAGAGAGTGTTTGTGAATGAAAAGAGGGCCTGAATTTGAATGTGCAAAAGCTTTGCCCAAGCGATCTAAACAGTTCAGCAATTATGCTGAGCAGATATGTCGCACCTTAAAAGGCCCTTTTCATCACTTTGTGCTTCCAAGGCTTGAGCATTGTGACTTAGTCTACTTTTCATTAGCTTGCAAGCAGACTCAAGATTGGACAAAGTATGACTTAAACAAAAGTGGTGCAAGTCGTTTATTAGAAGCCGTCATGCAAGGGAATGAAGCCGTTGCTAAAAACATACTAGACTGTAACCCTACTTTGCTCTTGAGCACAAGGGGGAGCGCTCAGGCATATCCAGGTAAAATCATAGAAAAGCTAACTTGCTTTCAAGCCGCATTGTGTACTGGTGATGCAGAGATGGGCGAGATGATGAAGTCTTATTTTAGCAAACTTGACAATGGTCAAGCAATTATGGAGTCGCAGTTTAGGGATGTTTTTTCAAATGGCATTAAAGCTCATGCTGAAGCTCAAGAAAAAGCCTCTTTTGATTTTAATGAAGTGATTGAAGTCGTTCTTAAAGCGCCGGTGGTTGACGTGCAAAAAGCTCTAGAAAAGAAGTTTGATAGCAACATTTCTTTGCATAAGACTTTAGATGATTTTAGAGAAAAATTTACAGCGATATCTCTTAAAGAACAATCTTTTAATCCCTATCATTTTCTTAAAGCTTTAGAGCAGTATAATGCTGCCTTTGATGAGGCTGGCTCTTCACAAAGGCGAGAATTGGTGTGGCGTCAAGTGGTTGGTTTCACTCAGAGGTTTTTTCCAGCATGCTGGGCGCAAGCATCGTACCAGAGTATTTATGATATCGTTAATAATAAAGATAAGTTGGAACGTTGCATTTATCCTCGTTCTCGTGGGTGGATTTGTGGCGTGGAGTCATGGGGGCTAGGTTTTGATGTTACTGCCACTGCGTTTGGAGCATCGAAGGTGCTACGGGTTATCGTTCGCACACGGTCTAGATCGCTTTTTCATCAGTTTATGTTAGAAAAAAATATCAGGCTTGAAAATTTGAGCTCTGTGAGGCAAGGTGGTCCCCATTTTGGTGTATGGGTACAACTGAAAAAAGGGTATTGAGAGCGAAGGCGCAAAGCCTTCGCTTGATCTTTTTATTGATTAATAGATAAAAAGATAACCTTTCAAAATACATAAATTTTTTTGACGTTTCTATCCGATATGCTCACCTTTCGCTTGCAAATCAGCAAGGTAGGATGAGCGCACCATAGGACCAGAGCCACATTGGTAAAGCCTAAATCTTTTGCGATTTGGCCAAGTTCATCAAACTCTGTAGGCGTTTAATGTGGGTGTCCTTTCTTTTTGCTTAGAGATTATTTTCCTCTGATTTTATCAATCAGTTTCTGAAGCCAACTTTTATGCTCTTTGGATGATGAAGTTGACGGGCTCTCTGGAGGCAGAGTTTTAGGGGGCATCTTTGCGTTAGTTCCTTTTCTTAAATTTCTCTTTCCCATATCCTGCCAAACGATAGGAAGTGCCCAATTTGCCCAGTTGCTTTGATGAACTAATTTCTGGTTTTCGAATATCTTATCGTTCTTGACATAGACATCATAATATACGTTGTTTTTACCTTTTCCTCGTATATAGAAGGTTTTATGAATTTTACTCACACCATAACTAAGAGAATGGCCTTTTGTTTGGGCCTGATAACTTTGCCCAGGTTTTATTGTCTTTAATGCCATTGAAGCAACTTGAACTAAAGAGGGCACAGATTGGTTAAGGGGATTACTTTTAAGAACAACTGGTTTAGCTTCAGGCCATGTTTGTAATAGATCTCGTTTAACCCCCAGAGGTATTCTTTCGTTTTGTGCCGCTTGATAAAGGTTTTGCACATTAACAACGAGATGGTTTTCTCCAACTTTGATAAAAGCCTCATTCCGAAGTTTCATCCATAGTTTACCAAGCTTGTTTTCTCCCTTACCATCATTTCCCCAGCCCCAAATTCTTTCATTTCGGGAGGTGGTATCTTCAACAAGGCAGGTATCTCGAGTGCTAAGAAGAAGTTGTAAAATTTGAGGATGTTGCTTGAGCTTGGCTCGAAGACCATCCTCCATAACCAACTCTTTACGCTGATTCCAGCTGGCCCAATCTGATGACGTCCAATTTTGGGTCCATTTAGTGGCAATGTCTAAGGCGGCCTTGGGGGTATTCCCTTGACCACTGACAGCACTTAAATATCCAAGCCTGTTGTCTACAGGTATTCTAAATTTTTGAGCTTGAAAATAGTGCTCTGATGTTGGGTAGTATATCTTATCTACTGTGATTGCATGTTTAGAAAAATTTGTTAATTCATAGAGAGGTTGTTGACTATCATAAAAGGGAGTAATAAGCACCTTTCCTGATAGTAAAACGTAAGTAATCATAAATATTCCTATAATTTGCAAAATTCAATATCGAAATTATAGCTTAGCGATCTGAAATTCGCCTAAATGCTAGTGAAACTCTCGCCCCTAAAGGAACTAGCTTCTAGGCTCGCCATAGAAGTATCTGCTTCATTGCCACAGCCTTTAGGCAAAGCCTTAGGTCCTATGTCGGCTGCACAGACTTTCTTCGCTTTTCTGGCAGATGTATTCTTTTAATGTTATCTTTCTTACAGTTTTTGTCAGTAAGACTAACGTACTTGAGTTTAACTCAGTGACAAATCTCTCTTTTATGACTTGAGCTGCGTTAATATCAGCATGCTCAGTATGCCCACGTTGAAAACATTCTTGGGAAGAGTCATGCGGTGAGCAGGGACTAATAGCTTGTCACACTCCTATCATTTATACTCTAATTGATTGGTAAATTGACCCCATGCAGTTGACAATATGACTCGAATAAGTCTAACTTTTGCTCTCGCGCCATTTCTTAACCATTTCCTGTAACAGATCCTGTTTCGCTTTTAGGCGCTTTGTCATATTCATTTTTTAGTTCTTCACAATGGACTGTGAACTACTTGAGTTTAATGGTGAAGATAATCATGTCCACTTAATGATAAATTTTCCACCTAAAATAGCGTTTGTAATTTCATTGGAAAGCTGAAACTAAAACCTGCCTATTTTCTTCGAAACGAATATTGGTGTGATAATAAAAAATGTTATGGGGAAGATATTTATGGAGTCCCAGCTATTGTGCTGTCAGCTGTGGTGGCGTACTGCCAAAAGTCATCAAAGCATACATCGAGCAACAACGCAGCCCACACAGAAAGGGATTGATGCTTCTGAACTTATATTTTTACCTTTGGTGTTGGGCTTATCAGGGGGCACGGTTGTTTGCCCATAAATTTATAACTCCTTTTTGAAGAAAGTCTTAGTTAATTGGTTAGCAGATAGAAAGTATAGGGATAAAATAGTAAAAAGCCTAGACACGATTGAAGCCCTTTATGCTAGATTATATCGTGGGACCACCGGTTAAGTTTATCTCAAATTTATTGCGGAAAATGATTTGGATGGCTTTAATAAATTTAATGCTGTTGATGATACTAAGGTTAGGGCCAGTCAGATCTCATAATTTTCAAAAAAGAGAAGTGAAGATATCTCTTGTTGATCAATTTGTCCTAGTGTCATCACAATACATCCTTAGCAAGCAATTAAAATCAAAGCCCTCTAACGAGCAGGTGAAGGCTTTTATTGATGAACACAAATTATCATCATCTTTAGAAGAGCTTGCTCATACGATCAAAAAATTAGTTCCTTTGTTCCTAAGCGTTAGAGAGCCAATTCAAGTTGCAAAAAAAATCAACATAATTTCTCCATTTTTTGAGCCTTCAGATGATAAGTCCGGCTTAGATCAGCCTTTTCCTCCTGCCGTTATACTCTCAACGGGCATGAAGTCAGCAAGACGGGTTAGTGAAGCTTCTGAGCAGCCACAAGAGTCGACAAAAACCTCTTATGAAAAGAAACATCGCCAGCTAAAGAAAGTTTAAGCATTGTTGATGGCTAGATATAAGTCTGCGTTAAGCCTGAAGTAACTATTAATGGCTGCTTGAGGTCTAACGCTTTGGCATGGGTGTAGATAGCATGGCTTGACCTTATCTACACTGAATTTTTTTAGAATTGGGTGTCCATTCTCCATTCTTTCTTCATTCCTTACTTCACGCTTAAGAGTGATTGTACACGAGGTGATATATACAGGTTTACATCAGATTATTTATGATCTAACGTAACAAGTTGGTTGACCATATTGTTAAACCTAATTAACTGTGTAGTTCCTTGTGATAAAGGAGTCATCTTATGAGTGAACATAGAGTTTTAATTGAAGATATTGCTAAAGGGCTAGATATTGAGCCAGAATCATTGACAATTGCACAAAAGACTTATATTTATGCCTTGATCTCAATGTGGATGGTACTTGCTAAATATAAAGAAAAGATTAAGGGTAACGAGCCCACACAAGCAGAGGCGAAGCAATTAACAGATGATCTGATTGCTGCTATTAAAAGTGATGAAACTTTAATGAAATTGCCTAGGAATGAACCTCCGATAGATAATGATTTTACGGAATACTATGTCACTTTGGCTGAAAGATTGGGTATAGATTCAGATGATATTACTTCTTGTATGATTGAACTGCTTGATATTGATCCAAATAACTACGCTTTTTATCGTAGCCATTTGGCGCAAGGGATACAAGCCCATAGCGCCACTCTAGTGTTTGATCCAAATAAAATTATTGAAATGCCTGAACCTCAAGTTTCAGAGGTTTTGGCGTTGGAAGGCAAATATGATGAGAACATTCTATTTAAAGCCCCAAAAAATCAAAGGCTTCTCGAGCTTACCAATGATTCATTAATTCAAATTAACAAAAGGTATTTAGATAAATTCAAGACTTGCAAGTATGCTAAACAAATATCAGGAAGGAAACTTAAGTCTAATGATTTGCCTAAAGTTCAAAAACTTGTTGAGTATTTTTCAGACGTATTGATTTCCTTACAAAAAATGAAAGCAAATTCATATCAGGTTGATCCTGTCAGTCTGGGGATATTTTGTGACATTATTAAGCCATATTTTTCAATTGACAGAGTCTGCCTAGACGAACTTGGCTATGAAAAAGCTAAAATTCTTTTTGATGCGTTAAATTTACTTAGTCGATCTCGCTCACTCAAAACTAAAAACAATAAAACAGCTGAAAAACTCAAAGCCTTGAGAGTTGACCTGGCTATCGCTTACCCTCAGTTGGTAGATATTCCATTAAAAAAAGTTGATCAGGCAACTCCTATTCATAGAGTTATTCTTATCGGTGCTGATGATATTAATGATCGTGAAGTGCTTTCTGGTATCAGAGTGATGATAAAGAAACATCCAGATGAGAATATTATCGTGACGAGTCGTGTCTCAGAAGTCAAAGATATCAATACCAGAAACAAACAACTTCAGACGCCATTTAAACTTCATGTTTTTGGACATGGTTCGCTAAGGAGTGCAAACTTAGGTCCGATTAGAAGGCCGACAGCAGCTGGAAGTGCTGTTGTATTAGCTAAATTAGTCAATCAATGTGAAATGATTGAGCACGTACGCATTTCAGCATGCATATCTGGTGCTTTAAGTGATGAGGCAGACTTTAGTCTTGAAGATCATTCAGTTAAAAATAAGGGTGATAAAAAAAGAAAAACTTACACAGTCGTTCATCAAGATAAGACAACTGATAATCTATTTCATAAACAAAGTGTCGCCAAAGCTTGCTGGGATATGATTGATACATCAAAGGGGCGTGAAATAATCATGACAGTATCCCCTGTGGTAATTGTTCCTAGTGAAGAAGATGAGGCTATTATCTTGAAATCCAAACCAGAAAAGCTCGACATTAGAGATATTCATATAACAACAGCGCAAGGCATCAAAGCTAAGAAACGAAGACCTTAATCCTATTGAGAGGAAAAGGACACCTAAGTAAGGTTCACATCATTTTTCAGGTTATATTATCTAGGCCACTACTGATTGCCTGAAACTCAAAGCGCTTTTAATCAAATGATAATGCTGTGAATTTGAGAGCTCTTGAGATGGCCTTTTAGTATGATTTGAAAAGGTATTTTCTCTGCACCGAATTATTAACCCTTTTTATTTTACTGCTTTCTTATGAAGCATTATGTGATAAAGTTCGAACATTATTATGTTTGGTATGTTAATTAGGAATGAGAATGGAGCGGTACGTTGAGATTATTAAGCCGGATAACTTTGATGAGCAGAAACACTTTTATTCGAGAGCTTTGAATTCTCAAGTCCATGAAATGGTTGGCCATTTTATGGATTTAGGCCCAGAAAGAATCATTAAAAGATACACCCACCTACATCCACAAGTTGATGCCGACTTTTTAAGAAGTATCTTAAGTTACCAACCTAAACATTTTTTTTGGGGAGGGGCGGATCTCTTTTATGTCGTGACTGAGATGGGCACCCGTAGAATGGTTGTTTTAGAAACAAACTCCTGTCCTTCTGGGCAAAAATCAATGCCATCTCGCAGTGATACCAATGAATATAGAGGATATAGCCATTTAATCAAAGGCTCCTTTTTACCACTATTGAAGAAGAGGCGGCTGCCTAAAGGCGCTTTGGCAGTTATCTACGATAAAAATTATATGGAAGCTTCTGGTTATGCAGCGACGATGGCTGATTGCACGGGAGAAGATGTTTACTTGATTCCGCATTTTATGGATGAAAAGCAATTTGTGAGCTTTGATGATGGCATTATGTATGTTGATGAAATAGGCGGCGGAAAAATACCAATCAGAGCAGCCTTTAGGTACGTAACTCAAAAACCTTGGAACCGCATTCCGATAAAACTTCAGACCTTTATATATAACTCTACCTTAGTTTGCTTATCTGGTGGGCGTAATAAATTAGTCGCAAACAAAGCTTATGAAGCCTATAACGCATCGTTAGCTGGATCAGGTTTGAAAATTAATGTACCTGAGACCATCAAGGATGTCTCTAAAGCTGATATACCACGAGAAATAGAAAAGCTAGGTGGTAAAGCAGTGATTAAAGTTCCCTATTTAAATGCAGGTCAAGGTGTTTATACGATAACAAGCCAAGAAGAGCTAGACGATTTCATGGCGCAAGATTATCCCTATGAACAATTTATTGTTCAAAGTTTAATTGGGCATTATGAATGGAGTTCTCATGGTGCGCATGGTAAGTACTATCATATTGGAACGGTACCGAACAAAAAGGGCGATATCTTTATTGCGGATTTAAGAATGATGGTTTCTTCTTCTGCGACGGGGCTTGTGCCTTGTGCTATTTATGCAAGAAGAGCTAGAACAGCGTTGGAGGCGACACTCACCACCAGCAGTTGGCAAGTCTTGGGAACAAATCTCTCCATGAAATTAGCAGACAACCAATGGGATTCTGATACCTCGCGTTTGCTGCTCATGGATAAACTTGATTTTAATAAATTGGGGATAGGCATCGATGATTTGATCGAAGCTTATATTCAAACTGTATTAACGGTTATTGCCATAGACCAAATGGCGGCTAACTTAATCACGCAAAAAGGACAATTTAGGATGAAACTATTTCAATCTTTAGATGATGATGCATCTTTAGTTGATGAAATTTTGGTTTAGGACGACAATGATGAAGACAAGCACGATCATTAAATCAAGAGGATCTTTAAAAATATCCTCGTTGAGCAAAGGCGAGGTGCATCGCCTCTATATCGATTTGTCAGATAGTGCCTTGGGCGTCCCTTGGTCAGTTCCAGTGATAGTGATAAGAGGGGTCGACAAGGGGCCAACACTAGGTATCACTGCTGCCATACATGGCAATGAGTTAAATGGTATATCAACTATTTTCAAGCTCATTAAGGAAATTGATCCAACCAAACTTAAAGGTAATTTAGTTTTGGTACCCATTTGCAATGTTCCCGGTTACTTGATGAATCAAAGGCACTTCTCAGATAATGTTGATCTGAATCGTATTATGCCAGGGAAATCAAAAGGATCGGCAAGTCAGCTGTATGCTCATTACCTTTTAGAAAAGATTATTAGCAAATTTGATTACTTGTTAGATCTACATACTGCGAGTCATGGCCGAGTCAACAGCTTGTACTTGAGAGCAGATTTAGATAATGAAGAATGCCGAACTTTAGCCTATCTTCAAAACCCTCAAATTATCGTCAAAAAATATGATGAAGAAGGCACCTTAAGATCTTGGGCCAACGAAATGGGCATACCCGCGCTTACTATTGAGATTGGTAATCCAAATGCTTTTCAACATGTTTTAATTGATGAGACCTTAGTCGGGATAAAAAATACTTTAAAGTATTTAAAAATGATTAAAGGTCGAGTCAAAGATATGGTGACTAAGGCTACGATATGTGATCGCTCCTATTGGATCCATTCTCAAAAAGGAGGCGTGATTGACGTTCTGCCCAAGTTGACAGACCATGTGAAGAAGGGCCAAGTCATCGCTAAAGTTTACGATGTTTTTGGGCAAATCCAAGAAGAAGTGTTATCTAATAGAGCAGGTATAGTGATTGGAATGAATGTACGGCCTAATTGTGATGCTGGTACGAGAGTTCTACATTTAGGGGTTGATATCATCGATGCTGAGCCTGAAATGATACCAGGGCACGATGATTTTGATTTAGGGTAGTTTAAGATAGACTCCTTCCTAAAGTGATGAGCTACCACTCAAAAGGTCTGCCAAAATAAGCAAGAGCCCAAAGCACTAACAAATAGGCACTGATAATAGATTGGAGCCCCGCTAAAGATCTAACCCATCCTTTAGCGGTGAAGCTGTAATCTTTGGTTTGTACAAGAGTAATCCATGTAGCCAGATTAAAATCTTGCCAGCCAATCTTAAAGCTGCTTAGAATGCTAAAGTATAAAGCCGTGGAGAGGCGCTGATATCTTTTAATCACACGTGAGATCCATGGATCATGGGCATGTATTTTCACAAAATGTTGATAGGATGCCTCAAGCATATAAGTTGGGTCTCGCCGACTTTGCCAACTAACGACAATGCCAGAATGTGGAGAGCGCGCCCCAAAAGATAAATAGTAAGGAAAAGTTAAGAATAGACACATCATAGCAAAGATAGTCAGTGGGCGACCTGGTGCTAAACCAAAATCACAGGTTAAGTAAAAAAGTACGTAACTGATAAGCCCCTCTATCTTTGATAGCCCACCTTTGTCAATGTTGGCATGCATTTGTGCCGTTTTAAGCATACTTGTGGTGAGACGCTCCATAGAGCGCACGCCATTTTGCTTATAGGCGGCTTGAAGAGCTCCAAAAGCAGGTGCACCAATCTCTGGTCGATAAAAAAGGATTGTATTAAAGTTGAGACTCGTCGCGAGGAAGCTTAACTCAGGTAATCCCTCAAGACTTGGGTAATACTTAACCTGTAACAGATTGGCGTACTGGAAGTCTGCACCACTCAAATCAGCATCTGTAAAGTTAACCTTGTAAAGGTTTGCTTTATCGAAGGACACTTCTTTTAAATAGCTGCTGTCAAAGTTAGAGAGACTAAGTTGAGCCTCATTAAACCTTGCTTGGAAAGCCTTTGCGGATTTGAATTGGCTTTTTGGAAATCGTGTTAAGGTCAAGTTAGCATGCCCTAAATTTGCAAAGTTAAAACTGAGATGGTGACCACTAGCCAAGATAAAATTGGCGTGTGAAAGATCGGCATCATCAAAATTAACTTGGGCGAGTCTGGCTCTTGAGAAATGACTATGGCGTAGGTTCGCATCAGAGAAAATAACATCTTTGAGAGTAGCTTCAGAGAACTTTGCGCTCTCAAGATTCGCCCATCTAAAGTAAGTTTTTTTAAGCTGAGATCCACTGAAATCTGCACCGGCTAAATTAGCGCGACTTAGATCAGTGCCGTGAAGGAGCACCCCTGTGAGGGAGGCTTGCTCGAGATTTACCCCGTGTAAATTCATTTGTGACAGATTAACGTTGTCTAAATTAACCTTACAAAGATTTGCCTTTGGATTGTCTTTTAGTATTCTTGTAAGCTCAGGAGCCGATAAAGCGATACCTTGGTGAGGGCCAGAACACTCAGCCCAGCTCACGGTCGTGGCAAGCAGGAGAATAAGTGTTAAGAGCATTTTATGAAGCACTGGCATTATTCCCAATTTGGTAAGTTTGTTTGTTTAATTGTAAGTTTAGCATCTTGATCTCCATTTATTGATAAGCGTTTCATTATTTGAGGATTATATTCACTTTTTGACGCGTCGCAGTGCCATGATATTGAGCCTGCCCCTATTTTGCAGTAGAATTTCATTCTTTGAATCTATTAGGAACGATCATGTCTGAGTGTCCTTGTTGCTCACAATTAACATACGACCAGTGCTGTGGGCCATATTTAGCTCATGAGGCCATTCCTGCAACGCCTGAAGCATTGATGCGCTCTCGTTATACTGCCTTTACAAGGGCTGATATTGGCTACATTAAGGGGACCATGCGAGGGCGTGTTCTGAAACAGTTTGATGAAAAGCATGTGACGCAATGGGCACAAACTGCAACTTGGCAGGGCTTAGAAATCCTTGATGCACCAGAGGTTGAAGGCCAGAAAGGGTATGTTAGTTTTGTGGCGAAATATTTAGATGGTCATGAGCCGCAAAGTCTGTATGAGCGATCTGAATTTAAGAAGGAAGGCAATCGTTGGTATTATGTTCAAGAGCATCCCTATCAACAAGAAAAACCAACGCCCGCAGAAAGCAAGAAAATTGCTCGCAATGATCCCTGTCCTTGCTTGAGCGGAAAAAAATATAAAAAATGTTGTTTCTTATTATCGAATAGCTAATGAGTTTATAAACTCGTTTAATTTATCCCAATATTCCTGTTTGGCAACTTGAATGAGATCATTGTGATCTGCGCCTTTGATTTCATAGTAAAATTTAGGCTCATTTGCTTTTGAAAATAATTTTTTACCATGATAGTCTGAAATGATTGAGTCTTGTGAGCCGTGAATAACCAATAAAGGGCAATTTATTTTTTTGATTTTCGATAAATTTTTGTATTTATCAAAAGGGATCACTGGGTAGCGAGTGACAACGCGATAAGCAGAAGTAAACGTTGCTTCTAGAATGACTCCGCCAACTGGGTATTTGCTTGCGAGTTCGACGGTTGGACCGCCTCCTAACGAGCGCCCATAAGCTATTATCTTTTTGGGAGGGATGTGTAGCTTATCGTTCAGATACCGATAGGCCGCTTCTATATCTTTGTAGCTACGACTTTGTGATGGTTTTCCATCACTTAAGCCATAGCCTTGATAATCATATGCAAAAATTGAAAACCCTTTGGCTTGGTATATTTTAAATAGATCGTCTAATCTCCCAAGATCTTCTGCGTTGCCATGACTGTATAGCAGTGTATATTCAGATCCTTCAACAGGTAGATAAGTAGCCTTGATATGAGCATGATCGCCGACTTGGATTGTGTGAGTCGTTGCCGTTTCTGTAAAGGTTGTAGGTTTAGGCGGTAAAAAAATGGAATAGTCAGAAAAAACGGCAAACAAAACGACAAGTATTAAATACGTTAATAGTGCCCACTGAATGAAGGATAAAAATTGTTCATTGAAGTGACTTAATAGATTAGCCAATTTTCTTTCTTTGTTTACTTAATGGTTTATACATAGCCTGGCTAACTTTAAAATAAATAAAGTTTAACAACGGCTTCAAATTTGGATCTATCGTTTGCCATAGTTTGATGGGATCAACTCTGTAAGATGCCCGCTCTCCATGGTAACTGACCAACTTTCCAACTTGGTCGAAGTGGATGCCGTATTGATACATAGCAAAGGCCAACCTTGGCTCCATCATAGCATAGGTGTAGTCCAACAGGTGGATCCTGGAAAGTGCAGCACCGCAAAAAATCATGCTAAGGGCGGGCAAAGGGAAGTTGCGCCCAATTTCTCCTAACTGTGATATATCAGAGCTAACGCCGCTTGGGATCTGGCCATCCCATTTTCTTCGTCTAAAATCTTTAGCCACGGTTAAGCGGGAAACTTCAGCAAACTTTGTTGTAGATGTAGGCAAAAAGTCTTGCTCAGTGAAGTGCTCAAAAGGTAGTTTCTCTAACTGTTTGCTTGGTAAGATTAAACGAACACAGCCAGTGATGGATTCATCTACAGCATGAACTAAAAAGGCTTCAACGGATTGGTTATCAAAGTTGTCAGTTTCTAATTGGTTTGGGCAATTAGCTTCATCTTCGAAGTGAAACTCTGCACAAAAGACATCGTATCTTAGTTTGAAGATCTTTTCTAAATCAGCATTTGTACGCGCTATTTTAATATCAAAATGCTTTTTAAAAATATCAACCAAATCATAATTCATATTTGCCTGTTACCTTACTTAGATGCTTGCGAGCTAGATATCTCTGCAGTCCTTGCATAGGACTGTATGCTCTAAATGGTCTTGATGTGAGTTTTACCTTATAAGTATAGGCGTCGAATTGAAAAGATTGAGGTGCTGCAACAATGGATCCACGTTGCAGAAGGATCTTTAAGCATTGGGTTGCGACTAAAGAGGCGCTTAACTGGCATCCCACAGGGGTTGATGGGCCTCTTTTTTCAGACAGGTTTAAGTATTGACTGTCTATGAGAGCATGTCTGTGCAGGCCTGCAGGGGCCAACCCGATTAAAAATCGTATCGCTTGCTCCAGTGGCGCTTGATTGTTTAGCCTGAAATATTGCTCAAAAGACATTCCGTGAGGCATAAAAATTAAAATCGAGGTGCCAAAACCCAAGGGTGCTGCCGTGAGTGCTGGAATGTTGTGACTGTGGCAGTAGGCCATTGCTTGAGATCTAATATCTAACGCAAAAAAATCCAAGCCATCAATGAATAAATCTACGCCCTCAAAAAACTCATTCATGTTTCTGTGATGCAATCCGTCTTGGAAGGTTTGGAGCTGTGCATAGGGATTAATATCAAGGGTTAATTGCTCCATGACGCTTGCCTTAGGTTTACCTAAATGAGGCATGCTGGCGCCAGCTTGACGATTAAAATTTGCAAGCTCAAATGTATCAAAATCAGCAATGTTAAACTTCTCAAGGCCGAGTCGTGCCAGGGTTAATAAGTGTTGGCCACCCACGCCACCCATGCCCGCGATGGCAATTTTCTTTGTTTTAAGTAAGTTTTGTTCAGTTAGGGTCATCCAACCTAAAGTTCGAGAAAAGGCTTCTTGATAATCATAGGCAGGTTGGTTTTTCATGGCGCTTACAACGATTTGTCTGTTTTATGGTTAGGGAGCGCTTTAGCTTTTTGCAAGATGACTTTAGATAGAAGTTTAATTTTTGGATAATTCGACTTTAAGAATGCTGCAGGCTTAGATAGGGAAGAGCTGTCTTGATCAGGGTTGTCCGCTTTGTCCTTGGTTTCACTAGCCACCTCTTCCTCGTTTGGTATAGGTTTTAGTTCTTGTCTCCAAGGGAGGTCGTGGTAGAAACCTCGCTCACCAAAAACTAAAAATGGATATTTGATAATGTCAAAGTAGGGGGAATAATCAAAGTCTTTAGGGGTAATAAGCCTTGGGTTATTCTTGATAAGCTCTATACCTGTTTCTTCATGTTTTCTTATGGTGGGTAAAATGGGGAAATTAACTTTACTGAAGCCTTCTGCGATCATGCTTGAGCACACTGTGCGAGCGGTACTATTGTGGGTCGATTCAAAAAGTGTTGAGCGCCACCGTCTTGGAAGAAAGCTCCAAGGCATCATAAACCGCATGAGATCAAAGATTTGCCTTACATCGTAGTCAGTCCCTAATTTCTGGGTGGCAAACTGAATAACTTTCTGAGCATCATCTCTGGCTAAATCTCTAGGTCTGCAAATCCTTATATGGTCATTTCTGTAGCAATCTAGTCTTGTGACAATCGTACCTTTACCTAAAAAGCCTTCAATCACAAGTTGCTCATTAGGCTCTCCTTGGAAATGCTCAGCAACCAGTTGTCTAAGATCAAGATCGTCAATATCATGAAGGCGCCCAATATAAAGGCAGCTGTGTGTCCATGGGCTTTGAGTCACTTGCTTAATCACTTCACTGACACGACTTCTGCCTTCTATGAGAAGGACATCGCAGGGTCTTACTTCATAGCGAATACGCTCAAAATCACATAAAGGCATGCCTTCATAGGGGGCTTCATGTGTTAGCCAAGTTATAAGAAGTTCCTTCAGCTTCGAGAGCATAATCTGTCCATTTATTCACCATAACAAGGAAGATAACTAAATATCTATATAATATGAGTGTAGTTGAACAAGTTAGTTCTCTTCAATGAGTTTCGTGAAATATTCTTTTAAATATGTGGAACAACTCATATAATACCTGGATAAATTATAATGATGTTAAGTGAATTGTGCCGAGCAACATTGAATCAAGGGTTATAAACTCTGAAAAGCATATTAAACAGAACCCTTGGTTAGGTGCCTCTTGGAAGCTACTAGCCTTTGCTTGTTATGCAGCTTTGAATGGCATTGCTAGGTATTTGTCGGGCGGTGCAGATTCAGCTTTAACAACGCCTTTGCCTGTTAATAGTATTATCTTTTTTCAAGATCTTTTTGCGCTTCTTTTTGTCATGCAATGGATCCACAAAGATGCAAAGGCATGGCGCAAACCACGATATAAATGGATTCACGTTTTAAG
>CAYGPI010000023.1:0-7049 GCA_964351745.1 uncultured Francisellaceae bacterium
TCGCTTAATTGATTTCTTGGATGAAAATAAGGCCATTTTGTTTTATCTTTGGCATCAATAGCCAAAGTGCGTTGCATGAATATTCTATCGTCATCCAAATGTCTGTCAAGATTGAGCTTTTGGCTTGCTTGAGCTCTATGTAATACTATTTTTAATAGTCTTTGTTTAAGATTGGTTAGATCAAGAAGTTTCCCCTGCATCGCCTGCAGTAGTTTGATGCGCTTTTGATGAATAAATCCTAAGGCCCAACTATTTAGCTGCGCTTGTGTCTGGATGATAGCTCTTTCTAGTTGTTGCTCAACCGGCAAAAGATGTTGCTGAACAATTGTTAAAATATCTAAGGTGCTTAAATCAGAATAAGGGCTTTGCTTTTGCCATTTCTTTTGTAGTTTTAAAATTTTAAGTTTGTGACCTGATGAAGCCAGATTTTTCCATGTGGTCGGATTATCTAGTGCTAACGGCTCTAAGTTTGAGCGCTTTAGTTTATTAGCTAAGAAGATTAGTTGCTGATTGATGTAATTTGAAGCTGCGATTTCAAGCGGGGAAGAGACCAACCATAATGAAGGAGGAGCGAGAGGCAAAAGGGTTTCTTCATTCATTTGATACCTATATGTGGTTGAGCTTCCAGCTAAGTTGGTATTTTAGAATGGGATATTCTGTATTGCAACATTAGATCCCTATTCCCTTCTATGGTTAGTTAACAAGCGCAAGTCAGGCATGTCTTGCGGATAATATTAGGCGTTGCTTTGGGGTATGCTATAGTCATCGCGACTGAGTTTTAGGTTTTGTTGCCATCGTTACTGTGTAATCCTCAAGTATTTAATTACATTTCGGTTGCTCATTATTTGGTAATCCACCTAAAAATCATTCTCTGTGGCTCTCATTCAATCAGCATGGATAATACGGATTTGTTGTGGAAGATTTTATTTCAATTTTATGTTGCCCTATCTCTAGGTTACCACTCGTTAAATTATTTGATCAGGAAGTGTCAGAACTTAATAAGAAAATTGATCAAGGCCAAATCATGCATTGCCATGGAAAGCGGGCCATTAAAACCTTGGTGGAAGTCCTAAAGGTTCAAGGCAAAGAATATTACTATCCCGTGATTGATGGGATTTTATGCTTGCTGCCTCATTTGGTTTTAGTTGGACCAGGCGAGAATGTAGCTCTGCTCAATATTGAGATGGATGATGTTAAAAATCAGCTCCAAGATTTTTATAATGAAGTTGGCTGGCAAAAAGAAAACAAGCACTTTGTTGATGCTGTCGATTCTGAAGATTTACGTCCTGTATCTAGAGAATACATTGGTCGATGTCATCAACGAGTCAAGCGACATTTAAATCCTTCAGGTCGGTACTTGCTAGATGTCGCCTCAGGGCCTATTCAGTACGATGATTATTTGAGCTATTCGAAGGATTATCAATACCGCATCTGTGCTGATATTTCTATCCAAGGTTTAAAGCAGGCTCAGGCTAAGCTCAAAGATAAAGGATTATATGTCTTGTGTGATATGACATGTTTGCCCTTTGAGCTCAATGCTGTGGATGGTGTTGTGTCGTTGCATACCATCTACCATATTCCGAAAGAGCAGCAGGCAAAAGCATTCTCCGAGATTTATCGCGTTTTAAAACCTAACTGTAAAATGGTTGTGGTCTATAGCTGGGGGCCACGTTCATGGTTGATGAATATTTTCTTATTGCCTTGGAAAGTTTTAGGCAGAGCCAAAAAGTGGTTGCAAAAATCAAGTCAAACTGGACCTGCTATTTATTTCTATGCTCATGATTATCAGTGGTTTCTTTCTGAGATTAAAAGCCGTTATCGAGTTCAGTTAAAGCCTTGGCGTAGTGTTAATGTTCCTTTTTTACAAAAATTTTGTCATTCCTTTCTATTTGGAAAATATCTTTTGCGTTTCGTTTATCAACTAGAAGAGTGGTTTCCAAAAGTGCTTGGTCGATTGGGAGCGTATCCTATGCTGGTTTTTGAAAAAAAGTAGGGTGATATGCTTGATTTCGTTATCGTGACTCATTTACCTTGTTTTTATAAGGTTAACTTATATAATCAATTATCTAAAAAATTTAAAATCCATGTGATTTTTCTTGGGCGCTCATCTTTCATTCGAACCGACGATTTTTTAAGTCATCGTTTTGATTTCAAAACAACTTTTCTAAGCGATGGTGATTTTGAGACTCGCTCTAAATGGCAATCTTGTCGACGATTGTTGACCTCCGGTAAGAAGCTGGATTTTAAAAAGTTGATCGTGGGTGGCTGGGAGCATCCGGAGTTTTGGCTAGCTCTCTATACAAGCTCTAAATCTAAAAATTGTTTATGTTTGGAATCTGGTTTTGAAAGCTCAGTCAAGGGCGCTAAAGCTTGGGTTAAAAAGCAATTCTTAAAAAGAATCACATGCGTCTTAGCTGCGGGTGCGCCTCAAAAAAGCTTGGTCAAGCATTTATCGTTTGAGCAAACAATCTTGACGACAAGAGGTGTTGGGTTGTTTGAGCATCCTAAATCTCGTCAAAGTGGTCGCCACTTTCAAGGGCGATTTTTGTATGTGGGGCGCCTTGCACCTGAGAAAAATATTCATCGGCTGATAGAGGCATTTCGCCAGCGCCCGCAGTTTAGGCTAACGCTAGCAGGCTCTGGCCCTATCGAGATTGAGCCTGCGTCAAATATGGATGTCTTAGGTCATGTGCCTAAGGAGCACCTTCACACCCTTTATCAATCGCATGATGTTTTTATTTTACCTTCATTGCAAGAGCCATGGGGATTAGTGGTCGAAGAGGCATTATTTCATGGGTTACCGGTTTTAGTGTCAGATAGAGTGGGGGCTAAGGAGCTTGTTGAAACATATCAAGTTGGGAGAGTTTTTTCTCCTGATAGGTTAACGAGTATGCTTGAGGCTATTGATAAAATAGCGCAAGAGGACACCTATCAAAATTGTTGCGCACGAATGACCGATGATCTGATTCAATTAACCCAGGCCCAGCAAGTTCTAGCTTACGAGCAAGCGTTGTCATGAAAGTACTTTTAATCCATAACGCCTATCAAAAACACTTAAAAGGTGGGGAAGATGCTGTTTTTGAAAGAGAAAAAAAGGCTTTAGAGCATAAACTTGGTGTTCAGAATGTTTTATCTTTAACTCTATCTAATGATGATATCCAACTTTGGAAGTTACCCTTCCAAATTTGGTCTAATCGAGCTTTTGCCAAAAAAGTGACTCAACTTTGCCAGCAACATCAAGTTGATCTGGTTCATGTACACAATTTCTTTCCCTTGGTCACACCCTCGGTTTTCTTAGCGGCTAAGCGCTCGGGAGCAAAGGTTATTCAAACGCTTCACAATTATCGTTGGTGGTGTTTGAGTGGTACCTTCTTTTATCAAGGGAAGATTTGTAAAAAATGCCAATCAAAGCGATTGATGTGGCCTGGTATTTTGAGGGGATGTTATCGTGGCTCGATCATACAAAGTTTATTAGCAGGACTAGCTTTTGCTTACTATAAGCGCAAAAAAGTCATGCAAGCCATCGATGGGTTTCTTGTCTTATCAGAGCATCAACGCCAGCAAGTGTCGCATGTCCTGCCTGTTCAAAAGGTCTTTTTAAAGCCTAATGCGATTGATATCAAAACGATAAAACCTTTCGAGAAAAGAGGGTTTGTCTTTGTTGGTCGCCTTGAGGAAGGCAAAGGCATTAGTCTTCTATGTGATGTTTGGGAATCTTTAGGTGAGAAAGCGCCATCTTTGACGGTTATTGGCGACGGTCCTCTTCGAGATGATCTAGAAAGAAAATATAAGCATTTGCCGATTGTGTTTATGGGGACTCAGTCAAAAGACAATGTGAATCAAGCGTTAGCGCAAGCCAAGTTTTGTATTCACCCCAGCTTATATTATGAAACTTTTGGTTTGGTGATTCTTGAAGCGATGGCCGTGGGAACGCCTGTCATTGGCTTTGATATAGGCACACGCTCTGAATTAATCGAGCATGGCGTGAACGGGGTTTTAAGCTCTCCTTCAGAGCTAAAGCAGACACTTCTAACTTTAGATCTTTTTAATTATAGCGCTCTATCAAAGCAAGCCATCTTGTTTGCGGGCCAATTCGAAGAAGAGCATTTGTCTAAGAAACAGTTACAAATTTATGATTCAGTGAAAGGTGCTGCATGATGAAAATAACGATAGTCACTGTGGTTCGAAATGCTCAAGCAACCATAGCCCATGCTTTAAGATCGGTTGCTTCGCAGTCCTATCCGCATATTGAGCACTTGATCCTAGATGGTGCCTCAACCGATGGAACACTAGAGATCCTTCAAGCTTTCGCCGATTTACACCCTAACGTTACATTGATGTCAAAACCTGATAAAGGGATGTATCATGCGTTAAATGAGGGGATCACGCTGGCAACGGGCGATGTGATAGGCTTTTTGCATGCCGATGACTTCTTTAAAGACTCAGATGTTTTGAAGACTGTGATGGCGCAGTTTTCGAGTGTGGATGCTGTCTATGGTGATTTGGTTTATGTCGATCCAGTCGATATTAAGAAAATTCGTCGCTATTGGCAATCTTGCCCATATCAAGCAGGTGCCTTTGCTAGAGGTTGGCACCCACCTCATACGGCGCTTTTTATCAGAAAATCAATCTATCAAGACCTAGGCGGGTTCGACACATCGCTGCCTGTAGGCAATGATGTTGAGCTAATGATGCGGTTTTTTGAAAAACATCAAATTTCTAGTCAATATATTCCAAAATTACTTGTTGCGATGAGGCTGGGTGGCATCTCTAATCGAAGTCTTCGAGGTGTTTGGCTGCAAAATAAAGTTATCATGAGCTCTTTTTCTAAAAACAATTTGAGCGTATCATGGCCCTATTTCATCGGGCACAAATGTATGGATCGACTGAAGCAGTTTATTCGTCGTCCAAGAGAGGTTAAAAATGTCGCATAAAATATTAATCACAGGGGCAAATGGTGGTATCGGTCAAGTGTTATGCCAGCACTTTTTGGCACAAGACTTTGACGTGTTTAGTGGCGTGCGCAAATCTGGGTTAGCGCTTTATGGTGAGCCAGTTGTTTATGGTGATATAACACGTCCTTTTAGTCTCTCATGCTCTGTTGATACCGTGATCCACTGTGCTGGTTTGGCGCATAAGCTTGATGAAGCAGAAGAATTGCAATACCAGGCTGTGAATGTCAATGGTACAAAAAATATGATGCGCGCAGCGAGAAAGGCAGGCATGAAGCGCTTTATTTACTTTAGCAGTATCAAAGTGTTAGGTGAATCAACACCTAATTCAAGTCTTGAAGATAATAGTGTACCGAGCCCGCAAGATAGCTACGCGCGATCTAAATATGACGCTGAAGAGTTCGTCAAAGAGTATGCTAAGCAGTACGGCCTAGAAGTTGTCATTATAAGGGCGCCGCTGGTTTATGGTTTAGATAAAAGCTTGGGTAACCTCAAGGCACTATTAAAAATATTATCTATGGGCCTTCCTCTGCCATTTAGCTCCATTGATAACAAAAGAAGTTTGATCCATGTTAAAAATCTATGCAGCTTTACTCAGCTTTGCGTTGAAGAAGATAAAGCGGCAGGTGAAACTTTCAATGTGGCAGATAGAGATTTTAGTACACCGCAATTAGTTAGGGTTTTAGCCAATAGCTATCAGCTCAAATCTCGCTTATTCCCTTGCCCTTTAGGGTTTTTAAGGATGGTAGCGTCAATTTTTGGGAAGAAAAGCATGATAGATAAGTTGACTGGCTCGCTTGTTATTAAGGCTGAAAAAGCTAGAGATTTATTAAACTGGCGCCCCGATCAAAGCGTGTATAGTCATCATAAGGCTTCCAATTTTGCTAAAAGTAGGTAGAATACCTTCCCTTATGATTAGGGAAGGATGAATAAATTTTGACCGATATTTTTGATTTTAGCCAAAAGACAAATCTTGTTGCCAGAGCCGGCGACGAGCAGCCTATGGTGCAATTTCAGCATGGGGCAACAGTTATCTTAGTGGTTGATTGTGCTGGGATCCCTTTTCTCAGAGCGCTGCCTTCTTTATTGTCGCAACAACTCGTAAGAGAAATCGTGATTGTTGACAGAGGCGCGCCGCAAGAGCTTATCGATTGCCTGCAAAAAGTCGCGCAGGAATTTCCCGTCATTCGCCTGATTCTTAACAAGAAGCATTTATCAAAAATTGAGGCGCAAAATTTAGCAGCTAAAAGAGCTTTTGGTCGATATTTGTTGTTTGTTGAGCAACATGCTGTGTTGCCTAAAGATGCGACGCTTCGGTTATTATCAGGATTTGCTGGTCAAAATAGTAAGTCGCATATCATTAGCGCACAGCTTGAAAACTTAAACGCTAAGACTTCGTCAAGACTTCTTGATCCCAAAGAAGCATTGCAGCAAGCTTTAGGTCTAAAATTAAAGACATCGTATGAAGAAAAAGCAGGCAATCATGTCTACCATGTAGGCTGTGTTAGCGAAGGTTGTTACATGATTGAGCGCAGTCAATTTTGGTTAAATGGCGGCTTAGATCCAAAATTAAAATCAGCTGCAGTCCTCGACCTTTGTTTGAAAATGCATTTACAAGGTGGTGGCGTTTATCAAATGGCTGATTGCCCTGTAAGGCTTTACTCTCAATCTAAGCATGAAAATAAAAAGCAAAATTTGGCGAATAGTCTTGGACTAATCAATTATTATTATAAGCATTATCGTCAGGCACCAACTCGGCGATGGCTAATGCCTTTGGCTGTTATTTTATTTGCAAAAGGGCTGATGAAGAAAATATCAGCATCCTTTCATTTTAAAAAATCTAAAGTTCAGCCTCACGAGCCTTCTCTTATAGAGTTGCTCCAGACTAAAGATTTATCCAGAGTTTAAAACATGAAAAGGTCAATGATTTAACAAATAGAAGTTGTCAAACTAGCCAACTTGTAACTGGTGATAGTTAACAAAATAACCACTTGGCAATTTAAGCTGAACTTGTTAACATCGCTACTGGCAAATTATTGCCAAACTTTGTATTATGGTGGCCTTGCCGGTCCCCTCGCAACGCGAAGTCGCAAACCC
>CAYGPI010000023.1:7059-12149 GCA_964351745.1 uncultured Francisellaceae bacterium
GCGGTAGTGATGGATGTGTGTGCCGGGGTGTGGCTGGCGAGGCTGCCACCCTTTTTTTGGCTAGCATGCGAGGAAAGCTTTGTGACTTATCAGGTTTTAGCTCGGAAATGGCGGCCACATACTTTTGACCTTTTAGTTGGTCAAACGCATATTACCTCAGCACTCAGTCACGCCCTAGAAACGAATCGATTACATCATGCTTATTTATTTTCAGGCACTCGAGGTGTTGGTAAAACAACGATTGCTCGAATTTTGGCAAAGTGTCTCAATTGCGAGCGAGGCGTAAGCCCAAATCCTTGTGGTGAATGTGATGCATGTATTAGGGTTGATGAAGGTCGATACCCAGATTTAATTGAGGTGGATGCAGCGTCTCGTACCAAGGTAGAAGATACTAGAGAGCTACTTGATAACGTTGTTTACGCGCCCACCATTGGTCGCTATAAAATCTATCTTATCGACGAAGTACATATGCTTTCAGGGCATAGTTTTAATGCACTTCTTAAAACTTTAGAAGAGCCCCCTAAGCATGTTATCTTTTTATTTGCGACGACGGATCCAAATAAATTGCCGGCAACAGTTTTATCGAGATGCTTACAGTTTCAATTACGTCCTATTACACAAACGGCTTTAGAAGAGCAATTAAGCCATATCCTTACGACACAGCAGCATGCTTTTGATCCTGAAGCGATATCATTATTAGCTCAAGCGGCAAAGGGATCATTAAGGGATGCTTTAAGCCTCTTAGAGCAAGCCTTAGGCGTTGGAAAAGGCGAGGTTCGCCGCCTGGCTGTCGAGGAAATGCTTGGCTGTCATTATGCAGCTCACTTACCTGATTTATTGAAAGCTATTTGTGCACAAGACAATCAGAGTGTGCTGACTCTGATTCAATCAATGGCTTCCTACGGTGTTGATTTTTCATCTTTAATGGATGCCATGCTTGCAGCTTTTCATGCGTGGGCAGTTTGCCAAGCTTTGCCTTCGCAAGAGAAAGTCATGACGACTTTTGCAGGGTTAAGCGCAGAGGCTGTAGCTCTTTATCGAGGGCAGACAGCCGAACAAATTCAGCTATATTACCAAATTGCACTAAAGGGCAAGCAAGATATAAGTTTTGCGCCCAATGCAAAAATTGGATTTGAGATGACTTGTTTAAGATTGATGCATTTTCGACCCTTTGAGACTTCGTTGGCATTACCAAGCCAGCCAAAGCAACAGGCGTTGAATCAACAATCATCACCAGCTCCGGTAAGAGAGGCATCGTCATCAACGCCTAAACCATCAGCACCAAGAACAAAGCAAGCGCAAGTATCGCTAGTTTCTGAGCCAAAGAAACAAGAGGCATTCGTACAACAACCCACAGGCGCGCCAGATTGGACTCAGATTGCTTCTAAGCTACAATTAGTTGGGTTGGCGAAAGTGCTTGTGCAAAATTGTGTGATAAGCCAATGGGAGCTACCAAAAGTTAAGCTTGTTTTAGATGCAAGGCAATCCGTTTGTCTTAATGAAGATAGAAAAAGTAAAATTGAAAAATCTTTATCAGAGCACTTAAAACAACCAGTTGATTTAGTGATCCAAGCGGGCCAAGTTGGTGGTCAAAGTCCGCAAAGGCAAGTTGAAATCAAGCAGGAAGTTCGTCAGTCAAAAGCTGAGAAGATTTTAAGTGAAGATACAGATGCACAAAAATTAATCCAAACCTTTGATGCTGTGGTTGAAAGGGTCACTTTAAACGAAGAAGATTCTAAGTAGGAGATCTTAAAATGTCGGAAGATAATAACTTGCAGTCTATGATGCAAAATTTCATGAAAAATGCAAAACAAATACAAGATAATTTATCAGGCGTCTATCAAGAGATGGCGCAAAAGCACAAAGATAAGATCGTTGAAGGCTATGCTGGTGGTGATATGGTTCAGGCCAGTGTTAACTATCAACTAGAGCTTAAAGATATTCATTTCAAAGAAGGGTTCCTTAAAGAGGATCCACAAGTTATTCGTGAACTTATAGTCGCAGCTGTTAATAATGGCATGCATAAAGCGAAAGAGGCTGTTCGTCAAGAAATGATGTCTATGGCCGGTGGTAACGCGGTACCAGCGGATTTTAAAATATCAGAAGATAATTAAGGGAAAAAATCTTGCAATTTAGCCCTTTGATCCAACAACTCATTGAAGCCTTGAGAATTTTGCCTGGCGTCGGTCCAAAGTCTGCACAGCGTATGGTTTTTCATATGCTAGAAAGAGATCCAGAAGGCGGGCATCATTTAGCTTTGAAACTTCAAGAAGGGTTAGATAAAATTGGACGATGTAAGCAATGTCGCATGCTTTGTGAAATGGAAGTATGCGGTATTTGCATTGATCAAAAGCGTCAAGGCCATTTGCTCTGCATTGTGCAAAGCCCTGCCGATGTTCTGGCTGTAGAAAGTGCTGGCGGGTTTAGAGGTTACTACTTTGTTTTGTCGGGCCATTTATCACCCATTGATGGGGTTGGCCCTGAAGAAATAGGGATCCCTCTGCTGCAAGCTCGTTTAAAATCTTCTTCGATCAAAGAAGTTGTTTTAGCGACTCATGCTACCGTAGAAGGAGAAGCGACGGCTTATTTTATTTCAGATTTTGTAAAAAACTTTAATATCAAAGCAACTAGAATAGCTCATGGTATCCCTGTTGGGGGCGAGCTTGAGTATTTAGATGGGGGTACTCTATCTCGGGCGATGCTAGAAAGAAGTGAAATGTGATAAAGTCATGACATCAATAACTGGCTAACCTAGGCTATGATCCATGACTCCAACATGTTTTTTTGGTGGCTTCGCTAGATTAGCAAATTATCCAAAAATACTACGTTCAAGGGCTTTTATAAACACTGTTAAAAATACCACAAGCTTGCCTTAACCTCCCTGCTTTATACGCTAATAAAATGGCTTTACCTGTTAGCTAATTGCTTGATTGCGTGCATATCACTATTAAAATTGATGAAACATTTCCAAAGTAACTCTTTTCTTATAGCTAATTTGGCCCTTAATCTATTTTTATTATTAAAATCAATATACTAACATGATGGTGAGCATTCGCTCGCATTAAAATTAAAAGAGGTACTAATGAACTAATAAGATACCTACAGGCTCCAAAATAATAGAGAGTACAAGTTTAGGAGTATTGCTATGTGGGGTAGAGGCGATTGGTGGAGGGGGAATATGGATTGGGATCGTACCAATCTAGCAGATAACAATGTAGATACACTTGATGACAACATACAAAGAGCACTGGCACGCATTCAGCCACAAGATCAGCGTACAGACAGTGAATCTTCCATGCTCAATCAAGCAGAGCAGCGTCAAAAGCAAGAAATGATTGAGAGGGTTAAGGCTCATTATGGTGACAGGTTTCGTGAGAAAGGGGGTGTTGACAAAGTTTTAAGAGAAGCGATCGCTCATTTAAATAATAAACTTAACGCTGAGCTTGGCACAAATGGCATTGATTACAGCGGTCGCTCAAATCAAGGGCTTAGGCAATACAATGATAATGATTCTCTAGATGTAAAAAATTTAAAATCAGCTCTTAGGGCTATGCTTGATGACTCACCCCCACAAGCTTCCTTTGGCAGCATGTTACATGAAGGGTGTACGACAGGAGTAACCTTTGAAGGTAACTTCCAGGGCGCGCGTCAAGGGGAAGGGGATAATCCGCGAGAATGGCTTGCTTATATGTGGCTTGCTTCCTCTGATCCAGATATGCAAGTAAGTCTTGATGATAAACCGCCATCGATGAAAAATTCAACTTGGGAAGAGCAATGTAAGCAAGGAGAACTAAACAATTTCATAGCGCAATTAGCTGATATTCGAAGAGCTCATAATGATAATCAATATACAGCCGAAAACTCAATCGATGATGATCCTTCTTGTGGGCCAGGTACGCTTGGGCGTATCGCCAATATGGCCGTCTACAATACAATTTCTAAACCACCGATTATTGAGAATATCGATCTCAACGAGTTGTATGCTAAACAAGCTAATGCTTTCATTTTGGAGGTGTTTAAGGGCTTAACCTTACAGCAACAAATAGAGTTAACATCTTCCTATAATATGATTAGTGTTTCACAAGCGGATTATAACTCTGAAGCACCATTTATGAGTCTTGAAAATTTCAGAAAGCTCATCTTAGAAAAGGAAGAGGATTTTAATCAATATCTTCAGGACAACTTGCCTCATTATTTTCAAAATAATAGTGATTATAAGGCTCTAGCCAGAAATATGCTTGGCAAAAGCGTCATTGAGTTTAAAGATAGAAAAATAGACCAAAATTTGGTAAGACAAACTAGCCAAATGACCACTCAAAGAATGCTTGCGCTGGTGCGTGAAGAGGTTACAGACAATCTTCAAAGTGATGCAAGCCAAGAGAAAGAAGAGCTTGATCAAGTCATTATAGAGCTAGCGCAGATACAAAGAGCGATAGCCAGCATTGAAGCTAATGATCCAGAAAGACTAAACAAGCTAAAAGCGCAAGGTGTGCTTTTTAAAGAAGCCGTCAAGCGTAAGAATAACTTAGTAGCAGCTATTCAAAAAATTGCGCAAAGCAAAACCATAGAGCTATTGTCAAAACAGGCAGAAACTCTATTTCCACATATGACAAAGAAAGAAATTAATTCCTTCGTACATCAACAACTTCTAAAAATTAATGTTGAAGGCGCTGTCAAAGCAGATGCTCATGCTGCCCAACAGCTAGGGTATCAGATAGAGCAAGAGATGGATCGTTTAGAGCGAATGGTTAGTCAATTTGCCGATACACCAGAAGACCAAAAAAGTGCACTTAAAGAAAACATTGAAGAAAAAAGAGCCCTTTTAGTGGGGTTGCAAAGTCAAATGGATGTTTTCAAGAAAAATGCTACCAAAGAGGCGATACAAGAAAAAGTTGAGCTTGCGTTGCCAGGCATTCAATTGAGCGAAGAGCTCAAATTGGAAGCTATCAACGAATATTTTTATATGTATCAAGACTCTCGACCATACATGACTTTAAACCTTGAAGATAATAAGTATAAATTGCCAGACATGGCACCACAAGCAGAGGTTGCTGTTGAAGCGCCCACAGTCAAAGCGCTTGAAGTGGGTG
>CAYGPI010000023.1:12249-29797 GCA_964351745.1 uncultured Francisellaceae bacterium
AGAAAGTTGTTGAGAGAATAGTCAAGCAAAAGATTCGTCAAAAGAATAATACGGACATGGATGATGCTGATGCCGTAAAGCGAGAGCTGGGCCTGGTTAATGCTTGGATGAGTAAATACTACATGCCACAAGCAGAGGTTGCTGTTGAAGCGCCCACAGTCAAAGCGCTTGAAGTGGGTGATGATATAAAGCTAGAAGATATAAAGAGTGATAGCTCTTTTAATATGCTTTTAAATAGTCTGAAAGACGAAAAGAAAGTTGTTGAGAGAATAGTCAAGCAAAAGATTCGTCAAAAGAATAATACGGATATGGATGATGATGGTGCCTTAGACCGAGAGCAGGGCCTGGTTGATGCTTGGATGGAAAAATATTACACAAATCCTTCTGCCGCCATCGATGTGCCATTAACAGAGTCGCCAGAGAGCTCTGATGTTGCAAGAGCCTCTCCTCAAGATCAAGCTTTTGATTTAGACTCAATTCGCATGGAAGATATCATCAGTACAATAGCGTATCAAAGATTTGATATCGGAGATACGCCGTATAGTCATTATGGTATGGTTAAGACAATTTTAGAGGATAAGTTTACTAAAAAAAACAACTTAAGAAGTAATTATGAGGATAATAAATTATGTTATGAGTTTGTTGAGCAGTGGATGAGTAAGCATTACAAGGCGCCTCATGCTGAAGTCGCGCCATTGGTTAATCTAGAGCATAGAGATTTATTTTTAAGAAAAACACTAGAGCTTTATGAAAACTGGGATCCCACATGGGGCGATAAAACTAAAGATATTTTTAATAAGATCTTTGAAGAATCCATAAGAGAAATTGGGTTAAATAGAGATGAGGTCTCGTTAGAAGAATATAGGGGCTTGATAGATGGAGAAGTTGTTGCTTTAGCCGGCATCAAAAGAATGAATGCGTCTTTTGAAAAATTAGAACAACTAAGAAGAGAGAACCCAGACAGCACTGTGAAGTCGTTGTTTATAAAGTTAGCAGCGGCAGATCCTATATATCCAATGGCACTTAGATATTTGCAACAAGCCGTCGAACATGAAAATGTGCATGCAATACAATATATATGTGAGCATAGAGCATTATTCCAAGAAACGCCGTTTGGGCATGCTCTTCCAGTCATTTTAGATGTGGTTAAAGATAAATACTACTCTATAGCCAATGATGAGCCAGAGGCGTATTATGCTCTTCGAAAAGAAGAGAATGAAAATAAATTGTTGGATGAAGCGATTAGGCAGCTTAAAGATATATCTCAATATAGTATCCGTGACCCGGAAGCCATACCTAAAAAATGGGACTGTTTAGCTTTGGTGCAGGCTCGAGCAAAAGAAGGTAATGAAGATGCTCAGCTTGCTATTCTAAGATTTCAACTGGAACTTTACAAAGATGGTAATAATAGTGGGTATGGCACTGTTGTAGAGCGTGCGAACTTAAGAGGTGAGTTAGAAATTTGGTCAGAAGATACCAATATTTATGCGCTAGCAAAACAATTGAGTGATTTAGAAGCGAATGCTAATAGTCATGAGGTCCGACGCATGGCGGCATCTTTGAAAGAAGATCTTAGTTATAGACTTAAAAGCGTGTTGTCTTATCAAAGTTTCAACGAAATGTGCAGAGATGATACACTTTTGAAAGTTTGTTCAGATTTAGGGATTCTTTCTAAGCATGAACAGACTTTGCTTGATTTTATGAATAGTACCAAGCCATATTTGGATGTTAGCAAAGATTCATGGAGTGGTAGTTTTGTTATAAAATTTAAAAAAAATGTAGATATTCCTCAGTCGTTTTTTGATGAGATGAGAGAATACAGTGATAAAGACAGTCTAGATAATCAATTTAAGAAGCTTTATAAGGAAGTAGCATCTTTTGAAGGTGTCTATAAGATTCGTAAAATACTAAAAGATAACAACGTACTTCGTAAAGCGATGATTGTAGGCCACGATGATAATCTCATGCTTCTTCGTACGGACTATAGTATAACTGAATTGGAGGAGTTAATTGTTGAGTTAGAAAAGCTTAAGACTAGTCAAGATGTAGCCATTGTTCAATTTGTTGAGCAAGCTTTTACTCTAATTGGTAAGGAGCTCCCCTATTCTAAACGAGATGCAAGAACGTCAGAAGAGCGTGAGCTCTGCTTAGAGTTGTCTGCTCGATGTGGTTTCGGATTGGCTCTTGATATGCATCATGAATTTGAAGAAGCTTTTAAGCATGATTTTACAATTGTGCCGCCATGGCTCAAAGAGCAATTAGTTCAATGTGAAAACCTTGAGCAACAGGCAAAGTATGATGCAACTTGTATCTATAGAGAAATGACAAAGGAAAGTAAAGAAAGAATTTTAGATGAGCTTGGCAAAGTTTTTCACCATCAAGATATGGATCAATCAGTTAATGCTGAATTAGAGCAATTAATGCAAGATATGAATGGATTGATGGACAAGTATTATGCGGTCTTAGAGCATGAAGAACTTTCACCGCGGGACTTAGAAGAAATCGATAGGTATGTTGAAGCGATAGCAGCTAAGCAAAAAGATATTGACAAATGCATGAAATCAATCACTGAGTCATTTATTAAAAAACTGCAAACGTCTGGGTTTAGTAGTGATACAGATTTCGAAAAGAATAGCTATTATATTGCTCAAATGCTTAGAGAGCCTGAGCAGTTTGAAGGTATTGAGAATGAAGAGGCCAAGATTGTATTAAGAAATGTCTATGCGGCTATGACTCAATCAAGTTACATTATAGGATCTAGTCAGCAGCATACAAATGCTCGAGATAGAGCTAGAAGTGAATTTATGGATTCAATAGATACTTTTAAGCAATCCATTGATAAAGCGATGAAAGACTTGTGTCCAATAGATCATGATAGTACGGTCGTTCGACCTGATGGCCAACCTCCCAGAAGGATGCCAAGCGAAGGGAGTAGGGCTGGAAAACAGTTGAAGGCTTTACAAAAGGCACATGCACAACTAACGAGCATTGAAGATGAGCAGATTCCGTTAATAAAAGAACAAAATGATGGGATCATAACCTTGCAGGCAGCCCAGCAAATTGCAAAACTTTCAGAAGATGTGGCTAATAATCTAGGGAAAAAACTGAAAGGCAATAATTTCGTCATGAGAGCGATTAATAGGTTTACAGACTCATTGTCATCAATTGCACGTAACATTGGTAATCGACTTGGTATTGAGGCTCCAGCGCCAAGTGTAAAAATTCGTAGTGATCAAATTGAGGCATTGAAAAATGCGCATGGTGGAGAGAAACTAAGCGCTGATACAAAGCAGGCACATCAAGCTGCTCGAGATCCCAAAGAGCTTGCAAAGCGTAAATCATCAAAGAGAAGTTTAGTCTCAGGCTTTATGAAAAAAAGAAAGGGAGAAGATGTCGCATTTATAGTGCCGGAGAATGCTGTGCAGAAAACGCCATCATGGCAGCTTAGCTTAAATGAGCAAGAGTTGGCGAGGGAATACATTAATCGCCATCTTTCTGAGGATACGACGCTCTTGAATATTCATTTAACGGATGCTCAAGTAGCCATGTTCAAGGAGCCAGTTTCTATAGAGTTTAATGATATTAGCAGCGATCCAGTCACTGTTTCGTTTCATGATTTATCTGGAGACAAAGAGTCAGTCCGTCTTGAAATACCAGTGTCAACACTCAAAGAGCTCGCAGAAAAGCAAACGCAAGAAGCAGAGAAAAGACAGCTACCTAGGCAGTAAAGTGGGGTAGGGTTTTGTTCATATTGTGTCAGATTTGATGTTGTTTTTTACACATGATTAATGCCATCTCGCATAGAGGAAAGCGAGCTTCTATTTGAGCCTCTTCCCTAAACATATAGGGAAGGCATCATTGGCTTCACAAATCAATATTCACTAGATAGTGCTAAGCTGTTGATAAGGCTCAAGTAGGTTTATTTTTCTTTTTGCTGTCAACTTTAGGAGGCTCACTCAAGGCGCGTTTACGTTGGTTATCTCTTGAAAATGATTCTTGAGTCTCAGCTTGAAAACCACTTGTAATAGCATGACTGTTTCGCCTAGGCCTAGAAGTTCTCGGTGGTTGCATGTTGGGGTTAGGCTCGGGAGAGGCGGTATTTTGGTGACGAGACAATACTCCTTTGAAACCTTTACCAGTAGCTTTTCTGACAGTAGGCTTGTTGGATCCATTTGAATTGTCTGGACTATCCGAGCTTAATGCTATGTTTCGTTGTTTTTCTTCAATAAGCTTACTTACAGCACTTTGTTGTTTCATCAACGAATTGTTTTTTTCATGCCACTCGACTTCTAGTTGTCGCTCTGCAGGCGTGGCGTCCTCACTAAGACTTCCTAAGTTATCAAATGCAAGTTTGTGATTTGCCAGTTGTTTATCTAACTCTGCCTTTTGCTCTAATAGTAAGTCTATATCGCTCAGGGCCTCTGAAACAGAAGCTACATCAGATGGTGAAGCGGTATCTGGGATAGAAGAATTTTGTTGGCGAAGTACTGCGGCATCCTTTTGAACTATCTCTAAAAATTTGTCACGAATACCATAATTGCGAGTTGCGCTCTTTAAGAAAAATTCTCCTGCAGGTTCATCTTTAGTCACATCTAAAATCCACGCAGGGGTGTTGGTAAGCATACGCAGATGCTCAATCATTTGCTCTCTGGCCTCATTTGGCATCACAGTGCCATTTGAATAGTGCATAGGCCCACTGTAGTTAGATAGCGCTGTGGTTAAATCACTCATCGATCTTGCATGGCTAATAGCCTTAGCCAAATCTTGCTCAACTTGTGGTTGGGTAAGCCTTATTTCTTGCACTTTAGCATGTGCAAGCTGAAAGAATTTTGCTTGTAGCCCATAGTTTCTTGTAACTGATTGGATCGGACCGTGCTGCTCATCAACAGCCTGTAAAAGAAGAGTGTCATTGTTGGCGATTAAATTCATGCGTTCCATCATGAGCTCTTTCAATTCACTGATGTCTTGACCATCATAAGTTTCAAAGGGACCTTTGTAGCGCTCCATGACATCTTTAAGCTGCTCAAATGATTTAGCATTCATAATTTCAATTTCAAACTCGGTTGAATTTGTAATCGCTTCTCGAGCAACCGTTGGCTGTGCGATGCCTAATTTGCGACGTATAAACCCTTTAAACTTGGCAAAATAGCTAACTTTTTTGATAGGTGCTTTAGGTTTGTTAAGCTTTGCAATCTGTTGGCCGTCATGAACAGGATCAAAAACTTTTGGATCGATGCCGTATTGGTCTTTAGCAACGTCTCTAATGACGTTGCAGATTTCCTGACCAAAGACATCTTTGACACTTTTAAGACCATGTGAACCAATAGCATTCTCATTAGCCAGCGCCATACCATGACCACTTAAATATTGATGGGCTACGAGCTCATGATACTCACGACGTATCGATGCTTCAGGCTCTTCAGAGCTATGTTTAGGAGGAAATACGCCATGTTTCATGTAAAATTGCATTTGTGCTATAGCATGGCAAGTAATTTCCTCTTCTCTATCTTTACCGCTATAGCATGTGCCAGCACGCTCTCCACCAATCTTATTCATGATGATTTGCTCGAGCGCAGCGAGCTCGGCGGTAGGATTGGTTTTGGGATTCAAGGAAAAATTGGCAATCGTAGACAAGCTAGAGTTAAATGTTTCACATAGCTCGTTATATCGCTCAAGGGCAGCATTGGCTAAAACTAGGTTTGGGTCGTTAGGATTAGCTGCCAATAATTGTTCAACGCGCGCGTTTAAAAACTGCGCTGTTTCTCGAGTTTCTCGTCCTAGACTGGTGTTTCTATTGCGTAAAATAGAGGGTGCTTGTCCTTTGTTGACAGGACGATTTGCATAAAGTAAGTCAATTTTTTTGATGTCGATGTCTTGAGTATCGATACCAAGTCTATCTACAAATTGTTTGACGCCTTGCTGTGTGCTTAGCTCTTCTCTCAAACTTTCGACAACTTCCTGCACAATAGCTTCTGTTAGCTTCGATGTCTGGAATGGAGGTGAATATAAAGTTTGCAATAAAAGAGGAAAATCTAAATCAGATTTATCACTGGGATCTCTTTTTGCTATTTGGTTTAGAATAGCTTGCGCAATAAACTGCTCCAAATTATTTTTGGTTGCTTGAGTTTTTTCTTTCCGATCTTTAATTTTCTCTGGAATGATGATACCGGATCGTAGTTTAGTAAAGGTTTGATCGGGTTTGCCTTCTTGTGTAAAGGTAACCGTTGTTGCATAACCATTGGCACTACCAGGATATCGTCTAATGGTTGAAGGTAGGCTACCAAAATATTGTCCCATATTAGGCTTAGGATCGTTGAGGGCTACCCATGATTCAACCTTTTGTTTTAAATAGGCTTGTTCCCATTCGACTAAGTCTTTAAACCACTCGGGTGCCTTATCTTTATCTAAAATCGAGAGCCATTGCTCTTCTTGATCTGGCTTAAACAAAGTCATGGGAGTTTCTGTGCGTGTCGTTGTTAATCCTTGATTTTCAAAGGATGTTTCCAATGGTGCTCTTGGCTTCCAGTTTAAATGATTCTCTGCATTTTCGAGCTCTTCTTTCACTTCTTTTTCGGTTTTCACAGAGGCATATAATCTTTTATTAAGCTCAGTGATAAGGGTTGCTTCCAAGGCTAAGAGATCTTTGCCTTCAAGTTGGCCAGCGTCTTGCTCCCAAGCTCGCTTAATCGCAACAATAGCAGGGCTGGAAATAGGGGTTTGATCTGCGCCGCCATGTTGCAACATAAGTTGAGCAGCCTTAATAAAACTTAGTCCCCGAGTCTTGGTTGCTTGGGTTAGGCCTCCAGATATATCTATTCGAGTGGTTGCAGACAGTGATGCCATGCTATTTTGCGCCTGATAGAATTCATCCTTTTGCTTTTCTGTTTTTCCTTCTAATCGGCCTTGGATTGATTCAAACGTTTCAATGGCTCTGATTGTGACGAGTCCTGGCTGTGTTGCAACTTGCTTTGAGAGTGCTTGCTCAATGATGCCATGGCTTTGCTCTTGACTATTTATTTGCTCTTGATCACCTTGTTCTGGTGTTAGGATCGCTTTAGGCACAGTGACTGCAACAATGACAAAATCTTTAGGCCTACCCTTCATGCTTTTACTGGTACCAATGCCAGACTCAACAATAGATTCGCAATCGATATATGCTTCTTCATAATCTGAATAGTAATTCATGGCTTGTGTGTTTTTGGAGTTCGCTTCACATTTAGAATCAAGCTTACTACCAGCTAATGCATCCATCACATACTGTCTCTTTTTCTCTTCGGTAGGATTACTCTTATCCAGAGGTGACAACACAATAAAAACAGTTTGCATATCAGGATTTTCTAGGAGTGCTTGAGCATCTAGTTGTGGAGTTGCCTGAGGTGCCTCTAAAGGCTGCTCTGCTGCCAGTGCTTGTCTATTAGCGACAGCATCTGCCTCCATATCTTCGAACGAGCGGCCATGCCCATCTTGTGTTGCTGAGGTATCACTAAATTGAACTGTATTGGCCGCACTAAATTGTTTAGCTAGTTCGTGTGTCTCTGCCATTTCACGCAAATATCGTATCGCTTCTTTTTTTGTTAATGGGATTTCTGGATTGGGCTCACTCACATGAGCAATAAGCTCTTCAATGATGATATCTGTATAGTTTTCTGGCAAGCTTTCAAACGGCTCAGTTGCTCCTCTTGGTAGAATTTGGAGACTTCGACTATAATTGTAGTTTGCACTTCGATTATAGCCGTGATTGAGAGCAATGGAGGCAGAACTTTCTATGAGATGAGATAGAGGTAGCGTCCTCTCTTCTTGAGCACCACTTTTCATTAGGACATTAAAGGTTGGTGCTTTCTCTTTGGCTATAGCACGAGCTCTTGCAGTCATAACTACAAATGGCTCTAAACTTTCAGCAATGGCATTTTCTTGAAGTTGGCCAGTTGCCTCAAGTGCCTTGTCTAGCATGGCTAGGGCTCTCGGTGCATAAGGTATAAAGTCATGACCATTTTTTAAGTCTTCCACCTGCTGCTTACCTAAGACTAAGAAATTGGATCGGGGATCAAATAA
This sequence comes from uncultured Francisellaceae bacterium, assembly GCA_964351745.1. Lineage (GTDB taxonomy): Bacteria > Pseudomonadota > Gammaproteobacteria > Berkiellales > Berkiellaceae > CAYNJF01. The sequence continues at coordinate 20,302 of CAYGPI010000023.1, forward strand.
TGTTGCGGCTTTAAGGAGAGTTTTTTTATCTTCGTCACTCAGAGTTAAAAATCCTTTGTTATCTTTTAGGCTAGATTGCTTTTTAGTCTCAATTTTGTGAGCACACAACCTTTCAATATCTGTTTTAGATAACGCAAGATAAATAGCGCTTGCAGATTGATAGTCTCTGTTTTCTAAACATTCTCCCATGAGTTGTACAAAATAAGTATATTGATCCTGCAAATCTTCTTTATTGTCTTGAGCAAGCGTTTCTCTTAGCACCATGCCTAGAATTTTATTCCAATCATCAATGTAATTTGCAAATTCTCCTTGATTTTTAGATTGCAAGTCTGAAGGATTAGCCCTCGATAATGTATCGAGCGCTAAGAGTTGAAGTTGATCTGCCATTTCTTTAGGTGGAAGTCTTTCGTGTTTCGCTTGAAGGTTAGGGGTAGCATCAACTTCGTGTGTTGCATCGATGGTATGAGCCTCTGTAACAACACCTTGAGGCTCCTCTACTGGTGAACTGCGCGGTGCATTTTGAGGGGCCATATGTGCTTGAAAAGCCGTGTTGGTGTCATTGAGCAGTTTAAAATTATCTATGTATAATTTCTCTATCTCTGGATTCTCACTAAAGAAGCGTTCAATGTCTTTAAATTGTCCAGCTTGCATATTCCTGATAGCGTTTTGAAAAGGTACTAGATCCCTGGCTGGAAGGATATCTAATAATGCTTTACTAAAATTTCTTAGTTCTGCACTGTTTTGATCTATTGCCCAAGCGTTAAAAGCACTACTTGGGCTCATGCTTTGATTGAGCATATCTGCTAATTTTAGAAATTTATCAAAGGTATATTGGTCATTAGAAACTTCAGGGCTGGGTTGGGCATCAGCGTCATTAGAATCATAGTCAAGCTCTTCTACTTCAGCCAAAGCAACAGTCATACTGTCAGTGGTTGTGTCTCTGACTTGTTCCGCATCAGCGACATAGTCATGCTCTTCTGCTTCTGCCAAAGTGTCAGTGGTTGTGTCTCTAACCTCGTCCGCATCAGCGACATAGTCAAGCTCTTCAAAATCTTGAAAAGATCCTAATGTTGGATCCTTAGGAGAGATTTTTTCTTTAGCTAAAGCCACTAATTTATCAAGCCTTTGCAGCTGTTGATCCACAAGAGGGCCTTCTCTTTCACCAGCAATCGCTGCTTTGAGCTTGAGAAGCCTGGAACTTTTAAGACCTCGAGATTTATCGAGCCTGCTTAAATAGGCGAGCATTGTGTTGTTTTTTTCAAATAAATCTATAATGGCATGATCATATTTCGACAACGGCTGATTATTTTCTACTTTATTTTTTGAGGCGATATAAACTCTGATGAGTGGCTCTAGCTCAGATGTCTTTTTCTTGCTTGAGGCTAGGAAACGGTTAAATTTTTCTTGATAATTGGTAATATCCCTATCTGTTTCAATGCTTTGTAGGTTTTGAACTAATATTTTGCTAGAATTAGCAAGAAAATATTGTGCTGCTTCAAACAGAGGTGTATCTGCTTCGCTATTCTCAAGCAAATCTCTTGCTAGAAGAGGATACTTAGCTACCCTTTGGGCTGGCAGAATATCAAAAGATTGGAAACGTAATTGCACATCTAGGAGGACATCGACGGTGGGTGGTACAATGGCTGATTCGTCCCGAATGCTTGAATAATTTTTATGAGCTTGAACGCATCCTTTAAAGGCTTTTTCAATCAGAGGGAGTGCTTTTTCTGGATCAGTTTCAAGATCTTCCATGGCTTCTAGTACATGCTTATGAGCTTCGCCAAGCTCTTTTGCTGCTTGAATAAGATTATTGACATAATCTTGTGATGCGTAGTTTTTTTTATCTTTAGTGTCAATATTTATTGCAGCATAAGCGGCTTCTATTTGTTCAGAAGTAATACTACCTAGCTTAACCATATTGTCGATAAAAGTTTTTTCGGTTGCTTTTATTTCAATAAGTACTTTCTGTCTTAATCTTTCTTTTTTTGTTAATTCCACTACAGGCTCTATATCTGAAGAAGCAGTTAGGCCTTCATCCGAGGAAGCCGTTAGGCTATCAGAAGAAGCTGTTGGAGAAGCAGCAGGATCAACCGTCGAGTCTACAGAACTTCCGGATGATGACAATTCATTAGAATCTGCTGGATCTCTTGTAGAGCTTGCTGAGTCCGTTGGTGCGGCAGGTGATGCAGCTATTCTAGCCTTCTCTAGCTCATCGCCTAAAAAGGATAAGCCACTTGCCTCATCTATATCTGCAAATGGAATGACGTCTTCTCCACGTGGGTAAACTGCTAGGGATCTTTTATAGTGCGCATCATCAGTCATATGAGCTTGAGTGATTATAGAGCCGACAGGGGTGACAGATGGTTTTGTAGATTCTTGCACTAATGCTGCTTGTTGTTGAGCGACATCAGTTAGAATAGCACCAACTAGAGCTCCTCGATTTGTATTTTGCAGTTCTTGGCCACTAGTGTGCTTTAGTTGGTCTGGATTGCCCTCAATACTGAATGTCAAATCAGATTGTAAAATACCCAAGTAAGGTATGACATTGATTCCTTTTTCTTTTGCTTGTGCAATGGCGACTCTTGGTGCTTTATATGCTTCGGCTCTGCTAGTGACCTCTTTGATCTTAGCAAGTCTTTTTTGGTGCTTTTTACTTAATGACTGCTGCAGTGGGCGAGGCTCTCCGTTATTATCTAGAAGTAAACGACCTATGGCTGCAGTCCCAAAAGATGCACTGATGGCCGTGACCGAGTTAAAATCACCAGTTTCTAAACAATGAAAAGCTACGTCAATATAGAATGCATAAATTTGTTCTTGGTGCTTTTGATTTTTGGCTGAAAGAATATCTTCAGTCACCATAGAGGATAGATCATTAAAAGCTTTAGAGTAAGCTAAAAGATTAGGAGCTAGTTCATTTTTGTTATCTTTGGCCCATGCCAAGTTCTGAAATTCGGAAAGTGGAATGTTCAGCAATAATTGGCTATTAAAGTTACGTAAATCTTGTACAAATTGACCAATAAACTCTCTTCTATCCTTTGGTGAACCTTCAACAGCTTGAGTTACCATTTGATACATAGCGATGGCACTACTTTGAGGAGCCTTATCTTGCATGGCAAGTTTCTCTGCTCTTAGCGTTTGCTCTATAAGAATCTTTTTTGCGACCTTATGTAGCTGATTCTCTATTTTAATGAGTGAATTTCCGGAAATTGTAAAGGCGATATCTTTTAAGTCTTTGTACGCTTTAATACTGGGATCCTCTGGGGGACTGAGAGCCTCTGCAATACTTGGATCCTCTGGGTTTTTCAAATATTTGACTAGGTTAGTTAGTTGAGGATTGTGAGCATTTGTTAGCAAAAATTGCTCTAGAAGTATTTGAGCATTCTCTAAGGCTGTTTTCTTATCATCCTTTTTAACCCCATTTAATACGGCAGTTAAATTTACAATAAATAGATGAGGCTCATTTTTGTGCTCACGAGGCATGCCTTCTTTCTTTTTTTGTGGATGCAGTGAATAGTGATTAGCCATCTCTGCGGCAATGTGCCTTACGTTAGCTTGAGTGAGAATAACTTGATCACTACCCTTTGATGGAAGGCGCCACCCAGAAAGTACTTGTGCTATGGCTCTTCTCTCTATAGATTCAGTTTCAGGGATTAAGAGTTCGTTTCTTTCTCCAATTGTTTTTACATTCGGGCTCGGGGTTGGTATTGAAGCCATATCTTGAGCTGATTTAGCATTAGCTCTTGCTCTATGTTGCTCTTTTTTTGCTGCTCTTTGTCCCCCTAGTAAACCTTTGAATGCAGCTCTGAGGATAGTCTTACGTCTTTTTTGTGGCTGTTGTTGATTGGCTGGGGTATTTTCTTTGTCAGCAAGGGCTGCGCTATCTCTCTTCTTTGCATCATCAGTTGGTGGAGCGACTGGTTTTGGTGCCGTAGGTGAGGTCGTGCTAGAGGCAGCTGGAGGACTAGGCTCTTCTGTCGTAGGGTTGGTCGAGCTTGTAGCTGCGGGGGTAGACTCTTCTGTTGCTGGAGTTAATGGCTCGCTTGCCACCCGAAGCATTTCAGCCACATCTGCGTCAAGTGCGTCAAATGAGTCAAGATCTTGTTCTTGGTTTTGCTCTGGTTCTTTTCCTTGGCCTTTGGCAAGACCTGCTATGGACCCATATGGTGTGGCAGAGGACTTGGTTCTCACATCTGAGGTAGGATCATCAAATGGATCACTATATTCAAAGAGATCGTCTACTTCAGTGTCTGTTATTTCTCTTTGTGTTTGAGAAGCAAGGCTGGCTAATTTTTCAGCATGAATGGCGCGGACCTTTCTACCTAATTCTCGTAGTTGCTCAGGCTCGTCAAGTAGAAATTGTTCATTGGCACTTACAATGTCATCAGCAATAAGATCCATTGTCCAACCTTGACCTTCAGCTTCGGGCAACCAATCTCCGTGACTCCACTGTTCATCATTCTCAAATTCTGCCAGATACTGGAGCCAATGTTCAGCGTTTTCTTTCAGAGTGCTACCCTCATCAGAAAACATGCTGATGTTGCCTAACATTACTTTGAATTCTTCGAACAATTCCTCATCTTCTCTACTGACGAATTTATCTTTATTATAAGTTGGTCCATCTTGCGACATTGTTTCACCCCATGCGTGTAATTACATGTACATATAATCAATACCATTTATACATGGTAACAAACTAACTAACTTTTTTCATGGGTTTGAAGTCGTAAAGAGCCGGTTTTTTATCCAGTTATTGAAATTTATAACCAAATTTCTACTTTTTTGGGGTGAAATTGGGTGAGCGCACTTAAAAACTGTTGGATTGATTGGGTTACTGTATAACATGTTAAGTGTTTTTTTGATGTAAACACTAGACAATAATTGGTTAACCTGGCTCATATGGGCTTGAAAAACAATCAGTCGCCCCTATATTATGCCTGTGAACATTAAATGAGCTATTGGCCCTGTGGAGGATTACTTTCACAACGGCAGCTTTTATATTGACAAGATTTTTTATAGAGGAAGACGAATGACTGCAACTGCTTCTAAAGAGACTTTGGGCTTTCAAACGGAAGTGACTCAACTCTTACACTTGATGGTACACGCTTTGTACTCAAATAAAGAAATTTTCTTGCGAGAGCTTATTTCTAATGCTTCTGATGCGACAGATAAGCTTCGTTTTGAAGGCGTAAAGGACGATAGCCTTTTTGAGGGTGATTCTGAACTGAGAATTAAACTAAGTTTTGATAAAGAAGCTCGCACGATTACAATTTCTGATAATGGCATCGGGATGTCTCGAGAAGAAGTCATCACAAATCTAGGCACTATCGCTAAATCAGGCACACAAGAATTTATTAAAAACTTAACGGGCGATGAAGCTAAAGATAGAAATCTCATTGGTCAGTTTGGTGTTGGTTTTTATTCTGGCTTCATTGTGGCAGATAAAGTTGTTGTTCAAACTAGAAGGGCTGGGGCTGATAGGTCGCAAGGTGTGCAATGGGAATCAGCTGGTGAAGGCGATTATTCCATTGAAACCATAGATAAAGCTAGCCGAGGCACAGATATTATTTTACATTTAAAAGCTGGTGAAGAGGAGCTTTTGAGTGGGATGCGTTTGCGTCATATCATTACAAAATATTCCGATCATATTTCTTTGCCAATTTACATGGCTGTGGAGAAGTTTGAAGAGCCTTCGCAAGACGGTAAAGAAGTGATCGATGCAACCCCTGAAGAAGAAGTTGTTAATAAAGCAACGGCTCTATGGACGCTGCCAAAATCAAATATTGATGATGAGCAATATCAAGAGTTCTATAAACATATTGCTCATGATTTTGAAGATCCTTTGACTTGGGCTCATAATAAGGTAGAAGGTAAATTAGAGTATACTTCGCTCCTTTATATTCCAAAGCGTGCCCCTTATGATTTGTGGCAACCTAATAAATCACGTGGCTTAAAACTTTACGTTCAACGTGTATTTATTATGGATGAAGTCGAGCAATTTTTACCGCACTATCTACGGTTTGTTCGTGGGATTATTGATAGTAGTGATTTGCCTTTGAATATTTCTAGAGAGATTTTACAAAACTCTAAAGTTATTGACTCCATTCGCTCAGCCATGGTGAAGCGTACTTTAGGCATGCTTGAAGATTTAGCTAAAACAGATAGCGATCAGTATCAATTATTTTGGGATGAGTTTGGTCAGGCTCTGAAAGAAGGCCCAGCTGAAGATTTTGCGAATAAAGAAGCTGTGGCTAAATTATTACGCTTCTCTTCAACACTCACGGATAACGAAAAGCAAGATATCTCGCTAGATGATTACATCAGTCGTATGCCAGAAGGGCAAGATAAAATCTATTATGTCGCTGCTGATACCTTTAATGCTGCTAAAAATAGCCCACATCTTGAAATCTTCCGCAAAAAAGGCATTGAAGTCTTATTGTTAAAAGATAGAATTGACGAATGGTTAATGAGCCATTTAACCGAGTATACTGGTAAATCTTTGCAATCAGTGGCTAAAGGAAATCTTGATGATTTAGCTTTTTCTAAAAAAGATGACTCTAAAGATGATGTTTCAAAAGAAACTTTAAAGCAACAAGAGCAAGAGTTTGAAAATCTTTTGAAAAAAATGAAAGAGACGCTAGGCGATAAAGTGCAAGAAGTTAAGTTGAGCGAGCGTTTAACCTTAAGTCCTTCTTGTATCGTTGCAGATGAATCTGCTATGACAAGTCAAATGGAGCGTTTATTAAAGTCAGCTGGGCAAAATGTGGCTTCAAAGCCGATTTTAGAGCTTAATCCGAATCATATTCTGATTCAAAGGTTGAAAGCCGAGGCTGATTCTGAGCACTTCAATGACTTAAGTGCTGTTTTGCTAGATCAAGCTATTTTAGCTGAAGGTGGTCAACTTGAAGATCCTGCTACGTTCATTAAGAAATTTAATGAATTATTGTTAGCAATGGCAAAGTAAACTTGTGCCTTGCGTCATAACAACCTCGGATGTTATGGCGCGCCCTCTTAGGCATGCTAGAGTCATTGAGCCTAATTTAAAAGGTGACTTAGATTCACTTTCTAGGTTAGGATAAAGTCATAGAGCTTTAAGTTGATTTGGTGTGTTGTGATTTTAGAAAGAAGTACTTTATGCGGTTGGTCGGGGGCTTTTGTTCCGATGGGCGTGTATGCCTTTTTTCTTATATTTTCAAGCTTAACCTATGAGCTTACTTTTCAGTTATTATACTTCACTTTGCCGATGGCCAGCCTTTGTTTCCCACTGTTATTCCTATTAGCTGCCGTGTTAGCTGAGATCTTGGGCGTTAAAAAATGTTTGCTTTTTGTGATGTGTATGTCCTTTTTTAATGGCATTTTGATTCAGATCCATTGCCCAGGCATCCATACTCATCTTAATGACTTTTGGCTCAATAATGAGTTATCCCAATTTCAGATATACACTATTTTAACGATTGGGTATCACGTCTCTGTTGTTGTGGCTGTGCTACTTGTTGGCTTATGGAAACGTTTTAGTCAAAAGCGTAATTATGCCATTATTATCGCTAGCGCCTTTCTAGCCAATTTCATTGACTTAATTTTTATGTGGCCAACGTTATATGCCTATATGGGTGATAACTACATTACGTCATGGAAACTTTTAACGATAGCAACTTTTAAAACTAATTCATTATTTCTTTATTTACCATTAGGGTGGCTTTTACTTAGACATAGTCATCAGTCTTCTTTAAAGCCTCCCCAGCTTTCTGCTTAACCTAGCTTTCTTACAGTGGTGTTTATGGCTGATAGTTTTCTTGCGCCAAGTGAGTCTACAAGATGTGGTGTTTGTAGTTTTATGGGCAACATAGTAGCATCATCGAATCAAAATGCAGTCTTAGATAAACTAGTTAGAATCTAAAATCAAAGGAGTTGAATGATGCATCCCATCCTTGTTGCTGGTGCTGGAAAAATTGGTCGCTTAATAGCTTGTTTGCTTGCCGAATCAGGAGATTATAAAGTTTATTTATCAGATTTGAGTTTTGATGACTTTGATAAAACTCTTTTAGGGAGTCAGAGCTCGAACATTGAATTGATATCTCTTGATGCTGTCGATAAATCGGCTGTAGAGCAGCTTGTTTCTAAAGAAAAGATTGGCTCCATCATTTCCTCACTGCCATATTTTTGTAATATTCCTTTAGCGGAGATAGCAAGAGAGCATAATATTCATTATTTTGATTTGACCGAAGATACCGCCGTGACAGACAAAGTTAAAACTTTGGCTCAAGGGGCACAAAGTGCTTTTGTCCCGCAATGTGGCTTGGCGCCAGGATTCATTAGTATTGCAGCTAATGAGTTAATCGGTCATTTTGATTCCGTCGAGTCAGTACTGATGCGTGTTGGCGCATTGCCTATTAATCCAAATAATGCCTTAAAATATTCTTTAACTTGGTCAACCGATGGGCTTATTAATGAATATGGTAATACTTGTTACGGTATTGTTAATGGTCAAGAACAAAGCTTACAACCTTTAGAAGGCTTAGAAACAGTTGAAATCGATGGTTTGCTGTACGAGGCTTTTAACACATCTGGAGGACTTGGCTCTTTGGCTGAAACCTATCGTGGGCAAGTGGATACCATGAATTATAAGACATTACGTTATCCTGGCCACTGCAAACAAATGCGATTACTCATGAATGATTTAAAATTAAATCAAGATAGAGATACCTTAAAAAGAATTTTAGAGAATGCAATCCCTAAAACAGCCCAGGATGTTGTTTTAGTTTACGTCGCTGTTAAGGGCATACAGAAAAACGAGCTCATAGAAGAAACGTATGTAAAAAAAGTCTACCCTTCTGAAATCGCAGGCAGACAATGGTCTGCTATTCAAGTGACAACAGCTGGAGGTGTTTGTGCGGTGATTGATAGTGTTGTCAAAAATCCCGATAATTTTAAAGGACTTATTTTGCAAGAGCAGTTTAGTCTTGAAGAGATTACACATAATCGTTTTGGCCGCTATTATATTTAGGAGTTAATCATGGACATACTAAGTCGTTTATCTCTCAAGGATGCCAATGAAGCGACAAGTCTTGGTGATGGCACTTTTATGGAAGGCCATCAAGATAATTTGTTTGGATCTATAAATCCTTCAACAGGCAAACCTTTGGCAACTGTGTTTGGTAGCTCTGAAGAAGACTATGAGCAAGTCATAAGGCATGCGCAAACATCATTTTTAACGTGGCGTGATGTGCCAGCTCCTAGGCGAGGAGAGTTGGTTCGTTTAATGGGTGAGGCGCTTAGAGAGCATAAAGATGCCCTTGGTAGCCTAGTCGCTTTAGAAATGGGCAAGAGCAAACAAGAGGGCGATGGTGAAGTTCAAGAAATGATTGATATTGCAGATTTTGCTGTCGGTCAATCTCGAATGATGTACGGTAACACCATGCATTCGGAGCGGCCGAATCACCGTATGTACGAGCAATGGCATCCATATGGCGTCGTTGGGATCATCAGTGCTTTTAACTTC
>CAYGPI010000024.1:0-28571 GCA_964351745.1 uncultured Francisellaceae bacterium
TTAGCTTTTAAAATTCCTAACTTTTTTAGGCGATTATTTGCAGAAGGAGCTTTTTCTCAAGCTTTTGTTCCAATACTTGCCCAATATCGAGGTACAAAGGAGCCTGAAGAAGTCCGTGAATTAGTGGACAAAGTGACCGGCAACTTAACGATGGTCCTTACTATCGTGACGCTTATTGGGATTTTAGCGGCGCCATGGTTTGTGTGGATCTTTGCGCCAGGTTTTGAGCCCGATGGAGATAGGGCAAGGCTTGCGACACAAATGTTGCGCATTACCTTTCCATACCTCATGTTTATTTCACTAACAGCCTTAGCTGGGGGCATCTTAAATACTTATAGGCGATTTAGTGTTCCAGCTTTTACCCCAGTTCTTCTTAATATCAGCCTTATTTTGAGTGCTGTCTATTTAAGTTCTTTCATGCAAGAGCCAATTATGGCACTTGCATGGGGGGTATTTATTGGTGGTGGGTTGCAGTTGGCATTGCAATTTCCATTTTTGAAGCAGATAGGGTTTAAGCCTCGCTGTGTTTGGGATTGGAAAGATCCTGGTGTTAGACGGATTCTGAAATTGATGCTTCCAGCTGTTTTAGGCGCTTCAGTGATGCAAATTAACTTACTAGTTGATACACTTTTTGCCTCATTCTTACCGGTAGGTAGTTTATCGTGGCTATATTATGCTGACAGAATCATTGAATTTCCTTTAGGTCTATTTGGAGTTGCATTAGCAACGGTTGCTTTACCAAATCTTGCTCATCATTTTTCAACAAAAAATGAAGAATCTTTTGCTCTACAGTGCCAGTGGGCTGCAAAAGCTTGTCTCGTGGTGAGTTTGCCATGCGCGATTGGGTTATGGGTGTTAGCGCTTCCTGTGATGACAACCTTATTTTGCCACGGGGCCTTTGTGACAAAAGATGTTGAAATGGCTAGCTTAAGTTTAAGAATGCTTAGTTTAGGACTTCTGTCATTTATGATGGTGAAAGTTTTAGTGTCTATTTTTTATGCGAGACAAAATACGGCGTTTCCAGTGAAGGTTGCCATCATTGCTTTGCTCAGTAACATCATTTTGAATGCTGTTTTAATTAAGCCTATGGCCCATGCCGGCTTAAGTCTCAGTTCAAGCATAAGTGCTTGGCTACAAGTTATTCTCTTAGGTGCGGCGATTATTCGCCAAGGGCATTTGCAGGGCTCATGGACGCTCTTTTTGGTCCGTTTAGGTTTAGCTGGCCTTTGTATGGGAGCCAGTCTTGCTTGGTTAAGTCCCTCCTTTGAGGGTTGGTTAGGGATGACTTTATTACTTCAGGTAGCCTACTTGTTTGGATTGATAGGCGTTGGTGCCTTGGTTTATGGCGCAAGTTTATGGTTGTTTGGCTTGCGGTTCACACATTTCTCGCTGGAAAAGGTGTAAAATATTGGCTGCCTCTCTGGTATAATGCCGTTTTAGCTTTAACGAGAAAGATCCATGCAATTGATTCGTAGCTACAATCAAGACCTATTTCCCTCAGGGAGCGTTATTGCGATAGGAAATTTTGAAGGGCTACATTTGGGTCATCAAAGCATTATCAAAGAGTTAGTTAACAAATCTTTTTCCTTGGGCTTGCCTTCGGTTGTTATCACCTTTTCTCCAAGTCCTAAGCAATTTTTTGCAAAGCAAAATACCTCTTTGAGACTCATGCGCCCTCAAGATAAATGGCGAGCGTTTGAAGCTTTGGGCGTTGATAAAGTCATCGACATGAAGTTTTCATCAAAGGTTGCATGCCAGACACATCAGGATTTTTTGAAGCAGGTTCTGGTCGGCTCTTGCAACATGAAACATTTGTTTGTGGGCAATAATTTTCGTTTTGGCCACTTGCGCCAAGGTGATGTGACTTTTTTAAAATCCCAAGCAAAAAAGTTTGGCTTTGAGGTCACGCAGGTGCCCGCGGTGACTTTAGACGACGTGCTCATTAGTAGCACGGTGATTCGAGAGCGGTTAGCTGTGTCAGATTTAAGTTTTGTCACGAGAGCGTTAGGTAAACCCTATTGTCTTACTGGGTATGTTTGTCACGGTGATAAAAAAGGCCGTTTAATTGGGTTTCCAACAGCTAACATTGTACCACCGAAAGTAAGCTTGCCTGAAAAGGGTGTTTACTATGTTCAAATGAAGGGGCTGGATCGGAGCTATGAAGGCGTTTGTAATTTGGGAGTAAGACCTACCGTGCAGGGCGTCAAACTGTTATGTGAGACTCATTTGTTCGATTTTTCTGCAGATATTTATGGCAAAAAAGTAACGGTACAATTTATCAAAAAAATAAGAGATGAAGTTAGGTTTGAATCTTTGGAAGCTTTGCGTGCACAAATCCAAAAGGATGTAGCGCTTGGTAGGTCATATCAAAATGGTGCTTTTCGCCATCTTGTTTAAATTTATTAAAAAATGATATAGCTCATTTAACTATTGAGATACGATGATGAAAGAAGTCGATTATAAAGATACACTAAACTTACCAAAAACAGAGTTTTTGATGAGAGCCTCTCTACCAAACAGAGAGCCAGAATTCTTGAAAAGATGGTCTGATTTTAATCTATATCAAAAAATTAGGGAGGCCAGAGCAGGTCGTCCTAAATTTATTTTGCATGATGGTCCACCATATGCCAATGGCGATATTCATATTGGCCATGCCGTCAACAAAATTTTAAAAGATATGATTATTAAATCAAAAGGGTCATCGGGTTTTGATGCGCCATTCATGCCTGGATGGGACTGCCATGGGTTACCCATTGAGCTCAATGTTGAGAAAAAAAAGGGTAAGCCAGGTCAAAAATTAAACGCTAAAGAATTTAGAGCAGCCTGTGCGCAATATGCGCAATCTCAAATCGACATACAAGCAGCATCATTTCAACGTTTAGGATTAACCTTAGATTGGGAAAATCCGTATAAAACAATGGATTATAGCTATCAAGCTGATATCGTGCGCTCAATCGGTCATATTTATAAGAAAGGGCATCTGCAACAGGGATTTAAGCCTGTTAATTGGTGTGTTGACTGCTGCTCATCATTAGCAGAAGCGGAAGTTGAACATAAAGACAAAGAATCTCATTCGATAGATGTCATTTTTCATGCTCAATCTGTTCCTGAAGTTTCTAAAAAATTTGGCATTCAAGGTCTTGAACATGTAGCAGCCATTGTTTGGACAACCACACCATGGACTTTACCTGCCAATGAAGGGCTTGCCTTCCATCCAGAGTTAGATTACGTTTTATTCCAACCTTTTGGAAAGCCGCAAGCTTTTATTGTTGCGAAAGGTTTGCTTGAAAAAGTTATGGAAAGATGCTCTTTTGAGCCTGTCGAAGTTTTAGGGCAGGTGAAGGGGGCGGACTTAGAGGGGCTTGAATTTAAGCATCCTTTTTACGATAAAATGTCACCAGCTCTCTTAGGTGATCACGTGACGCTTGATGCGGGTACAGGTATTGTGCACACCGCCCCAGCCCATGGTTTAGATGATTATTATCTTGGTGAAAAATATCAACTTAATATGATTAACCCTGTGGGTGACAATGGGTGCTATCTCAGCGATTTGCCTTTACTGGGAGGTCAGTTCGTTTTTAAAGCGAATCAGCTAATCGTGGATATGATGAAAGAGAATCAAAATCTCGCTCATCATGAAATGATTCAACATAGTTACCCTCATTGTTGGCGACATAAATCACCGACAATTTTTAGAGCAACCCCTCAGTGGTTTATAAGCATGGATGAAGCTGGCATTCGATCCAAAGCTTTAAAAGCGATTTCTAAAGTTGACTGGATACCTTCTTGGGGCGAGGAGCGTATTAAACTTATGATTGAAGGCCGCCCAGATTGGTGTATTTCAAGGCAAAGAACTTGGGGTGTTCCTTTACCTTTGATTATGCATAAAGAGACCAAAGAAGTTCATCCTAAAATGCAAACTTTGTTCGAGCCTATCGCTAAGTTGATTGAAGAGCATGGTATTGAAGCTTGGCACGAGCTGGATCTAAGTGCTTTAGGGTTAGATGATGGTGAGCTGTATCAGAAATCTCAAGACACCTTAGATGTATGGCTAGATTCAGGTGTGAGCCATCTTGCGGTACTTAAACGAAGAGAAGCACTTAAATTTCCTGCTGACTTGTATCTTGAAGGCAGTGACCAATATCGAGGATGGTTCCAATCTTCTTTATTGACCTCTATTGGCGTCAATCAGGAAGCACCGTACAAGAAAGTCTTAACTCATGGATTTGTGGTGGATGCTGCGGGCCGAAAGATGTCTAAGTCTTTAGGGAACGTTATGGCGCCAAGCAAAGTGATTCAACAAATGGGTGCTGATGTTTTAAGGCTGTGGGTTTCAGCAACAGATTACAAGCATGAGATTCATGTCAGTGATGAAATTTTAAAAAGAGTTGGGGATGCTTATCGCCGAATCCGTAATACGGCAAGATTTTTACTAGCGAATCTTAATGGCTTTGAGCCAGATGAACATCTGGTTGACATGAAGGAGCTGCTTGCGCTTGATGCGTGGATTGTTGATAAGGCTTATCACCTTCAAAAGGAGATTGTCCAAGCGTATGATGATCTTCAGTTCCATCAGATATATCAACTTACGCATAATTTTTGTGTTAATGAGTTAGGTGGTTTTTATCTTGATATTATTAAAGATAGGCAATACACCACTAAAACTTCAAGTCGAGCAAGACTATCTGCTCAAACAGCCATGTATCATGTGATAGAAGCGCTAAGCCGTTGGCTTGCCCCTATCACTTGTTTTACGGCAGAAGATATTTGGGACCATCTGCCAGGTAAGCGAGAAGCTTCTATCTTTTTAAGTGAATGGTATGAAGGGTTAAAACCCATGAAGCGCCAATCTATGGATGAAGAGTTTTGGCATGAAATTATCCAAGTGCGTACCGAAGTTAATAAGGCCTTAGAATTGCACCGCGCTCAAAAAACAATAGGTACCCCTTTAGAAGCCAAAATAACACTTTATGTTAGTGATGCGTTAGAGAAAACGCTGTCTCTATTAGGAGAGGAGTTACGGTTTGTGCTGATTACCTCAGAAACACAGGTGCTACCAATATCTGCTCAATCAGATAGCGCGAAAGCATCTTCGAGGGATGACTTGTTCATTGAGGTGTCGCGAATCGAAGCACCAAAATGTGAAAGATGTTGGCATCGTAGGGCTGATGTGAATGAGCATGCGCTATATCCTGGACTCTGTCATCGCTGTGTTACCAATGTTGATGAAAAATCTGAAGGTGAGAGCCGGTTATATGCTTAAGTCTATGTCTTCATGGAAATGGTTTGTCTTGATTGTCGTTGGGGTCGTTGTTGATCAATGGACAAAATTCAGTGTTTTACAACATTTTCAGTTGGCTGAAAGTTTAAACATCATGCCAAGCTTAAATTTTACTCTAAGCTATAATGCTGGTATTGCTTTTGGGTGGTTTAGCTCTGGTGGGCAAATGGCTCAATATGCCTTGCTTGGCATCACTGCAATGATGACGATTGGTTTGAGTATTTGGCTTGTCAAAACACCGAAAGCTTGGCCGCTTCAAGCTTTGGCTCTTAGCTTTATTGTAAGTGGGGCGACAGGAAATTTAATTGATCGGATGTTTAGAGGGTATGTTGTCGATTTTATTGATTTTTATGTAAAACAATGGCATTTCCATACTTTTAATGTGGCTGATGCTTTGATTAGTGTCGGGGCTGGCTTGTTGATATTGTCGTCTTTTATTTATAAAGATGAAGCTGAGGTTGTATGAAAATAGTATTAGCTAACCCTCGAGGGTTTTGTGCGGGTGTCGATAGAGCCATTGATATAGTTAAAGCAACGCTGAGCAAATATGGGGCGCCTGTTTATGTTCGACACGAGGTTGTTCACAACCGCTTTGTTGTCGATGCTTTAAAAGCAGATGGCGCACGCTTTGTTGAAGAGCTTGATGAAATACCAGATGGCTCCGTTGTTATTTTTAGCGCCCATGGTGTTTCCCAAGCGGTGAGGAATGAAGCTAAGAGCCGAGATCTCAAACTAGTTTTAGATGCCACTTGTCCTTTAGTCTCTAAGGTTCATATGGAAGTGACGCGCTATTCGCGTAAAGGCCATGACATGGTTTTGATTGGCCATGCTGGGCACGCGGAAGTTGAAGGAACGCTAGGTCAATACCAAAACCCTGAAGGAAAAATTCATTTAGTTGAATCTGTTGCTGATGTGGCTAACCTTCAAATTGAGAAAGAGCAGCAATGTTATTATGTGACTCAAACCACATTGTCGGTTGATGATACGAAAGGGATTATCGATGCGTTAAAGGCCAAATACCCAATGATGGGAGGCCCTAGGAAAGATGATATTTGTTACGCCACTCAAAATCGCCAAGATGCTGTGAAGGTTTTAGCTTCGCAAAGCGATATGGTTCTTGTCGTTGGCTCTAAAACTAGTTCAAACTCCAATCGATTAAGAGAACTGGCTGAGCATTGTGGCGTGCGAAGTTATTTAATCGATGGGCCTGAGGATATTTCATTGGATTGGTTTAAGAGCGTCAAAACCATTGGGATAACTGCAGGAGCTAGTGCTCCTGAGATTTTAGTCCAAAAAGTGATTGATTATATTCAGGCCCATTTTTCTCCGTGTGACATGACACAAATTGAAGGTCTTGAAGAAACGGTTAGCTTTGCTCTGCCTAAAGAATTAAAGGGCGTTCTTACTAAGCATACTTTAGCAGAGCCTAGCTAAAAATCTTAGTTACCAGCAGGTATCTGGAGTAGGCCCTTTAATGTTGGTATGGGTTAAGGTGAGCGTGCCGCAAGTGTCACCGACTTGTGGGCCTCCTGGAGCCGGGGTTGCGTTAAGCGTAAAGGTTGTCGCAGAAACATTAGTGATACTTAAGGTATAAAAGCCTTCTCTAGATGTGGATGGCCCACCAACCGCTGCTGGCGTTGTCGCGCCTGCATAAGTGTTATTTTCAGTATAAAAATGCTCGACAAGCGTTGCAAGCTCCAAAAGCCCCGTTTGGGCATCGGTTCGCCTCGCCTTTCTCACTTGCTCTTCGTATGATGGGTAAGCAATCCCAGCTAAAATACCTATCACTGCTACGACAATCATAAGCTCTATAAGATTGAATCCGCTTGTTTTCTTGATAATCATCTTATGCCTCTATTAGTTAACTTGTTGCCAGCTTTGACGGCCTTGGCCTCTATTGTCAACTGATTCTGTTTTAGTTGAGATACCATTTGAGCCACTTAGTACCTTGTATTCAATGTCATTTGATGAATTGGTTAAAATGGCTGGAGTGCCGCCTAGCATGCCGACATCCGATTCAATACCAGAATGGGGAGCGGCAACCGTTTGATTGGTGGATGGATCTGTATAGTAAATATAATCAGCATCTGTAAACTCACCATCTGAGTTCGTATCATAGGGCGGCATGCCTAATCTGCTACCATTTTTGGCATTTAGCTCCATAATCCAGCTTTTAGATTGGTTAGGCGTACAGAGATCGTCGCCGTTGCTTTGTGGCAATAAGGTTGTAAAAATAATCCGACCATTCCTAAGTTTTGGACGGTTAGTGCTCCTCTCACCAGCATTATTATTATTTTCTTTAAGCTCTAAACTCCATCCAACATGGGATGGATCGATATCAAAATTAGTCGTCGCTCTCATTTGATTATTTGACGCTAAGATCTCTTGTCGAAGCAGTTGCTTAGAGTTAGATAAAATTGTATTTTGAGACGGTATATTTTTGTCCCAAAGGCCGTAAAAAGCCTGTGTTGATTGGCCTTTATTGTTATTGTCAGATGTCTCAAGGTATTTTCCAGTTCCAAAATAAACCATCATGCCTTTGGTTAGCCCATCAATATGTGGGCCAACCACCACAGGTGACGTGATAGGTTGGTTGCCACTAAAAAAGGTTTTAACAGAGCTCGGTTTCTGCCAGTTAGTGGGATCTGTACTGCTAACATCAAATTTATGCAGCTCTCCGCTTAAATCGCCGGCATAGATGTAATCAACTTTGTAGTCGCCATCAATATCCACTGGGAACGGCTCGCTTAACCCGTTATCCTTATTGTCACCAACTAGAATCTTGATATAATCCTTGTTGATGTCCCATTGACCATCAAGCCCTTTTTCGATGAAGAGAATAAATAAAGCAGCTTTTTTGCTTGTTGAGACATAATCATCCTTTGCGCCAGATGGATAATGGGTGCTTCCTGAGTTGTAGCCATTGCCCACAATCACAGCCCATTGATCGTTATTCATTTGAACGATTTGAGGCGTGCCATAACTATAACCAAAATCGGCATCATCTGAGTCATCAAACTCAAAAATAACTTGCTTTTCAGTATCTACATTTTTTTGAGTGAATGAGCCTTGTGTAACATCCAAAGCGAAAATACTTTGCCCACCAGCTCGCAGACCACCCACTAAGATTGTGCGCCATGACTCATCATGATTAAAATAAACATCATTCGAGGATAATTGTCCGTCGACAAAAAAGTTATGATCATACTGAGGAGAGCTTAAATCCGCAAGGTGACTCCATAATCCATGGTATCCAGGGACGTAAGCCATGAGCTCTTTTCCTTTATCTGCAGAAAAGATATGAAGCATGCCATCATTCGCTCCGACAGCAATCATGCTACCTCTGTTTTTATAGGCTTCTTTAAAAGACAAGTAAGAACTTTCATTATAAAGGCGCGAAGGCTTGTCTATATATAAGGGAGAAGAGTGAACAATGTCACCAAGCGGCGTTTCTCTTGAGCGCAATATGCCGCCATTTCTTTTTTCTTGAGATCTATCACCTCTTAAATAATTAATCACTTGATCTTCGGTGACAGCGCTATTCATTGTTGTGACAAAATCCTGAATATAAGATTTTTGAAGTGCATTAAAAGATTTATCATTGTTTTTATCCTTCCATTGAAATTTAATGCCTCGAATGCCATTGTAAGTGACAATTTTCCTTGACGAGGGGTCTCGTGCCGCTAAATGCTCTGCCACGCTAAAAGTAGGTTTGACTGTGTTCAATTCACCTTTTGAAGAAATAGGATAGGCTAACAGATCGCCACTCCATGTATCAGAATTAAAAATAGCTTGATAAACGTCAGAGTCACTTCTTAGAATCGAGGAAGCAACAGATGCTCCGCCTAAGGATGCTTTAGAAATTTTAGCAATGCTGCCCATGGCATTTTGTAGCGTTGTTAGTAATTCCTGAACATTATTGGCTGATGAGTAAAAGGCGTGAGAATTATAAGAAGCGTGCCATAAATCATCAATTTTTTCAGAGCATGAGTCACAGTTTGTTGGGTCACCCCAGTTGCTATTGTAGGTGAGGGCAGGTGTTGGCCAGCCATTATCGCCCTTTGCTAAGTTCCCTTTAACACCAAAAGCAACGCCATAAGTGTTCATATGTTGGGCTTTGTTGTTATTGGTTTCCGAGGTTGGGACATTATTCGCCATGCTTGGCATCAAATCTCTCTTATAATAATAGCTAGCAATGTCTGCTAATGTAGAGCTTTTTGAGCCATATCCATCGCCATCGACATCGCCTCTTTTAGGAGCTGTTCCATTGTGATAACCATCGGTTAGCATGATGGCGTTATTAACTTGACACTCGTATTTGATAGGCTCTTTACCAGATAGTTTTCCCTCATAGTATTGGCCTGCGACATCAAGCGCTTTCACTAAAGGCGTACCATAAGCACGTTGCTCGTCTTTAAAATACCCATCAAGCAACTTTGTATTGTGCTCTTCAACGTCATCCGAAGAGTCAGGGATTTTCGTATCAATATCGTTATCATTGATATAGCTTAAACCGTAGTGAAATTTGGGATACAAATCAATAATTTCACTGATACCTGCTTTGGCTGTAAAAGCTCTACGGCGATAATATTGAAACCAGTTGGCATAGTTTTCTCTAGCTTCTGCGATGGTTTTGCAGCTTGGAGAGTCCGTTGAAGTGAGAGGTTTCGAACCATCAATGATTGGATGAATCAAATCATGACTGCCTAAAGCATCAAAACAAGCGTTACCGGACAAGGTTGTTTGTTTGACTATGCGAGGCATCATCGTTGAAGGATCCGTGTCATAGATTTTAACCGCCATGGTATTGGAGGAATTGAAACTGATTTCAGCGTGAGAATCCCACAGATCTATCTGATGATTACCTTCTAATGTCATGTCATTAAGGTTCGGCCGAGTGCCTGAATACCCTCTATTATCCAAACTGACGACATACGCATGAGTGTGTTTTTTTGAGTTATAAAAATGCGAATCGAGATTGATATCAGTGCCATGGTCTGAGTTACTGGCTTTGGGGTGAATTTCAGCTTTGGTAAATTCAGCATCTGCACACATTTTGATATCTTTATCTTTGATTGAGCTTGAGCATGGGCCAGACCATGGCTCATATGCCACATTAGGATTATAATATACGGTATTAAACCCGGCATCATAAATTCGCCAATCATCGCTCAACAGATCAGGGAATTGAATGGATGCATAAAGATTATACTTTCTTTCATGTGTATATAGGTAATAAATATCTCGTGTTGCAAAAGACCGATAGTGATCATTAGGCTCTGAATAGTAAAATACGCCAGTATCTCTGAGAGTTGTTGAGCAGTAAGAGTATCCCTTTGGGTTGAAGTAATTACAGGCTGAGTAATGAGGCTGAACCATCACTTCCCAATCCATAGAGCCAGAATCATCGACAACAAACATCACATTAGGTGGTGCTCCTTGCTCTATCATAAGCGGCGCTTGAGGCAACGTTAAAGGCTTGGCCATGAGAGGCGAGCTCATGGCTAGTGAGCATAAGACAAGATATTTATGTTGTATAGAATATTTCATGTTTTATTACTCTCTATTAATGAAATCGCTTGCTAAAGATAGATTGCAAAGTGACTTTAGCTGGGTTGATACCACCAAATTCTTGCTCTGCACCTGTGCCTCTTGCGGTTAACCTATAAAAGGTTAAGCCAGCACCAGCGGCTCTTGTATTTGGACTTAAGTCATCAGGAATAAATGCCACTTCTTCTGCTATAAACCTAGGTTGGGCTGCCACGTAGCTGACAGAATCTGGCGCTGGGGTGCCACTTGGTGTACTTACAGTTGGCATCGAATGAGCTACGGTTGACCACCAACTGTCATTGGTTTGGGTATTAGCGGTTGCCCACCAGCGAGATTGAAAACCGCCACCACCATAAAGATTACCCAAAGCGTCTGCTTCCCATATTTGGTTACAGTCACCGGTGCACGTTTTTTGAGCAACGGGCCGCTCTGATAGTTCTCTGATATACTCTTCAGCTGAGCGCAGTCCTGTTTCACTAGCTTGGAAAGCTAATTGAGCATTAAAGGTGTTGGCTGTGGTTTTTTCTTGTAAAACAGTCGACGTGATAGAGGATAGACTTATCATGGTTAGAACCACTAAAAACAGAATGCTAACAACAAGTAGAGCACCACTTTGTCTTTGATAATATTGAGGATGATGTGATGACAACTTCATATGTTCTCCTACCGTGTCGTGCTTCTAAGCTGTACAGTCGTTGTAAAGACCTTTCTTAAGAAATTATCATTAAAAGGTCCTATTTCTACGTCTTGTAGGGCATAGAATTTTTTATCAACAATTGGGCTAGCTTCTTCAACGGTTCTAAGCAATAAGCTTATTCGAAGTGAAACAACGCGAGCTGTGTTTAGACCTGGATGATCAGGTGGCACATAGCGATTAACGATACCATCTCCATTTAGATCTTCTCCAAAACGAATATGCATGGCTTCTACATTGTCAACTAAAACATCCGGGTTGCTTAGGTTTGGGACGCCATTGTTGACAGCCGCGCAAACAAGTTGAGCATTTTCATTTAAGAAAAATGTACTGACGGCCATTTGTTGCTTTTGCACAGGCGTTGCCAGGCAATCAAAAATATTAGCATGTGAATTGCCTTGGTATCGAACGGTGAGGCTATCTGATCCGTTCACATTATCATTAGTGCCAGCAATGAGCTCCGAATTCTCTGGAAAAACTTCCTCATATTCTTGATAAAGCTCCATCTGTTTCAAATCAGGCTCTGATCTAAATCCTGCGAGTCGAATAGTTCTATTTAAAAAAGTCGTTGCAAAACGTCCATTTTGTTGAAGCGAAGATAAGTTTTGCTCTAATCGATAAGCTCTTTTATTACTTTGGAATAGATTTAAAACACCAGCAAACAAAAAGATACTAATCACCATGGAGATTAATATTTCAACCAATCCAAAGCCTTTAGATTGATGACGGTGTGGAAAAGCATTAAGTTTAATCATGGTTTATATCCTAAGGCTTTGTGGTAACACGATAAGTATGACGGCCACCACGCTTGTCTTGCCATTCGATGAAAATTGCGATCAAATTTCCTTTCCCATTACAGTTAAGCGTGCTGCCTGAGCCAGGGGCATTGGTGCGACAAACCGTATTTTTGGCATTGGGTAATAATTGGTTAAGATTGTTCTTAAATTCGAAAAGATCTTGTTCAGCGATTTCCTTAGCACCACAAGTTGAGTCAGTCATCGTTCCCGTTGTTAAGGCTGGTGTTGGCTCTAACGCCTCTGGCTCATTTGAGTTCTTTCCAGGAGTTAATAATCCCGATAAAAGATTACCAAAGCTTACAAAGCTTCCAAACCCTGCGCCATCGCTATCAATTGAACCACTTATTTTGACTGAGGTTTTTGAGTCGATTGATTGCGCTGCACTGGCAGGATCACCGATATTCATGGCGACGCTTGATGGTGATAACTTCCTACCACCATTATCGACACCTCCCAAACACTTTAAATGACTTGAGGTAATGGCACTTGTCGTTTGAGTCTCATAATATCCACCTGAAATACCGTCTAAATTAGCACGCATTCTATCTATCAAATCATCAGCTTGAATGCTGGCCATGGATTTATAGAAACTTTCATTGCCCATTTTAAGACTTTCAAAATGCAAACTAGCTAATCCCAAAAGGCCAATAGAAAGGATAACACTAGAGGCAAGCACTTCCATGAGCGAGAAACCTTGACTTCGTTTCGTGGCAACATGGCTAAAGCAGGACATTGTCTTTAATGACTGATGTGTAAATGAGTCTACTGTGACTATGTTTAGCTTTTCTTTATGTTGCATTTTTCTCATCTCTACAAAGGCTATGTTGGTTTAGAGGGCAAGTGATCCCAATAAATTCAACCTTTTATCTTGCATCTAATGCGCTTTATCTTGACTTCTATTATCGGAAAGAATCTTAATTTCCATGATGCTCATTTCACTGTTATTTAATTCATGATCTGATTCTTTATCTGTTTTTTTGACATCATCTGAGTTTTTTATATCGCCGGATACTGTTTTAAATTCTATGACTTGACCTTCATTTAATTCAGTAAAACCAACACCTTGATTGTTTTGATCGAAAATCAACACACCAGGTGCAAAAGAATACTTCTTTCCGTGCAAATAAATAATTTGCTGCTCTAAATCAAAGCTTTCAATCATGGCTTTATTCGCGAGCTGTTGAGATTCCGCAGATATAGTGAAAGACATGAAGAAGATAATAATGGCACTGATAGTTCTCATGATTTCTTATCCTTTATTTAAACTGAACGGTATAAATGGATTGCACAATACTGGTGGCTTGATCGTTGCCGCCAGCTCCTCTGGCCGTGACTTGATAATAGTAATATCCTTCACCTTTAGAGCGAGCCTCAGGCGATAGCTCGTAAGGTATGAAGTTAAATTGCTCGAGAAGATATTGAGGCTGACTTGTCACTTGATATATATTGCCACTAAAAAGCCTTGCATTGGTTGACCACCAAGAAGAGGTTTTAAGATGGAGATTGGAGTAAACACCGGTTGCAAAGACGTTACATGGTGGCAAGGCGCAGGTGGTTGCTGAAATGGGTGCTTGGGTTTGGGAAACCAGCCATTGCTCCCCATCAATGAGAGCAGATTGAGACGCTTGTAAAGAGAGCTCTTTGTTTCGTTGGTTGGCTGTGAGTTTTTCACCAATCGAAGACGAATTGATAGCTGTGACACCAATCATGATAAGCACAGACAAGATGATAAGGCCTACCACTAAGACTGCGCCGCTTTGTCGATGATGAGCATGTGTGATCATAGGGGCCTCATAGAGAAAACACGTTTTTAAGGTAAATGGTAAAGGTATATTCTTTTCGAATTCGATAGTCAGGGGTTGGTGTAAATTCAGTCCCTAAAAGGTTGTACGTATTGTTATCAATAGCTTTATAAATTTCGTTAGTGCTTCGAACAAGAACACTCATGCGCATGCTGACAATATTGCCTACATTGATCCCAGCAAAATTAGGAGCGACATATCTATCTGCAAATCTGTCGCCATCGGTGTCTTCCCCTAACAAAATTTGCATATTTTCAACGCCAGAGACTAAGACTTGTGTTGAAACGCCACCAGCATCTGGATTGATGGATTGGCATTCAAGCTCTTGGTTGGCATTGATAGAAAAAGTATTAGTAACAATATTATTCGTATCTAAAGGTTGATTTAAACAATCATTAATGAAGCCATCTGGATTTCCAGCACCATCACCACTGCCTTGATAACGAACCGTGAGAATATCGCTGCCATTCGTGCCGAGATCATTAATAACTTGCAAATGAGGAGCTGAGACTGGGAAAAAATCATTGAGAGGGGCAAACATCGAATCCGTTGGCGGCGTTCGATAACCACTGAGGTTCACAATTTTAGGAATATACTGACTTAGAAAATGTCCATTTTCTTGGATCTCATTAAAAGCAGAGCCAAGCCTATAGGCTTGTTTACTGCTGATAAAAACTTGGGTGATGCCTGCAAGAATAAACAAACTGATGGTGATAGAAATAAGGATTTCAACCAAGGTCATGCCGTTTTGCTTTGAAGGGGCATTCATATGGCGACACTCATCACAAATTGTCTGGATGCTGGATTAGCGGCATCTTTGCGCTCACTCCACCAAATTTTTATAGTAAAAATATTTTTTCCAGCAACTGGGGAAATATTGTCACATAAAGGATCACCGGGCGGTGGAGCCCCATCATTGGGGGTAGAATCGATACAAACGATGCCTTGTCCGGCCGGTAGCTTTCCTTTGACAGCTGGATGCCATGCTGTGGCAGTCCTGCCTTGTAAATGACTATTCCACTCATAAAAATCATGGGCTGCCATTTCACTTTGGCTACAAGAGCCATCGATGCTGCCACCTGAAGCATCTTTAGATAAACAGTTTGGATTTGCTGTAGCGCTACCAGCAGGATTATTATATGGGCTTGCTGTGCCTAATGAAGCTTGTAAAACATTGGCACGGATCCTTTCTGCCATATCTTTAGCAAGAACAGTTGCTGTTGATCTTAACAGAGAGTCATGGCTTAGCTTGAGACTCATGATTTGTAAGTTGGCGAGTCCTAATAACCCAACCGAAAAGACAACGACTGCTATTAAAATTTCAACTAATGTAAACCCTTTGGTGCTTATGCTAGGATGCAACATAGGTGTCTTGGAGGTTAACTAACATACTATAGGTATAGTGTCTTTAGCTCTATTTCGCTGAGGTTTGAGATAAAGTGTTTTAACTTTGTGACCAATGGCTAGGGGCAAGCGGTTTGCGTTGTGGTAATTCTACCAGTGACGCTAATAGCAACATTCCTGGCGTGATTACCAGTGCAATTTGAAGCGGTTAAAGAAAAATTCAAATTTCCAGTGCCCGCAGCAGCAAACCCTGCGCTGTTATAGGTTGCTTGAGTAACCGCTGGGGCACTTGAAATACTCAAGCCTTGGCCTGTCACTTGCTGGACTCGTATTAATGGCTCTGCGGCGCTGTTGGCAAAGACGTTGTTTTCATCAGGATTCACAAAGATAAGCCAACCGTTATTCCAATTAGAACCACATGCAGTGAAATTTTGATCAGAAGCTGGACATATGGATACAGATACGCCGCGTTTAATGGCTTCTGATCGCGCAAGGTTGAGGGATGCAACAAGATCATTGGTGACAGAGATAGCTCTGTTGTTTTGTATCGTGCTTTGCATTGAAGGGATAGCGATTGTCATGGTGATGATAAGCAGTGTCATTGCCACCATTAATTCTATCAGTGTAAAGCCCGCGCTTTTTTGGTTCATATCTAATGGTTTAGTTCATTAACTTGGTTATTGCCATAAATCACAGACCAACGGTCGATCTATGAGAGCATTTGAGGCGATGTGGTTTTTTCAATGCGGACTCGGCCACTGTGCAAAAGCACAAGGCGCCATAAGGTTTCTTGATACTGTAAAAGGATGGAGCCTTGATTTTGGCTATAGCCGAGCTCATCAAACACAATAGCCTGTTGATTTAAAGCATGGAAAGACAAGTTTATTTTACTTTTGCTTTGTCTAATTTTTAAAGGGGTGACTGTGTTATCAGTATGCCAAAGGCCGATGAGATAAGTTGGACGCCACGATGTTGAGCATTGTTTCAAATTGATTGTTGGACACAAGATCACTTTTTGATTATTTTTGAGCGCTTGAATTTGAGCAAAATGAAGATCATGCTGTAGTTGGTAAGCCATGATCTCAAGATGTGACTTTGAAAATAGGTTATCAAAGGAAGGGATCCCTAGACTGATTAATATCCCCAAAATAAGGCAGCATATTAATGTTTCTATAGAAGAAAAAGCCTTTAATTTAAATCTAATTTTTTTAACCTATATCTAAGGGCTCTAAAACTAATACCTAGTAATTGTGCAGCTTTAGTCTTATTACCGTGCGTCTCTTGTAGGGCGTTTAAGATCTTGTTCTTTTCTAAAGAATCAAGATAATCCTCAAGAGGTTGGTCTGTGAGGCCATAAGAAGGCATCATCGGACTTTCAGGTAGTTGCAAATCTTGCGCATGAATGGTCATCCCATCGCATAAGGCAAAAGCTCTTTCTAAAATATTCTCAAGTTCTCGGACATTACCGGGAAAAGCATAGCTCTGCAACTGGACTAGAGCATCTTGCGCTAGCGTAGGTTTGGTTGTTTGTTGTTGATGAGCTAATTGCTTTAGAATATTTTCAGATAACAGCGGTAGATCTTCTTTCCTCTGCATTAGACTTGGTACTTTGAGCTCAATCACATTAAGCCTATAGAAAAGATCTTCTCGAAAGTCACCCTGTTGAACCAGCGCTTGCAAATCTTGATGTGTTGCACATAGTATCCTGACATCAACAATAAATTCTTTGACCGCTCCAACGGGCTTAATGGCACGCTCTTGGATCGCACGCAACAGTTTCACTTGCATTTCTAGTGGCAAATCAGCGACTTCATCGAGCAAAAGAGTGCCTTTATGAGCTGCTTGAAAAAGCCCATCTTTATCTTTGTGTGCTCCTGTAAAACTGCCTTTAACGTGACCAAAAAATTCACTTTCCATTAAGTCTTGAGGGATAGCACCGCAGTTGACAGCAATAAAAGGATGCTCTTTTCTCGGTGACCATTTATGAATGACTTTGGCAACAAGCTCTTTACCTGAGCCGGACGGACCACTGATGTAGATAGGGGCTTGAGATCTAGAAATTTTTGAGAGTGTTTTTTTTAGGTTCTCTATGGCATCAGAATGCCCCACAATATCACTTTCTAGGTTTGTATCTTGGTCATTTAATTTGAGAGCCGTGAGAGACAAATCGCGCAGAATATGTAAATCAATCGGCTTGCTGACAAAATCAAAGGCTCCTCGCTTAAGCGCTGTGATCGCAGAGTCCATCGTGCCGTGCGCTGTGATAACAGCCACCGGCATATTGGGTTGGCATTTTTGGATTATCTTAAGTAAATCGAGGCCATCGCCATCAGGAAGACGAAGATCTGTAAAGCAAAGTTGATAGACTTGAGTCGATAGTAATTGCTCAGCTTCTTTAAAAGTATGGGCTGACTGAGTTTGAATATTCATGCTTGCCAAGGAGAGACTGATTAAGTCACAGATGTCTGGCTCATCATCGATAATAAGGGCTTTAGGCGCTGTCATGAACGCGCTCCTCTGAAATAAGGGGAAGTTGAATATAAAAATCTGATCCACCATGATCGGTCGGTTGATAATGAATATCACCACCATTAATTTGGCACATTTCTCTACTAATATATAAACCTAGGCCAGAGCCATGATTTTCAGTGGTATAAAATGGCTCAAACATATGTTTCGTGTCTCGACCTGCGATTCCTTGACCATAATCGATGATGTGAATTTGGATCATTTGCTGGTTGACATCAATGTGAAAATCAATTTTTATTTTAGGCTCAAAGCAGTATCGCATACTGTAACGCAGCCCATTTTCACAGAGATTGACAAGCATTTGTCTTAATTGAGAGGGATCCACATGAATAAAGTATTTTTCAGGTAATGGTTGAACCTGAAGATTCATGTCTGGGATCCCCGCAGGATTAAAAGACTCTAAGAAGGTTGCCATAAACTCAGATACTTCAATCATTTTTGGTTGCGAATTTTGTTTTTTAGAGATATTTAAAACATTTTTTACCACAGTATTCATTCGATCACTGTTGTCTTTTATCATCGTGGCAAGTTTATAATCTTTTTCACTCAAAGTGGCTGACTCATGAAGGAGCTGAGCCGCATGAGAGACAGTGCTAAGTGGATTCCTGATTTCATGAGCAATATTAGCTGCCAATGATCCAAGCAGGGCAAGTTTCATGTGTTGTGCTTTTTGAGATTCCTTTCTAACATCATGGATAAAGATCACGTATTCTTCATTAGATAATTGGGTGCCTGTCAGTCGAATATCACTGGAGTCTTTATGGACTTGGAAAACTTCGTCATCATGTGTTTTAACCCAATTTGCGAAAGCTTGTTGAAATCTAATTGGCAAATCTAGAAACTTAGTTGGTTGTTGAGTCTCATGGATTGCTAACAGTCGAAGGGCTGCGGAGTTGATGAGTTGGATCTCTTTGGCGTCGCTTATGACAATAACACCTTCTTGCATAAATGCGACCACTTGGGTGTTCAGTTTTAAAGCCGTTGTGAGACGAAGACCGCGCACATAGGCTAATTTTTGCATTTTATAGAGCCGTTGTTTTAACTGGGCACAAACGAAAGCTGTGGCAAAAAGACAGAGTCCTAAAATACCTGCTTGCGAAAGCATGGGGGCTGAGAGGCTGTGGGTCATTTGAGCATAAATTTGCTCTGCTAAAATAGCGCATGTCGCAATAGACGCACTTAATAATGCGAAAATGATCGGAGCCAGTAAGCTATGGGCTGCCACTAGAATAACAAGGAGCAGGCCCAATCCGGTCCAAAAACCACCGCTAAAATGCATGATGAGTACAAGGGCAAGAATATCAAAGAAAATCGGTGCATTGATTTGTATGTCAAAGGCAGGTTTTTTTATAAATGCAAACCATAGGTTAAATAGAGAGAACACCAAATAGGCTTGTGCGCATATCATAAAATAAGTACTGTTTATTTGACCTAAGAAAGTGGGGCCAATTTTAAAAGTATGGAGGATTGAAAAAACACAAGCAATACCAAGGCGAAAAAAGCAAAAAACTTGCAGAGCACGCCAATCTTTTAATTCGGGAGGCGACAATATAAAAGGGGTATCTTTAAGCCCGTTAAGTGATTGATGATTGCTATCCATGCTTGATTATTTGCTCCTTTACTTTTTTTGATCTTGCTCCAAATGCTCCAGACAACAATAGTTGTGCGACTTATGAGATATGGCCTGATCCTTATCGATAAAAGTCCCACATTGGTGACAAGCTACCAAAAGCTTGTTTTCAGAAGTTGGCTCTGCTTTTGTCTGGGCTTGCATGCGACGAATTTTTTTAATGAGAGCGGCCTTAATGATCCACCCAAGAATGGCCATGATAATCCATAAGCACGCTATAACAATTATGACACGTATTAACCACATTGCTTCAAGACTCCACAATTGGTTGAAGCTCTTTATGCATCACACGTCTTAAAAAATAATCAAGAAGAGAAGCCGAGCAGATTCTTTTTAGGATCCCAAACATATAAGTTGGCACAGTCACATAGTATCTTGGTTTTGCTTTTCTTGACTTCAAAATCTTTAATACTTTGGCAAGAACAGCTTCTGGCCCCAAAGTAAATGGACCAGGCTTTTCTGACTTATTAGCTAACCTGTTCTCAACTGCTTGGTAAGCTTGCGCCCATGAGCTATTAACCTTATCAATGTTTTCACAGAATTTTTGGTGGGCATGCTCTCTAAATTTACTTTCGATAGGACCCGGCTCAATGAGGGAGACCTCAATGCCTGTCCCATATAACTCAAGCCTTAGTGTGTCTGAAAATCCTTCTAAGGCATATTTTGAAGCATTATAGGCACCTCTAAATGCAAGAGAGACCAGTCCAAGCACAGAGCTATTTTGAATGATACGCCCATGGCCCTGGCGCCTCATAATAGGAATTACTAAATTAGTCAGCTCTATTAGGCCAAAAACATTGGTTTCAAATTGGCGTCGAATACTTTCTCTATCGAGATCTTCGACAGCACCTGGCTGTCCAAAACCAGCATTGTTAAATAATACATCAATTCTATGATTGGTCTGCGCAAGTATTTGTTTCAAAGCTAACTTGATGGACGTGCTGTTATCGAGATCAAGTTGGTATGCGTTAAGACCTTGGCTTCTTAAAGCGTGTACATCCTTTGTTTTTCTGGCCGTTGCAATCACATTAAAGCCCATTTCGTGCATTTTAAGCGCACAATAGAGACCTATACCAGAGGAACAGCCTGTCATTAAAATTGTACATTCTGGCGCTTGGTAAAAAAGATTGCTCAATTGACGCTCCTACCGCAATGGGATTGTTATGGTATAATGCTGCAAATTTGGTGGCCAATAATAGTTTAGTGCTATTAGGGGCAAATTAGTTGGGTGTCTTGCGAGAACAAAATTATGCCTTTATACGATTATATCTGCAAGGATTGCCAGCATGAAACGGAATTTTTGCTTCGATCTGATGAAACTGGCCCTAGCCAGTGTCCTAAATGTTTGAAAGAAACTTTTGAGCGCAAGGTTTGTGCGCCTAGGTTTAGACTCGGTGGTGGTGGCTGGTATGAAACGGATGAAAAACCAAAGGCCAAGCAACGCAATATTGTCAGCAGTGACAATGTGAGCTCTGGCCAAGAGAAGACAGGTTAGTTTGATTCTCTTCCACATATATTAGTCATACAACTTTCAATGATTAGGGATCTCTTATGAGAACGCATTACTGTGGTGCTTTAAACAAGTCCCATTTAGACTCAGCTGTTAAAATTTATGGTTGGGTGCATCGTCGCCGGGATCATGGTGGCGTTATTTTTGTTGATCTTCGAGATCGAGAAGGTTTGGTTCAGGTTGTTTTCCATCCTGACAATAAGCAGCTTTTTGAACTAGCAGATAGTTTACGCAATGAGTGCGTGATTTGTGTCGAAGGCATCGTTAGCGCTCGTCCTGATGGCACGGTTAATCCTAATATGGCCACAGGCGAAGTCGAGATAGAAACCAATATGTTAACGATATTGAATCGCTCGGAGCCACCACCATTTTTAATGGATGATTATCATCAGTCTAGCGAAGAAGTGAGATTGAAGTATCGATATCTAGATTTACGTCGTCCACAGATGCAAAATAATTTTCAGCTCCGCGCTAAAGTGACTAAGTATTTCCGTGATTTTCTAGAGCAGCATGGCTTTTTAGATATAGAAACGCCGATGTTGACCAAAGCCACTCCTGAAGGTGCTCGTGATTACTTGGTGCCAAGTCGTACTCATCAAGGATCGTTTTTTGCGCTTCCTCAATCACCTCAATTGTTTAAGCAGTTGTTAATGATGTCAGGCATGGATAGATACTATCAAATCGTTCGATGTTTTAGAGATGAAGACTTAAGAGCAGATAGACAACCTGAGTTCACTCAACTTGATATTGAAACTTCCTTCATGGACGAGCATGAAATCCTCGACTTGATGGAGCAAATGATTACTGGATTGTTTAAATCTGTTTTAGAGATTGACTTACCGTCTCCTTTTCCTAGGATGTCTTATCATGAAGCGATGTCTCGTTACGGCTCAGATAAACCTGATTTGAGAATTTCGTTAGAATTAATTGATATTGCTGATCTGCTTAAACATGTTGAGTTTAAAGTGTTTAGTGCGCCAGCTAATGATCCAGATGGTCGCATTGCTGCGATAAGACTACCTGGTGGGGCGAAATTAACTCGTAAAGAAACCGATCAATTAACGGACTTTGTTGGGATTTACGGAGCCAAAGGCTTAGCTTATATCAAAGTGAATGATTTGAATGATGGCAAAGATGGTTTGCAATCGCCTATTTTGAAATTCCTGCCTGATGAAGTTGTTAGTCAAATTCTAGAGCGCGTTCAAGCTCAAACTGGGGACATCGTTTTCTTCGGTGCAGATAAAGCTAATATCGTCACAGAAGCCATGGGTGCGCTACGTGTCAAACTTGGGCAAGACCATGGTATTGTTAAAGAAGGCTGGCAGCCACTTTGGGTTGTTGATTGGCCAATGTTTGAGTGGAATGCAGATCATAAACGCTATGATGCGCTTCATCATCCATTTACAGCGCCGGTCGATACAGATATTGATAAGATGAAAAAAGATCCAAAAAATGCTCAATCTAGAGCTTATGATCTAGTTCTTAATGGCGTTGAAACCGGTGGGGGCTCTATCCGTATTCATCATCTAGAGATGCAAAAAGCTATTTTTGATGTTTTGGGGATTAGTGAGCCAGTAGCGCAAGAAAAATTTGGCTTCTTATTAGAAGCTCTGCAGTATGGTTGCCCACCACATGGTGGTATTGCTTTTGGGGTGGACAGATTAGTCATGTTGATGGTTGGCGCAAAAACCATCCGTGATGTGATAGCTTTCCCTAAAACTCAAACAGCGGCTTGTCCTTTAACAAGTGCACCAGCATTTGTTACGTCTGAGCAATTGAGCGATGTTGGTATCAAGCTTAAAAAACCGAGAGAGAAAGCTAATCAAGAAGCGTCCTGAATCTGTTCTGGTTGTTGTCAGCACGCTTGATAGCCAAGTGTTATGCTTGCAACGCCAGGATGTTACAACTTTTTGGCAATCGGTTACCGGAAGCTTAGAGACTCATGAGATCCCTAGAGCTGCTGCACTTCGTGAGTTAAGAGAAGAAACAGGGTTGGTGGATATCAAAGATGGTAAGCTGATTGATTGCCACCAAAGCTGGTGGTTTGAGATTTATCCTCATTGGCGTCATCGATATGCGCCAGGGACGACTCGAAATTTAGAGCATGTTTTTAAGTTTGAATGTAAAACCAAGCAGGAAATTATTTTATCAAAAGAGCATAGTCAATATCGCTGGTTACCAAAAGAGGAAGCGATTTCCCTTGTTGGATCAGAGAGTAACCAAAAAGCAATAACCTTGTTTGTTTAGAGGAATAGAGCATGGCTGGACATAGTAAATGGGCTAATATTAAGCACCGTAAAGGGGCTCAAGATGCCAAGCGTGGCAAAATTTTTACAAAATTAATTAGAGAAATCACAATCGCAGCAAAGCTTGGTGGCGGTGATGTTTCTTCTAATCCAAGGCTTCGAATCGCCATTGATAAAGCTTTGGCGGCCAATATGACCCGTGACACGATTGACAGAGCTGTCAAAAGAGGTGTTGGTGGTGATGACGCTGATAACTTAGAAGAGCTTCGGTATGAAGGTTATGGGCCGCAGGGCGTTGCGGTCATGGTTGATTGTTTAACAGATAATCGTAATCGCACAGTGTCGGATGTTCGACATGCTTTTTCAAAGTATGGTGGTAACTTAGGAACGGATGGCTCCGTTTCTTATTTGTTTACAAAATATGGGCAAATTATCTTTGCGCCTGGTGCTGACGAAGAGCGCTTGATGGAAATTGCAATTGAAGCTGGCGCAGAAGATGTGATTGTTCAAGACGATCATTCCATTGAGGTTTTAACAACCCCAGACGTTTTCGAATCGGTGTTACTAGCCGTCCAAGCTCAAGACTTGATGCCAGATAATGCTGAAATTACGATGGTGCCTTCTACGACAGCCGCTTTAGATGTGGAAGGGGCTGAAAGTTTAACGAAGCTAACGGATGTGCTTGAAGATTTGGATGATGTTCAAGAAGTTTACACAAACGCAGAATACCCTGATTAGTTTTTAGTTTTCTCTTTCGCTTGAGGCAATATTAAATTTAATATTGCCTTAGCTTACCTTTCTTCAATATCTTACCTTTGTTTTGCTTGATTCTGCATGACTAAGCTATACTCAAATGAAGTCATTTTGATGTTTTAAATCGTCGATATCTTAAAGAGAGTAAGCAATAACATGAAAGAAGGCGCTCGTATTTTAGGATTTGATCCTGGCTCGAGAGTGACAGGTTTTGGTCTGATAGAATATCAAGATAAAAAATGGCATTGCTTGACAGCTGGCAGCTGGACGCTGACGGGCACAACTTTTATTCAACGGTTAAAGCAGTTACAAATACAAGTAGATGAGCTGTTGGCTCAAGTTACCCCTGACTTTGCAGCCATTGAAGATGTTTTTGTGCATAAAAATCCTAGAGGTGCTCTGAAACTAGGCCAAGCTCGAGGGGTGATTATTGCTGGTCTTATTCGGTGCGACTTGTCAGTTTCAGAATATGCACCCAAGCAAGTGAAGCAAGCTGTTGTTGGAAAAGGGGCTGCGACCAAAGATCAAGTTCAAGCGATGGTTAAAATGTTACTTAATATGAATGATCCCTTGACCTTAGATGCATCAGACGCTTTAGCCGTTGCACTAACTCACGCACATATTAATACTGGATTAGCAGCTGTGATACAATCTAACCAATTTTCACGAAAGGGGCGCGGTAAGCGCTCAACAAGTTGGTTAAAGCATGATTGGAAGAATACGCGGTCTACTGATTGAAAAGAAACCACCCATAGTGTGTGTTGATGTTCATGGTATAGGGTTTCAAATTTTAGCACCTCTCTCAACGTGTTTGCAGTTACCCGCCTTAAGTGAGGAAGTCACTTTATTCACAGAGCTTGTTGTTCGAGAGGATTCTCAAACTTTGTATGGCTTCATTCGTGAATCAGATAAGAGCTTATTTCAAAAAGTTATCAAGATAAGTGGGATTGGTCCCAAATTAGCTTTAGGTATCTTGTCGGGCATGGAGCCGCATATTTTTGCTCAATGTGTTGAGAATAATGATGTTGCTAGTTTAACCAAGCTGCCAGGTGTTGGTAAAAAGACAGCTGAAAGAATGGTGATTGAGCTTCGAGAAAAATTACAAGCATGGTTAGTGCATGAGAGCCTTGGCGAATATTCATCTACAGCATTAACAATGTCTTCGGGCGCTAAAGCTGAGGCAATCGCCGGCTTAGAAGCTCTAGGCTATAAGCCTAAAGAAGCTCAAAAGGCAGTTGCGAAAGTCTATCAAGATGGAAAATCTGCTGAAGTCTTAATTAAAGAATCGTTGATGGGTGCTTAAATGGAAGAAATGAGAGAAGTTTCGCCTAGATCAATAGACAGCGATGTTCCTGTCGATAAAGCTATGCGACCAAAATTGCTAGAAGACTATGTTGGTCAAAAGAAGATCCGAGGGCAGCTAGATATTTTTATTTCAGCGGCTCGACAAAGAGAAGAGTCTTTAGATCATATTTTAGTCTTTGGCCCACCTGGGCTTGGTAAAACGACACTTGCTCATATTATTGCCAATGAAATGCAGGTTGGGTTTAAACAGACCTCCGGTCCTGTTTTAGAGAGAGCAGGAGATATTGCAGCATTACTGACACAGTTAGAGCCCAGAGATGTTTTGTTTATTGATGAAATTCATAGATTAAGTCCTGTCGTTGAAGAGGTCTTATATCCAGCGATGGAAGACAATCAGATTGATATTATGATTGGTGAAGGTCCAGCCGCTCGCTCTATCAAATTAGATTTACCGCCTTTTACACTAGTCGGCGCCACCACGAGAGCGGGTATGCTAACTTCCCCTTTGAGAGATAGGTTTGGGATTGTAACAAGGTTAGATTTTTATAGTGTTGATGAACTTCAGCAGATAGTAAGAAGATCTGCTAAATTAATGGGTGTTGCTATTGATGCTGCTGGTGCCCAAGAAATTGCCCGACGCTCTAGAGGAACTCCAAGGATTGCAAATCGACTATTAAGGCGAGTGCGAGATTTCGCACAAGTCAGAGCTGATGGAAAAATAGACAAGCAGATAGCCGATCAAGCTCTTATTTTGCTTGAGGTTGATATTAAAGGATTTGATCTGCTAGATAGAAAGCTCATTTTAATGATCTTGGAAAAATTTTCAGGGGGCCCAGTAGGTTTAGATACTTTGTCTGCAGCTATTGGGGAAACGCGAGAGACTATTGAAGATGTTATTGAGCCTTTTCTGATTCAGCAGGGGTATTTGTTGCGAACGCCTCGTGGTCGAGTCGTGACATCACAAACGTATAGTCATTTTGGTTTAAAAGATCCCAAGACTGTTGATTCATCAATAGATGTGGGTTAATAATGAAGAGTAAGAAGCCATTCCAATTTGGCTTGGATATTTACTATGAGGATACTGACATATCAGGTCATGTCTATCATGCAAATTATTTGAAATTTATGGAAAGAGGCCGCACGGAGTATTTGAAACATTGCGGTTTGTCTTTAAAAGTATTGCTGGAAGAAGGTTTGCAATTTGTAGTGAGTGAGGCTGCGATAAAATATTTTAAGCCTGCTACCTTAAGTGATCGCATTGTAGTTGAGACTCAGCTAGTAAAAATCACAGGGGCTAGAATGTTATTTAGCCAAAATATTGTTAATGTGTTAGATAAATCGAAAATTTTATGTCAGGGCCAAGTGACGGCAGGGTGTTTAGATTTAAATTTTAAACCTACTCGGATCCCAGATAATATTAAAAAGGAGCTGGTGTGAAAGCGGATATTTCAATTTTAGAATTAGTGATGCAGGCAAGTCCACTCGTACAAGGGGTGATGTTGCTCTTGTTAGTTATGTCACTTGTTTCATGGACCTTTATTTTTCAAAGAACGTTTGCTTTGCTTTCTGCGAGGAGAACATTTCGTGATTTTGAGCAAAGGTTTCGAAAAGGTGCAGATTTAAATAAATTATATGACTATGTTGCCACCAAAAAGGGAAAGGTGAGTGGCTTAGAAAATATTTTTAGAATGGGCTTTAGAGAATTTTTAATGCTCAAAAATAAAGAATCCATGTCTCATGACGTTGTGATGGAAAACACAGAGCGAGCGATGAGAGTGGCGTTAGTTGAAGAAGAAGAAGAGTTAGAGAAGCATCTTCCATTTTTGGCCACGGTTGGATCTATTAGTGTTTATATCGGGCTGTTAGGAACTGTATGGGGTATTATGACAGCCTTTAGAGCGCTTGGCACGATGCAGCAAGCGACTTTGGCGATGGTTGCTCCAGGTATTTCTGAAGCTTTGATAGCCACAGCGCTAGGATTGTTTGCCGCTATCCCTGCTGTCTTTGCTTATAACCGTTTTACGCAACATGTACAAAACCTGCTTAGAAAATACGATAACATCTTAGATGAATTTTCAGGTGTTTTACTTCGTCAATTACACACTAAGAATACTTCAAATTATGATTCTGAGAGTTTAAGATGAGACGCAAGCGAGCCCGCAAAAGTCTTGTATCAGACATTAATGTCGTACCTTATATTGATGTGATGCTGGTGCTGTTGATTATTTTTATGGTGACAGCTCCCTTATTGCAGCAAGGGGTTGCCGTTGACTTACCTCAAGCAAGTGCTAAGTCTATTGAGGCGGGTAGCAAGGAGCCACTGGTTGTTAGCGTTGATGAAAAGGGGCGATATTTTTTGAATATAGCGGATAGCCCTAATAGCCCTATTGCGCCTCAAACCTTGATGCTTCGAGTCGCGGCTGAAATAAAGCGAGATAAAGCTCGTAAAATTTTAGTGAAGGGCGATCAGAATGTGAGCTATGGTGAGGTTGTTGGCGCTATGGTTATGTTGCAAAGGGCTGGAGCGCCTAGCGTAGGGCTGGTAACGAAAGATGATACAATTGCAAAGAATCAAATTAATACAGGCAATGGGTAATGGCAAAAAAGTCTTATAGTTTTGCATTAGCAGCGGCGGCTATCGTGCATTTAGGTTTGGTTGGTGTGCTTGTGTTTTCAGTCAAAGAACACACCTTAGTCATAGCTTCAACACCGGTTGCGGTGCCGGCGGTCAAAGACGTTGAGCCTATTGAAGCCTCGGTTGTTAGCGAAGCTGATTTGCTTAAAGAAGTTGCACGGTTAGATGATATTGAAAAGCAGAAAAAGCTTACAGAGCGCAGGCGCCAAGAAAAGGTTGAGCGAGAGCGCAAGGAGCTTGCCCAAAAACGAAAAAATGAGCAAATTCAATTAGCAAATCTAAAAGCTGAGAAAGCAAAACTTGAAGAGCAAAAAAAATTAGATAAAATTGCTCAAATAGAGCGAAGAGCGCAAGAAAAACTTGAAAAAGAGCAGTTAGCAAAGCTCAAAGAAGAAAAAGAGTTGGCTCTCAAGGCTAAGCAAGAAGCTCAAAGGCAAAAAGAAGAAGCCGAACTTGCTCAGAAGAAAGCCGAGCAAGAGCAAAAAGAAGCTATCC
>CAYGPI010000025.1:0-11489 GCA_964351745.1 uncultured Francisellaceae bacterium
CTTCTTCAAATGGAGGGGCTATAAGAGGAAGTAGTCATAGTGTATTAAATCTTGAAAGTGTCACCGTGACTGATAATACGGCAACCGGATCAGGTGGGGCCGTTGCACTAGGCGAGTCTTCTGTCATGAATGCCACCGGCTCTGAATTTAATAGTAATTCAGCTGTGAATGGTGGGGCCATATTCACTGAGGCACAATCTGCATTGACATTTGATAATTCCCATTTGATTACCAATAATGCTAACGTTGGTGGGGGAATTTACATTGGCAATGATTCTAAACTTGAGGTTCTAAACAACTCTACCTTAATGGGTAATGAATCAACAGCATTTGCAGGAGGTGTTAGAGTAGGACCCGGAGGGAATGTCATTATTTCAGACACCATCTTTGATGGGAATATTGCAGGTAATGGTGGGGGCGGAATCAACGTGAATGCAGATTCATCGTTACTTGTTACTGACTCAGTCTTTAGAAACAACTCCGCTGTCGGTGGAAATGGGGGGGCTATTCGAACGGATGGAAGAGTGAAAACAATCCTTGAAGGCTCAACGTTTGAACTCAATGAAGCCAACAATAATGGCGGTGGTATTTATACTAACCGTGACTCCATTTTAACCATTAATTCGTCTCTCATTAAAGACAATAAAGCTACTAATTTTGACGGCGGCGGCGTATACACTGCGCCAGATGTCACACTAACCATAGATGACACCACTGTATCTGGCAATGAATCGGGTCGTTTTGGCGGTGGTATCTTTGCTCACGAACGATCTAACGTAACTATTGGAACTTCTGATATTTCAAATAACGAGAGTGGCAACCGAGGTGCTGGGCTTGCAGTTTGGAATGATACGGTACTTTCAGTCACTGAATCAACTATCTCTAACAATGATGCGAGTGGGCTTGGCGGCGGTATTTTTGGTAACTTTAGAGCAGAACTTTCTATTTCAGACACAACAATCTCAGATAATACATCACAATTTCTTGGTGGAGGTATCTTTCTTGAAGATGATGGGACTCTAGATCTTGATAACTCAACGATATCTGGCAATGCGGGAGGCACTCGCTCAGGAGGGATTGATTTACAACCTGGCGTTGTTGCGGCGATTACAAACTCAACGATTTCTGGAAATACGTCTGAAGGTGATGGGGGTGGTATCTTCCTTGATGGGGATGCACAAGCTGATATTTCAAACTCTACAATCACTTTAAATATTGCAGATAATGATGAAAACGGCGCCGGAAATGGCGGTGGTATTTGGCTGCACGATGATAGCTCCCTTACGCTTAATAGCACTATTGTGGCTGATAATATTGATAAATCATCTGGCACTATACATCATGATATATCTAACCAATCTAACTCTGGCTCTAGCTTAACTACAGGCAGCAGCTTTAATCTAGTTGGTGACATATCAGGATTAAGTAGTACAGATCAAGCTATTTTGATGGCGGGGACTAATCATAACTTAAATGGCCCTGCTGATTTACTCCCTCTTGCCTTTTATGGCGGCACAACCCAAACACATTTGCTTGACGGGCCTAACAACCTTGCTTACGACCAAGGTAATAACTCATTGGCCTTGAGTTTTGATCAAAATGGTCATACAAGAACACTAGATGACGCTCTTGTTTCGAATAATGGGCCTGGAGATGGTACGGATATTGGCGCAGTTGAAGCCAATTATTACGTAGTCAACACCACGCAGGATGTTGTTAATGCCACAGATTCTTTTCTTTCCTTAAGAGAAGCTGTAACACTTGCTAATAATAACAATCCTCTGTTTTTCGACGTAATCATATTAGATCCACTGAATAATATGGAGGGATTGCCCCCAGCCTCTGGGAATGCATCGACATTCGAGCTTACTGAAACAAACGCTTCAGAATCTGATTTGGTTAATGATTTAGATGTGTCTGATAATATGCTCATTGTTGGGGTTGGTGTTGATGTGACTATTGAAGCAGCCTTTGCTTCAGCGAACAGTCACACTCGACTGTTTGATGTCATTTCAAATACCACGTTGAGCTTAAATAACGTAACGCTGACAGGCGGGAATGTTGAAAGTGAGAGTGGCGGGGCGATAATAGGAAATACCAATAGCGTCATCAATCTTGAAGGTGTCACAGTGACAGAGAATGTGGCAGGTGGTTCCGGGGGAGGTATCTATGGAGGGGTAGGCGTAAAAATTGTAATGGAAGGATCTACAGTCTCCAATAATACAGCACAGATCGGATCTGGTGGGGGTATTTATTCTAACAAAGAGTCTGAAGTAACCCTAACAAATGTTACTATGTCTGGAAACACGGCATACATAAGCGGGGGAGGTATCTTTACTTACCAGGAATCTGACTTAACCATTCAATCGTCTGTCATTACAAAAAACAAAGCTACCACCCAAGATGGCGGCGGGATATCTACTTCGGATGGCACGACACTTATCATTAATGAGACAGAAGTGTCTAGTAATGAGACTGCTCGTTATGGTGGTGGGGTATCTACTCGAGAAGGTTCGACTATTACGATTAATGAAACCACAGTGTTTGACAATACATCTAATCTTCGTGCCGGTGGTATCTTTATTCAAAGACTCTCCACATCAATAATCAATGCATCTACTATAACTAACAACAAAGCCATTAACTCTTATGGTGGCGGGATAGTTGTTCAGAATGATTCGTTACTCACCATTAATGATACCACTGTGTCTGGCAATGAATCAGGTGCTACAGGCGGTGGCATTTTTACTAATATTGGTTCCGAATTAACAATGACAAATACAACGATTTCTGGAAATACATCGGTAGGCAATGGTGGGGGCGTCCACCTTGAGGGGGATGCACAAGCTGGCATTTCAAATTCAACAATCACTTTAAATGTTGCAGATAGTGATCAAAATGGCGCCGGAAATGGCGGGGGGATTTGGCTGCACGATGATAGCTCCCTTACGCTTAATAGCACTATTGTGGCTGATAATATTGATAAATCATCTAGCACTATACATCATGATATATCTAACCAATCTAACTCGGGCTCTAGTTTAACTTCAGACAGCAGCTTTAATCTAATTGGTGACTTATCAGGGTTAAGTAGTATAGATCAATCTATTTTGATGGCGGGGACTAATCATAATTTAAATGGCACTGCCATGCTTGCACCTCTTGCAGATAATGGCGGTCCTACTTTAACTCATGCGCTTTTAGCAGGTAGTCAAGCGATTGATGCTGGTGATAATGTGGCTGGGTTTGATCAGCGAGGGGTCGCAAGACCGATAGGCGCAAGTAATGATATCGGTGCTTTTGAATTTAATAGTATCGTACCTCCTATTGTGTTTGATCTTGACGGGGATGGCGTAGAGCTTATAAGCCCACAAGATAGCTCTGTGTTATTGATTGATAACTCTTCAGTCTTTAAGCTTGGCTGGGTTTCAGGAGATGATGGTATTTTGGTCATTGATCTCAATCAAGACGGTATGGTCAATAACTTAAATGAAATAGCATTAAGTCGTTATCATGAAGATGCTCGTACTGATCTTCAGGGCTTAAAACTCGCTTTTGACTCCAATGATGATAATGTCTTTGATCATCAAGATGAATTCTTTAACTATTTTAGTTTATGGCAAGATATCAACGAAAATGGCGTGAGTGAATTGGGCGAGCTTCAATCCCTGGTTGACTCAGACATTGAAGCTATCAACCTTGAAGCTGTTGAGCATATCCATTGGATTGAGAGTAATCTGGTATATAGCGAAGGATCTTTTGTGATGAATAACGGTGATGTTGGCGTCTTTGCTGATGTGGCCTTGACGTTAGAAGATGTTTTGCCAGAAGAAGTGACGCTGCTTGATAAT
Source organism: uncultured Francisellaceae bacterium (assembly GCA_964351745.1). Lineage (GTDB taxonomy): Bacteria > Pseudomonadota > Gammaproteobacteria > Berkiellales > Berkiellaceae > CAYNJF01. The sequence continues at coordinate 3,852 of CAYGPI010000025.1, forward strand.
GTGCCTGTGAGTTATGCTGAAACCTTTGAGACTGCTGCTTTTGAAGATGCCTCGACTCAGATTAATGATCCAATGATTGATTCTACTATCGATAATATCATTACTTCTGATTTAGTAGCTTAGCCTGTAGAGCATACAGGGTTCAAATGCCTACCCTGAGTCATAAAAACTCAGGAGTAGGTAGATCAACGTTCAATTCTTGCTCAAAAAGAGGCCCAGAAACATAACTTGGTGTTAAGTTTAGGTCTTGAATTGATAAGGATGTTTGATCCCAAAATGCTAAATCACTTTCGTTGACTTGAATGATATCGGAAAGATGTAAAGGTGGGTTATTGACCTCAAGAAAAATGACCTCTTTGACGTCATCTGATCGATAGTCAAACAAACTAATGCCAAACCCCTCGACATCAGGCATGTTCCTTGTATAGTTGAGAGTGAGTACTTGATTATCTTCTGTGAGGCCCAGTACTAATCCGGTATGCCCACTATAACCAATGCCAGAATGATCTTCGCTCGTGAATTTTCTAAACACAATGATTTGACCAGGCTGGATGTCTTGATGCGGATCTATGACTTGCACCGGACTAAAAGTTTCAAACATGGCAGTTGCAGTGCTAGAGCCACGCCAAGTTGGATCAACATAGTCATGATTAGTTTCTGTCTGCTCTCGATAGGTATAAAACATATCATAAGTGCTAAATTCGACATCACATTGCGTCAATTTGGCTAACCACGATGAGCAATCTTCGGGACCAAATAGTTTGCCTTCAGCATATCTATCTTCCTCTCTAAAGCCACCAAACGCATAGCCGCTATGAATGTAAGCTAAACCTAAGTCTGTTTCGCTATCATGAAAGCTAAAAGTATAATTATCTAAGTAACGCTGAGCCAGAGATGGATCAATTTGGAAAATAGTTTCATTGATAGGCGTGATGTGGGCTATGGATGAATTATCTGCCCAAAGTCCGTTAAAAGCTGCGTTTAATTCAAGAACAGAAGCATCAGGGCCCATTAATGTTGTTGCTACTTCAATAAGTGCTGTACTTAAAAAGGTGTTATGGGAGTTGCCAAAAGGACAGCTGACTTCTCCAATCATGACCGCAAAGGGAGGAGGGCAGCCATAACCTTCAGGGAACTCGCCTTTGATAATCGCTTCGAAACTTTGAGTATCTGCAATGAGTTCTCTTGAGCCTGTTAAGGCCTCATCCATTTTGTTTGTTTTAAGTGCATACGTCATTTCATTTTCAGTGTAAAACTGATTGTAGGCAATGGCATCGTTCAGTGAAGAAGTGATGGCTATATCTTGGTCAATTCTATCTAAGACCATGCCTTGAAGGGTGCTGATATTTATTTCTTGAATTGGGTAGTTAGCAACAAAGTTTAATAAAGTCGTCTGCTCGGCGTAGACAGCCTGATTGTATAGGGCACTTTGCGCTAACCCGATTTGGACGATGGGAGATTGATTGATAGCATTATCTATCATTTGTTGTGTTACATCGCTTGTGAGTTGCATCCGGTACCTCTTGTCTTGCAAGTCATTGCTTTGATGTCAGCATGCCATTTTATCACTTTGTTTGCGCCACGGTTAGTTTTTATAGCCAATCGGTGGTTGTCGTTTTAAATACGGCCTAAAGAGTTGGGTAAATAACTACTTATTTTAAAAACCAAGGATAGGGATCAAGTGAGTCTCAAAGTCTAGCTCACCAGTTGCTGGAGGAGGGTTAATAAACTCTTCAAAACCAGTTGCTATTGGAGTGATAATGACATTAAAAGCTTCAAGGATCGCTTCTCCTACGTTTGGTATCAAAGCATCTAAATCAAGCTCTACATCTGAATGCTCAAAAATATCGCCAAACTCAATAGCATCTTGCACGGTGGTTGGGAAGTTTAAGTGATCATATTCATTGACAGGACTCTCTTCAAAGTTGCTATCGCTCAGTTGATAAAGACCAAATTCTTCAGCTTTTTGCTCTAAGGCTTGGAGTAACTCAGCGTCACCTTCAAAAATAGCGTCTCTTATATCGTCAAGCGGATTTATCACTTGGACAGTAAAAACATGCATGCCATTGATCGTTTCATGGCTTAACCACTGAAGCTTTTCGACGTTCAAAACATATTCTTCTTCGGATGGGAAAAGAGATAGTTCTGAGATATCTTTACCAGAGGAGTTCATAATCTTAAGAAGGCAGTTGTTACCAGCAAAACACTCAGCAATGAAATCATCGGTTGTGGTGCTTTTGAAGGCAGTTTCTTGGCTATACATTTGCTCTTCAACTAATGCAATTCTAGCTTGAATCTCTGCCTCAGAGGTCGAGGATTCCCCGCGATAGGTCATTTTCTGATCTAAATCAGGTGCTATTTTATTTAAGCCAGAGCTCATCATCATGGCATCAAGAAAGGCATCTTTTAGATTGGAGACTTGATTTAAATTGCCATAAAGTAAGTTATTAATTTCATTGCATCCATGAGAGCTTGTGAAGTTCTCAATGGCAGATTGTTCAGCTTTAGTTAACGCTTGGTATGGTGAGGTGGTGCCTCGATATGCTTCTTTTGAAGCCATGCCTTGGTTGTAATAGTGAGAGCTGTCTTGTTTGTTTAAGGTTAAATGATGGAAGTTACACTGTTTCATGATGTCTGAAACATTGAGCTTTAAGTCGCCTACATTGGCGGTGATAAAGGATTGGTTGCCATAAGTTTGGACTTTCATGGAAACAGCTTCAGGCTTATAAAGCATGACTTTAGTCAAAAGCTCTAGAGTCTTTGTGTGGATTGTTTTGTTGGCTGGTCCATAAAAAAATTCTGGCATATAGGGCTCTCAGTAGATTACGTAAGTAAGCATTTCGAGAGGCATATTAGTCAATTAACACACAAAAGTCAACCGCTTGTCTACTTGTAAGGTGGTTTTGTCGCTATAAGTTAGTTGGCTTATGTTTTGATCTTAAGTGCTTTACATCAATGGTTGATCAAAGCACTTAAGTCAATCGTATACTAGCCTTGCTCAGCATCCACTTTGGGTAACTCATCTGCCACAGCAACTGACTTTGCTACTACTTCTTTGGGTTGCTCTGTGACTACTGGAGCAGGCGTTATCTCTACCTTTTTAGGCTTTGATGGCATTCTTACTAATGTTGACATTGGTGGTGCTAACATTCTAACTGGCTTGATATCCGCGTTAGTACTAACTTGCTTAAGACTAGGTAAGTTGCTGGTGTCAAAAGTTTTGTTTGATTTAAAGACAAATGAGCTTTTAGCAACATCTTCAGAAATTTTAACAAAGCCAATTTGATCTCTACGCTCAGCCTGTCTAAAGCCAGCTTGCTCTGGTGTTAGGCGAGGCTTTGGAGGTATGGCAATAGCGGCAACAACTTCTTTTTCTTCTTTCTCAATAACAGGTATTTCTACAACAGACGTTGTTTCAATATGAGCTGTTTCTTGTTTGACCACAGGCTTTTTCTCTTGAGTTTTAGCCTGTTGTTTTTGTGGTCTCTTTGCCTTTTGTCCTTCAGAAGACTGTGGTGCTAAGGTCTCTTGGGTCTGACTTTCATGCATCGCCATTTCTTCGGAAGTAGCGGATCTTGTACCAGCATGAGCTGTAGGTTGATTTTGCGATTTAGCTTTACGTTGGTTCTTGTCAGCGCCTTGAGTGTTTTGTCTATTTTGGTTCTGAGATTTTTGATTGCGCTGTTGATTCTGGCCTCTGGAGCCTTTATTTTGAGTCTTTTCTTGTTGCTCTGCATTGATAGATATGGTTGATTCGATTTCTGTCGTCTCTTTTACGGGAGCTTCAGTTTCTAGTTGGGTAGGTCGTTTCGAACGATTGCCCTGGCGATTTTTTCCACCACGTTTATTACGCGAGTTACGATTGTTATAACGATCATTTTGTCGACCATATGATTGCTGATGTGACGATTTTGTCTTTTCATTCGATTTGGATAAAGAGCCTGAATCACCTTCAGTTTCATTGTTTTGCGCTTCATCTTTGACAGGGCTCTTGAAAACAGCGTCCCATAATCGTCGCATGAGGTTAGAGTTCTTCTTAAGTTTGCGCGGAGGAGGAGGCCCATTTGGACTTAAGTGTTGAATGGCTGGCTCTTCATCAGGTTGTGCATGGGTGTTTGTCTGAGAATGAGGAGTCGCTGGAGTATGATCTGTTGCATGCTTATAGCTAGACTTAGGTTGTCTGCCAAGCTCTTCTGCCTTTACAAGAGTAACTTCATAATGAGGAATAGACATGGTTTGATTCGCGATGACAACAACTTTGACGTCATGCCTCTTCTCTATATCTAGTAAGGCGTCACGTTTTTCATTCATCAGATAAGTTGAAACATCAACAGGGACCTGCGTTCTAATTTGAGAAGCATGAGCTTTCATGCTTTCTTCTTCGATGACTCGAAGTATAGATAAAGTCAAAGATTCTACGCCTCGAATAGTCCCTTGGCCGTCACATGTTGGGCAAGTTACTTGATTGGCGTCAACGAGAGAAGGTTGAAGTCTTTGGCGTGACATTTCTAATAAGCCAAATCTAGAAATTCTTCCCATTTGAACACGGGCGCGATCAACTTGTAGGGCTTCTCGAAGTATCTTTTCAACCGAACGTTGGTTTTTAGGCTCAAGCATATCGATAAAATCGATGACAATCAGTCCACCGATATCCCTTAATCTAAGTTGTCTGGCAATTTCTTTCGCGGCGGCAAGATTAGTTTTGTAAGCCGTTTCTTCAATATTGCTACCTTCAGTCGCTTTCGCAGAGTTAATATCAATGGCTGTAAGCGCTTCAGTAGGATCAATAACAATCGAAGCACCATTATCTAGATTAACGACTCTTTGGTAAGCTGATTCAATCTGAGATTCAACTTGGAAACGATTAAATAAGGGATCTGATCCTTCGTAAAGTTTTAGTTTTTCAACGAATTCAGGTCTTGTGTTGGCTAAGTGCTCTTTAGCTTTCTCAAATGAATCTCGATCATCGATTAGAATTTCTTCAATATCTGGCTTTAGGTTATCTCGTAAAGCGCGCGTAAGAACATCGCTTTCTTGGTAAATAAGGAAGGGCGCTCGTTTATTTTTCGAGGCATCAACGATGGCTTTCCATTGGCTTAGCAGTAATTCAAAATCCCATTGTAATTCTTCAAGTGATCGACCAAGGCCTGCTGTTCTAACAATGACTCCCATGCCATCTGGGATTACAAGTTGATTAATATTGGATTTTAGTTCTTCTCTTTCTTCGCCTTCAATTTGTCTAGAGATGCCCCCAGCTCTTGGATTATTTGGCATAAGTACTAAGAATCGACCTGCTAGGCTGATAAAAGTTCTAAGAGCGGCACCCTTGTTGCCTCTTTGCTCTTTCACAACCTGAACAATTAGTTCCTGGCCTGACTCAAGGGTCTCTCTAATATTCGGGCGTTCGCCAGAAGTATGTTTATAGGAAGATTTGAAGTACTCTCGAGCGACCTCTTTGGAGGGCAGAAAGCCATCTCGATCAGAGCCATAATCAACAAAAGCAGCACCAAGGCTTGGCTCTACGCGATTAACTTTACCAAGATAAATGTTGTTAACTTTTTGCTGTTGGCCTCTTTCGATTTCAAGATTGTCTAGTTTGTTTCCATTGATCAAAGCAACACGAACGCCATGAGCGACGTTTATTAGCATTCTTTTCATAATTTTTAAAATTCTCTAAATATTTGTTTTTATGGCCTATTTTGCAAAAAGATGATGGGTTGTTATGATCATCTAGCAAGGCTTGGACCCATGTCCAAAAGCCGCTTTTTTTTGCTTTCTTTAAATTTGGCATCCATTTACCTTTATGGCAAGATTGCGGTTTTCGCATCATTGCTAATGGAGCCTAAGCGATCTATTATGTCTTCTAACTTTTTGACATATCATAGAGCTCTTTCTGAGCTAAGCGCCTGTTCAGTAGGCATTTTATCAGTTTTTACGTGGTTGAACTAGAGGCTCTGTCGGTCCGTTCACGCCACACAGGCCTTCCAAGCATATATTTTTATCAGAAGGATGTACAATGTTATGTCTAGTTGTTGTCAAAGTTGGGGTTAATTTCTTTAAATGAGTAGTGAAGTAGTAAAAAGATCTGTTTCTATTGAGGAAATTGATGAGAATCATGATGGCCAGCGGTTGGATAACTTCCTGCTTGGAATTTTAAAGAATGTTCCAAGGTCTAAGGCGTATCAATTGATTCGAACAGGGCAGGTAAGGATTAATTCTAAGCGCTCAAAGCCTCATACGAAGCTTCATCTGGGAGATAAGGTGAGGGTTCCCCCTTTTACTTCTACACCTACGGAGGCAAAGCAAGCTGCTCGACATCATTTGGATTCGTTGCAGGATCGGATTGTGTATGAAGATAATGATTTGCTTATTATAGATAAGCCGTCTGGTATGGCTGTGCATGGCGGAAGTGGGATTAGTCTTGGAGTCATTGAGACTTTAAGGCAATTAAAGCCAAATGAACATTTTCTTGAGTTGGCTCATCGACTAGATAGGGAGACATCGGGATGTCTCGTTATTGCTAAAAATAGAAAAACACTACTTTACTTACATGGTCTTTTGCGTGATGGTAAAATGGATAAGATTTATCATACGTTGGTTGTTGGTCAATGGAAGGGGCCTAAAAAAGTTGTTATGCCGCTTTCTAAAAACCATTTGCGCTCGGGTGAGCGTGTTGTGAAGGTGGATTTAGATGGTAAGCATGCCGAGACTCATTTTAAGCTATTGAAAGCTTTTGAGCATGCCACGCTTCTTGAAGCTAAGCCTATCACCGGAAGAACACATCAGATTAGGGTTCATGCGGCTTATATGGGGCATGCTATTGCCATGGATTCTAAATATAGCAATAAGAATGATAATGAAATCTTTAAAAAGACCCAGTTAAATAGATTATTTTTACATGCACACACGATAACAATTCCGTTTGAAGACAAACCTCCCTTGACGGTTGTTTGTGAGTTAGACGATAATTTAACAGCGGCTCTTAATCACATAGCCTAGCAATCATTTTTAAGTGATTTCAAAACTTTAAACAACATGGACGCATCTAATGAATACGTGGTGGTTGCGAAGTCAAGTGGCAATCGTCTTAAAACATATTTGCTAAGACTATCTATTTCATAAATATTTAAGTAAGGGATCTCATGGCTCAAGATGATCAAACTCCTTCGCAATGGGAACAAAATGTTTTCGCAAGTGTGTTAATGACCTCCATAGAAGAGCAAAGGCGCAGTCGACGTTGGGGGATATTCTTTAAAACAATCTTGTTGCTTTACGTTCTCATCCTCACAATGGCTCTGGTTTTTAAGCCTAGCGTTGAGTCTGTCGATTATCATAAGCCTCATGTGGGGGTGATTGACATTAAAGGGACTATTTCAGCTGGAGATGATGCTAATGCTGATGCCATCATTTTCGCCTTGCGAGAAGCTTTTAGAGCGCCTCATAGCAAAGGCATCATATTACGAATTAACTCCCCCGGTGGCAGTCCTGTTCAATCAAGTCTTGTCTATAACGAAGTGATGCGTTTAAAAACAAAGTTTCCTGAAAAGAAAGTTTATTCAGTCATCGCTGATGTCGGTGCTTCAGGTGGATACTTCATTGCCGCCGCTGGAGATGAGATTTACGCTAACGAATCTAGAA
>CAYGPI010000025.1:11499-28468 GCA_964351745.1 uncultured Francisellaceae bacterium
ATCTAGTATTGTTGGCTCCATTGGTGTTTTGATGATGAACTTTGGTTTTGTGGATGTCATGGATAAGCTTGGCGTCGAGCAACGAACCATGTCGTCTGGAGATAATAAGCAATTTTTAGATCCTTTTTCCCCCGTTAATGATAAGCAAAAAGAATTTGCTCAATCTTTACTGAGTAACATCCATAGTCACTTCATTACTGCGGTTAAAAATGGCCGAGGTGAAAAATTAAAGGATGATCCAGATTTGTTTAGTGGATTATTTTGGACGGGCTCTCAGGCGCTAGAATTAGGCTTAATTGATGGCTTTGGATCCGCTAGCTATGTCGCTCGTGAATTGCTAGGTCAAGAAGAGTTGGTTGAATACAGCAAGCCTCAAACTTTCCTTGATAAGTTCGCAAAGCGTATGGGCGCTGAGCTTAAAAATAGCATTAAGATAGGCCTTGATGACGCGACTCCATCGCTCGTCATTCGTTAATTTTAAAGTTAATTAAAAAGCGCTCTAGCTTAAAGTTAGAGCGCTTTTTTTTTATAAAACACAAACGTTAACCTGCTCAAGCATTTTGGTAAGCTCTATTAAGGGTAAACCAATGATTGCAGTTGGATCATCGCTAGTGAGTTTCTCAATCAAAGCACATGCTGTGGTCTCTGATTTAAAACTTCCACAACTGTGAAACGGCTCTTCAAGTTCACAGTACTTTCTGATCTTGGCTTCAGATAATTCCCGAAAGATAACTGTTGAAGGCACCATGGCACACAAAGGCTGGTGGTTTGGGGCTACCACACTGATTCCTGTAAGAAACTGAACAGTTTGACCACTCATCTTTTTTAATTGAGATACAGCGATATCAAAGGTTTTTGGTTTACCTAGGACCTCTTGGTTCAAGCTTGCTACGGTATCACACCCTATACATATAGAATCTGGATAATTGTTTAGGGCAGATTGAGCCTTAGATAAAGATAGGCGTTTCACTAATTGCGTATCCGTTTCATTTGGCAGTTGAGTTTCGTCAACATCTGGGGATATGCACTCAAAATTCAATTTTAGCCGCATAAACAGATCTTTTCGATAAGGGGATGAAGAGGCAAGTATTAGTTTCATAGCTTACTTTTGTGTGTTTTTCTAAATTAGGCGCCAACATACCATATTTTTAATAGAATTTACTTTGATAGAGTTAGTTCCAGTGTTAAAATTCGCACCATGAATGAGAATATTAAATCCCAATTAGATGTCTTCGCCCTTTGTAGGCGCGGCGCCAACCTCGAAGGTACATACCCTCTGAGGCCAGTGGCTAAGCTTACTGGTAAGCTTGAAGACAGCACAGAGTCGGTTTATCTTAAACTTGATTTTTATCAGGATGAGAAAAACCTTAATGTTGTTGATATTGCTTGGAAAACAACAGCACTTGTCTCTTGCGAAAGATGTCTAACACCCTTTCCTTTAGATTTGTCAGCCCATAATCAACTCGCTGTTTATAGGTCTTCAAAATCTTCTGAAGATACACCTGATCACTATGATCCACTCATTGTTCACGATGGAGAGATGATGTCTGTTGATGAACTTTTAGCAGAAGAAATACTTCTAGCATTACCGCTAATCGTACGTCACGAAACTGATAGTTGCAAAGCTAAGTTAGATCTATATACCAAGGATAATGAGGAAGATACCCACCAACCCTTTGCAAATTTAGACTTAAAGTTGTCTTAAGTTGAGTTATCAGCGAGACAGCAGGCCTATTTTAAGTTAAAATTGCGGCCCAAATGTTGGGAATATAATTTTAAGCCTTAGCAGGCATATTAACTAGTTAACTAATTTTGAAAATTTTTAGGAGATTTCATAATGGCAGTACAAAAGAATAAAGTATCGCGCGCGAGACGTGATCAACGTCGTAGCCATGATAACTTAAGCTCACCTACATTGTCTCAAGACCCTGAAACAGGTGAAACTCATCGCAGACATCATGTCAGCCCAGATGGTTTTTATCGTGGTCGTCAAGTGATTGCGAAAAAAATTGAAGACGACGAAGAGTAGATAATTTTGAAGATGATTCGATTAGCTATTGATGCTATGGGGGGCGATCACGGACCAAGTGTGATTGTGCCTGCTTGCATTGATGCCTTAAAGGCTCATAGCAATTTATATCTCATTTTGGTTGGTGACCAAACGGTCCTCAAGCCTTATTTAGTTGATGTTAGTGCTGGTCTTTTGAGTCGTCTTGAAATACATCATGCGACGCAGCAGGTTTCTATGGATGAGTCTCCAGGCCTCGCTTTACGTCACAAAAAAGACTCATCGATGCGTGTTGGCATTGATTTAGTTAAGCAAAAAAAGGCGGGAGCTTGTGTGAGCGCTGGTAATACAGGTGCTCTGATGGTGATCGCTCGTATGGTTTTAAAAACCTTGCCTGGCATCGATAGACCCGCCATTGTTTACTCGATCCCCACGAAGAAATCCACAGGTAAACTTAGTCATTTAAGAATGCTTGATTTGGGTGCTAATGTGGATTGTAATGCTAGAAATCTATATGAGTTTGCGGTGATGGGATCTATTTTAGCCCAGGCTGCTGATCATATTGAATCACCTCGCATTGGATTATTGAATATTGGCTCTGAATCTATTAAAGGCTGTGAGGCCGTCAAAGAAGCAGCTGTCTTGTTGGGTGAATCTCCGGCATTGAATTATACGGGGTTTGTTGAAGGTACAGATCTTTTTCAACATGCCGCTGATGTTGTTGTGTGCGATGGTTTCGTTGGAAACGTTGCCCTTAAATCAAGCGAAGGTGCTGCAAATTTATTGCTGTCCATGATTAAGCAATCGTTTACTCGAAATATCCTAACTAAATTGGTTGCGCTTATTGCGAAGCCAGTTTTAAAAAATGCATTGAAAGATATGGATCCTAAAAAATACAATGGTGCTTCATTGTTAGGGTTGAATGGTATCATCATTAAAAGCCATGGTAATGCTCAACGAGAAAGTTTTAGGGTTGCGATTGAAGAAGCATATACGCAAGTTCAGCAAAACGTTCCTGAGAAAATCCGAGCCCAATTGGCTAACCATTTGGAGGATCGAAAATCCGCATGACTTCTTACTCAAAAATTGCAGGAACCGGTGGTTACTTACCTCCTCGAATCATGACTAATCATGATTGGTCTGAAAAAGTTGAAACAACACATGATTGGATTTTAGAGCGCACAGGCATTCGCTCTAGGCATATTGCTGATGTTGATGAAACAGCTTCAGGGATGGCCATTAAAGCGGCCAAGCAAGCCTTAAAGGCTGCGCATTTAACCCCCCAAGATATTCAATTAGTCATTGTTGCAACTGCGACGCCAGATAAAGCTTTTCCTTCAACGGCTTGCCTTGTTCAAAAACACTTAGATATGCCAATTGGTATTGCTTTTGATGTGCAAGCGGCTTGTTCTGGTTTTATTTATGCTTTAAGCCTTGCTGATCACATGATAAAAGCGAAGCAAGTTACCAATGCTCTCATTATTGGGACAGAGCTCATGAGTCGTTTAATCGATTGGTCATGTCGTAACACAGCGGTTTTGTTTGGTGATGGTGCTGGGGCTATGGTTTTAAGCGCGAGCGATAAACCAGGTATTATTAAGACAAAATTGTATGCGCAAGGTCAACATAGTGATTTACTTTTTGTTGATAACGCACAGATGTTTGATCACACAGGCCTAGACCATGTGACAACCACTGATAACTATGGCCGCTCTTTAAGCGAATTTGATCCCGGCCTTAAAATGAAGGGCAAAAATGTTTTTAAACATGCTGTCTCGCGATTAGGCGAGCTTGTCAAAGAAGTCCAAGACGATGATTCACTTGGCGCGATTGATTGGCTAGTGCCTCATCAAGCTAATGTTCGTATTATTCAAGCGACCGCAGAAAAGCTTGGTTTGCCAATGGATAAAGTCATTAGCACGATTGAAACACATGCGAATACGTCTAGCGCATCTATCCCTTTAGCTTTGGATGTTGCTGTCAGAGATGGACGCATTCAGCGTGGTCAAAACTTATTATTTGAAGCATTTGGTGCAGGGTTCACTTGGGGCTCGGCCTTCGTTCAATATTAGGAGGCGTTGTGGTTGCCAAAAATAAAAATTTAGCTTTTGTCTTTCCAGGTCAAGGTTCTCAATCTTTGAAGATGATGAGTTCGTTAGCCGATGAAAATCCGGAAGTTTTATCTCTATTCCAAGAGGCTTCAGATGTGTTGGGCTTTGATTTATGGCAGTTGACACAAGAAGGTCCTCTTGAGCGTCTTAATCAAACAGAATTCACGCAACCTGCTTTGTTGGTGGCTTCTCTAGCCGCGTGGCAAGTATGGTGTAAGCAATCGATAATTCGTCCTCAGTACTTGGCAGGGCACAGCTTGGGTGAGTACACAGCACTCGTTGCTGCTAATGTTCTTGATTTTAAAGATGCGGTACAACTTGTCGCCGCACGCGGTAAGTTTATGCAAGAGGCTGTCCCTGCTGGGCAAGGGGCCATGGCTGCTATTTTAGGCTTAGATATTGCGACGGTTGAATCGGCCTGTTTAGATGCGGCTAACCATCAGGTTGTTGAAGCTGCCAACCTCAACGCGCCAGGTCAAATTGTGATTGCTGGTGATACGGCTGCGGTTGAGCGTGCTTGTACTTTATTGAAAAAATTAGGTGCGAAGCGTGCTTTAATCTTACCAGTTTCAGCACCGTCACATTGTGCTTTAATGCAAGTTGCAGCAACTAGATTAGAGAAGATGCTTGACCAAGTTGCTATGCAAGCTCCTGAATACGAGCTATGGCACAATGTTGATGTCAAAGTTCATACCCAGCCAAAAGACATTAAGAATGCTTTGGTTTCTCAGCTGTACAAGCCTGTTCAGTGGATTTCTACCATTGAAAAACTGGCTTCTCTTGGTGTCACAGATATTGTCGAATGTGGCCCTGGCAAAGTATTAGCAGGGTTAACCAAGAGGATTGATAAATCTTTAGCACAACATCATTTTGCGACACAGTCAGATTTATCATTATTAATCGATACATTAAATGAGGTCTCTCAACATGAACCCCTTTAATTTAGAAGGGCAGATTGCTCTTGTGACTGGTGCGAGCCGAGGAATTGGTGAAGCATGTATGCTTCAATTAGGTCAGTGGGGAGCGACTGTCATTGGCACAGCCACTTCAGAAGAGGGTGCTAATCAGATTTCCTTAAATTTAGAAAAGCACGGTTTAAAAGGATTTGGTTGTGTTTTGAATGTTCAACACAAGTCTGAATCTGAAGCTTTGATCAAAGACATTGCAGAGCGAGTTGGTGGCGTTTCTATTTTGGTGAATAATGCTGGCATCACTCGCGATAATCTCATGGTTCGCATGAAAGATGACGAATGGGATGATTCAATTGCAACCAACTTATCTGGCGCTTTTCATCTTAGTAAGCTTTGTTTAAAGCCTATGATGAAGGCTAGATTTGGCAGAATTATCAATATTAGCTCTGTCGTGGGCTCTATGGGTAATGCAGGTCAAACAAATTATGCAGCAGCTAAAGCTGGCCTTATTGGGTTAACTAAATCGTTAGCGCAAGAAGTTGGATCAAGGGGCATCACGGTTAATGCTGTTGCTCCAGGGTTTATCGATACAGATATGACCCGTAAGTTAAGCGAAGATCAACAGCAGTCTCTTTTAAAAGACATCCCTTTGAATAAGTTGGGTCAAGCTACAGATATAGCCCAAGCAGTTGCTTTTCTTGCTTCAGAGATGGCAAATTACGTAACAGGTGAGACCTTACACGTTAATGGCGGCATGTACATGCCCTAATAGGTTAGAAATCTAAGTATTTTGATTTCTGACTAGAAAGGCTATTGGATTTCTGATAATATTTGCACACGTATATAAGAGGATTAGGGCCTGCTTTTTTAGCTTGTCCTAAATTGTAAGTTTATTGACTAAGTGGAGCTTAATGTCCATGGCAGAGGAAAAAGTAATGAGCAGCATCCAAGATCGCGTTACCGATATTGTTGTAGAGCAGTTAGGTCTTGAGCGAGATAAAGTTCAAGCTGAATCAAAATTTGTTGATGATTTAGGTGCTGATTCTCTTGATACAGTTGAACTTGTTATGGCTCTTGAAGAAGAGTTTGATATTGAGATCCCTGATGAAGATGCAGAAAAAATAACAACGCTGAAAGAAGCGATTGCTTACGTTGAAGATTGCCAAAAGTAATTTGAAAATCTATCGTAAGAGGAGAGCACGACTATGAGTAAACGTCGCGTTGTTGTTACCGGCTTAGGAATGATTTCTTCTGTTGGTAATGACGTTGAAACTGCTTGGCGAGCAATCTTAGCTGGTGAAAGTGGCATTCGTGAGATTGACACTTTTGATACTTCAGCATTCTCAACTAAAATTGCCGGGCTTGTGCCAGGGTTTGATGTTTCAGATTATGACATCTCAACGAAAGATGCTCGTAAAATGGGAGATTTTATTCAATATGGCGTCGCAGCTGCTCATCAAGCTGTTCTTGATGCTGGTTTGGATAAAGCGCAAACAGATAAAAAGCGCATAGGTGTCTCTATTGGATCAGGTATTGGTGGGCTTGATTTTATTGAAACGAGCCACAACTCTTTGAATAACTCTGGTCCGCGTCGAATCTCTCCTTTCTTTATACCTGGCGCGATAATCAATATGATTTCGGGTCACGTTTCAATGAAATTTGGTTTTCAAGGCCCTAATTTAGCTTTTGCAACAGCTTGTACTACGGGTTGCCATAGTATTGGTATGTCGGCACGCACGATTGCGTACGGTGATGCTGATGTCATGGTCACGGGTGGTGCTGAGAGAGCTAGTACACCTTTAGGGGTTGGCGGCTTTTCTGCTGTAAGAGCATTATCGACAAGAAACGATTCACCTCAAGAAGCTAGTCGCCCTTTTGATAAAGGCAGAGATGGTTTTGTTTTAGGGGATGGTGCTGGAGTTCTTGTTCTTGAAGAATATGAACATGCCAAAAAACGTGGCGCTAAAATCTATGCTGAAGTGATAGGCTTTGGTATGAGCGGCGATGCTTTTCATATCACGCAACCTGCTGAGGGTGGCACGGGTATGGCTCAAAGTATGCAAGCAGCTATTTTAGATGCAGGCATTCAACCAAGTGAGATTGACTACATTAATGCGCATGGAACATCCACTCGCATTAATGATGCTTACGAAAGCATGGCGATTAAACTTTCTTTGGGTGAGCATGCCAAAAAAGTTGCCGTGAGCTCAACAAAATCTATGACAGGACATTTATTAGGTGCTGCTGGTGCTGTTGAAGTGATTTGGTGTGCTTTAAGCATTCGCGATAGGATTGCACCACCAACGATAAATTATTCTGAGCCTGATGAAGAATGTGATCTCGATTACGTTCCAAATCGTGCCAGAGAAATGGATATTGAGATTGCTATGTCAAATTCATTTGGTTTTGGTGGCACTAACGGCGCTATTATTTTACGCCGAGTTCATTCAGATTAATGGCGAGTCTTCAAAAGCCTTAACGTTAGACAACAGAGGCTTGCAGTATGGCGATGGTTTGTTTGAAACCATCGCTTTTCCAAATGATTCCTTTCAATTAGAGACACATCCTTTTTGGTCGTACCATCTCGCTCGACTTCAAAAAGGTTGTGGAGTGCTTGGGCTTAAGTTTGATCAAAAAGAACTTACTGACACCATCAAGTTGCATAGATCACAATTTGGATCAGCGATTGTTAAGGTTATATTAACTCGCAATCAAACTGGGCGTGGGTATAAACCTAGTACGGATGACACACAAATCTATGCTCGATCGTTGCCATGGCAGGCGACGCCACAATCTTCCTGCCAAGTTAAAAGATGGCACCACGTCATCGCAAGTCAGCCTCTGTTGGCTGGCATTAAACACTTAAACCGTTTAGAAAATGTCTTAGCTTCTCAAGAAATAGATGGGCCTATTGAAGAAATTATTTTGTGCGACAGTCAAGGCCATGCGATTGAGGGAACTAAAAGTAATTTATTTGCTCTTATGGAAGAGGGCTGGGTTACGCCGCTATTAAATGATTGCGGCGTAGAAGGTGTGGTAAGAGCGTGGCTACTCGATCATTTACCTCTGCACGGCATTGCGGTGCAAGAATCTACTCTGCCCTACGATCGACTAAAGAAAGCACGTGCATTATTTCTATGTAACACCGTGATTGGTGTAAAATCTATTAATCAAATAGATGAACACTCTCTGAACATAAAAGAAGTTCAACCTATAAAAGATATTTTACTAAAGGTTTGGCCGTGTTAAAACGATTATCCATTTTTTTTGGTTTGGCGCTTTCGCTGATGTTGCTGTGTACTGGTATGCAACTGGCGGAGTTTGTTTATAGACCAATTGTGTCAGTAGATTCACTGACCATCAAAATCCCTTCAGGCCAATCTGTGAGAGACATATTAAAGCATCTAAGCGTTGACCAAAATGTGGAGCCATTTTCTCCCCTGTGGTTTGAAGTATTTATTCGTTTGCAGCAGAAGAGTCATAAGATCCAAGCAGGAGAGTATTTGCTGCAAAAGGGTATCACTGGGCAACAGTTATTAAAGCAAATTGTTGAAGGTCAAGTGACACAATATACGCAGACCATCATTGAAGGTTGGTCGTTTAGAACCTTGCGACAACATTTGCACGAAAATCCTGCCATCAAAAATACAATGATCAGTGAGACTGATCCAGTTTTACCTTTTTTAAAAGATTCGTTATCTTTGTCACCAGAAGGATTATTTTTCCCTGAAACGTATTATTTCCCAAAAGGGACAACCGATGTCGAATTTTTAAAAAGAGCCCATGATTTGATGGTGAAGCAGTTAGAGATAGCGTGGCAGGCCAGATCCGAATCTAATATTCTAAAAACGCCTTATGAACTTTTGATTTTGGCCTCTATCATTGAGAAGGAGACACAGCTGGCCCAAGAATGGCCACTGGTGGCGCAGGTTTTTCATAACCGCTTAAATCAAGGGATTAGATTACAAGCTGATCCTACTGTTATCTATGGTCTTGGACCTGACTTTGATGGCGATATTACGAGAGAGCACTTAAAAAGAGATACGCCCTATAATAGTTACACTCAAAAAGGTTTACCGCCAACTCCTATTGCAGCACCCAGTTTTGGTGCGCTGCTATCAGCTGCCAAACCTGCTCAAGGTAGTTATTTGTATTTTGTCGCGAAAGGGGATGGCTCGCACCATTTTTCTACGACTTTAAAAGAGCATCAAGACATGGTTAATAAGTATATTAAGAGGCAATCATGACTATCTTAAATCGAGCCAAATTTATCACTTTTGAAGGGGTTGAAGGAGTTGGTAAATCCACTAATATTCAATTCTTTGAAAAACAACTGATTCAATCCAAATGCCCAACTTTGCTTACAAGAGAGCCCGGTGGCACATCGGTTGGGGAAGCTATTCGAAAAGTTTTGCTTGATGACTATGATGAGCCTATTTTAGCTGATACAGAAGCTTTACTTTTTTATGCGGCCAGATCTCAGCATGTTGCTTACAAAATTAAACCTGCTCTTGAAAATGGGACTTGGGTCTTATGTGATAGGTTTTACGATGCAAGTTTCGCCTATCAAGGTGCTGGTCGAGAGATGGATTTAGCAAGATTGCAAAAGCTCAATGAGTGGACGCTAGGGCACTTTAAACCTGATATCACGATCCTATTGGATGCTCCCGTTAGTATTGGTCTTGAGCGCATATCGAAGCGCAAAGCCTTAGATCGCATTGAAAATGAAAAAGCGGAGTTTTTTGAGAAGGTCAGACAATGCTATTTAGATTTTGCTCGCCAAGAGCCTGAAAGATACCGTGTGATTGATGCCAGCCAATCCATTGAGAAAGTTCAAGAGCAGCTTTTGCATGTCTTTGAAGCTTTAAATCATGAGTGATATTTATCCTTGGCATGAAGGACTTATCAAGTCTTTGCAAGAGCAAGTCCATGCTGGTCGTCTCCCTCATGCTTTACTTTTTGTCGGTGATCGTTTAAACACAAAACAGTTGATGGTCAGGTTTATTCAATCACAAGTCTGTGAGGGTGATGGGCCATGCCTATCTTGCTCGTCATGCCGAGCGGTTGAAGAAGACTCGCATGTTGCTATCACGACTTTAGGTTTTGGTGAAGAAAAAAAAATCACTGTCGATGCTATACGAGATTTGCAAGTGTCTTTAAACTTGAAGTCGCAGCAAAGACTCTGGGTGATGATGGATGCGGCTCGTATGAATATCAATGCCGCAAATGCTTGTTTAAAAGTGTTAGAAGAGCCTAATACAAATGTTTGCTTTTTGCTTAGTACCGAATCTTTAACAAACATAGCGCCAACCATTGTGAGTCGTTGTGTGAAGCAGATTGTTCCTGCGCCCTCCATGGATGAAGCACATAGCTTTTTAATGAATCATGGTTTTGATAAGGATGAAGCCATGACGCAGCTTGGCTATTTTGATGGCTGCCCATTTAAAGTGCTCTACTATACAAGGAAGGAAAATCTTGGGCTACGTGAGCGTATTGGTCAGCAATTTTTCGATCTCCTGAATAAAGACTCAGTCGCGCATGAGATTGCAGCACAATGGCTCAAAGGTGATGTTGAAGACGCACTATACTTAGTTCATAGTCTTCTTGCAGATCTATGTTATTTAAGCTCAGGGTTAGATCGAGCCTATTTAAAGAACCAAGACTGCATGGAACAATTAACAGCTTTGTCTAAAAGCTTAGATGTGAAAACCATGTTTGAGTGGCTAGACGATTGGAAAAGAACCGCGCAAGAGCTTAGAGATACAAATGTCAACGCACGCTATGCTTTGGTATATTTTTTAACCAAAATAAAAGAGGCGAGTGCTACAGTGTAAGAGTGAGCCTGGTGAGTCAATAAGGAGTCAAGCATGTCAGAGCAGCCAAATTCAGCACCACCCTTAGATGGTGAAGTCAAAAAAAAGCCTGGTATTCTATCCCTCACAATACGCGATAGGGCTGTTTTATATGCAGCATATATGCCTTTCGTTAAAAACGGTGGTCTATTTATCCCAACGAACAAGAGTTATAAACTGCATGATGAGGTTTTCCTATTACTTCATCTTATGGAAGAGACAGAAAAAATGCCAGCAGCAGGTAAAGTGATATGGGTCACTCCAAAAGGGGCGCAAGGTAACAGAGCGTCAGGTATCGGAGTTCAATTTAGTGAAGAAGAAGGCTCACAAGTTCGCAACAAAATTGAAACCTATCTCGCTGGTATGTTACAGTCTGATAAGCCTACGCATACCTTATAAGATTTTTTATGTACGTTGATTCACATTGTCATTTACACCTATTAGATTTGTCAAAAGACCAAGGCGACACGCTTGATAGCGTGATTCAAAGAGCTCGAGATGCTGGTGTAACTAATTTTTTGTGTGTTTGTACTGAATTAAGCGAATATGCAACGTTAGTTGAAATCAGCGAACAGCACCAGGATATCCATATCTCAGTGGGCGTTCATCCTAACCATCAACCAGGCGAAAGCATGAAAGTTGGTGAGTTGATAGAGCTTAGCCAGCATCCGAAGATAATTGCTATTGGTGAGACTGGTCTTGATTATTTTAGAGTTGAAGGCGATTTAAATTGGCAAAGAGATCGCTTTGCTCATCATATTGATGTCGCAAAGCAAGTGCGCAAACCCTTAATCATTCATACAAGACAAGCTCAAAATGACACCATCGATATCATGCGCCAAGAGCGAGCTCAAGATATTGGCGGGGTGATGCATTGCTTTACTGAAGATTGGGATATGGCAACGAAAGCGTTGGATCTTAACTTTTATATTTCTTTTTCTGGGATTGTGACGTTTAAAAACGCTAAAACGTTGCACGATGTTGCAACACGCATGCCCTTAGAAAAGATGCTCATTGAAACGGATTGCCCTTATTTAGCGCCTGTCCCTCACCGTGGGAAGCAAAATGAGCCAAGTTATGTTTCGTTCGTCGCTGAATTTATTGCTCAGCTCCGTGGCGAATCAGTTGAAACGATAGCTAAGACAACCAGTGAAAACTACTTTACATTATTTAATCCTCTCTAGTAGCATGCATAGACACTTGATGAATTATTATTAGTTAGCCATCAGGTCTTTAATATTCAATGATATGGCATTGATGTTTTTATGATTGATGCAACGATATTCGTGCGTACAACCAGAGTTTGTATGATGGATTGTTGGTAAGGATACTTTGAATGCTATCATTGGGCCGTATAAGCTTATTTCTCATATGTTGGGTGCTTGCTCTCAAATGCCTTGGATCACCCACTGGCAACTCCTCAGAGTACGATCGTTTGCACAATCTTGCAAAACAAGGCGTTGCAAATGCTCAATATAAATTTGCAGTGCAGTATCAGTTAAATCTTGGAGAAAAGTTAGATATAGCTGAGGCTGTTCATTGGCTTGAGCTTGCTGCGCAGCAAAACCACTTGGAGGCACAAAAACTTCTAGGGGATTTATTGGCTAATGAGCATAGCCAGAGCTTTGACATTCAAAAAAGTGCTTATTGGTACCAAAGAGCAGCTTTAGCTGGTGATCATGATGCTCAGCTTCATCTAGGGGATTACTACCTTCATGGGAAGGGTGTTAGAGCTAGTCCAAAGTTAGCTTTAAAATGGTATTTAAAAGCTTCTAAAAGCAATCAAGCTTTTATATATTTTAAAATAGCTAAATTGTATAGTCGGGGCAAGGGGCTTCAACAAGATTTTAACTTGGCGTCCAAATGGTACAAGAAGGCAGCTCTATTAAATCATACAGAATCCCAAGCAAGGTTAGCCTCTTATTATGAGCGCGGTTTAGGCGTTAACACCGATTATGAAAAGGCTTTTTATTGGTATAAAAAAGCTGCTATCAATGATCATGGAAGAGCTCAATATAAGGTCGCTATCTTCCTTTCTAAAGGGATCGGGGAGCCAGTTGATTGGGCACATGCTTATGCTTGGTTTGTTCAGTCAGCAAAAAATGGCTCAAAACTTGCAGATTTCCATGCCGTAAAGATTAAAAGAAAAACAACGTTAGAGCAGCGAGAACAAGCTATGTTCGATGTGACGCATCTCATCCTTGAGCATACCGCATCATGATAATCGATAAACAAAATTATCAAGAAACAGATCAAGGTGAATGGCAAGGCAGAGCGGATCCAACAAGGCTCTATCAAACGGTTGAGTGTCGCTCTTTGAAAGACTCCTTTCCTTCTCCTGGTATTTCTTTGCTTGGATTTCGCTGTGACCAAGGTGTCGCTAGAAACCAAGGGCGAGTTGGCGCTAAAGATGGCCCTCAAGCATTGCGAAAACAGCTTGGATCCTTAGCCATTCATCATCCATCCTTAGTGATGTATGATGCAGGTAACATATTAGCCTTGGGTTCGCTTGAACAGGCGCAGCAAGCATTAGGGCAAGCCGTTGCCTATTTGCAAAGTCAGGACCAACTCACTATTGTGCTTGGCGGTGGGCATGAAACGGCCTGGGGCCATTTTCAAGGGTTAGCTAAGCAGCCGTTTGCTCAGGATTTAGCTATCATCAATTTTGATGCTCATTTTGATTTAAGGCACGAGCAACAAAGTACCTCAGGAACGCCTTTTTTTCAAATTCATGAGCAATGCCAAAAGCAGTCTTTACCGTTTCACTATTATTGCTTTGGGATCCAACCACAAGCTAATACAGATACATTATTTAAAACAGCTAAAACGGTTCAAGCCCAATATTGGTTAGCACAAGATATTCATATTGATCCCAACCATTTAGTTCAAGAGATTGATATCATTTTAAATCGGCATCAATCCGTTTATGTCAGTGTCTGTTTGGATGTCTTTAGTTCAGCATTTGCGCCGGGCGTTTCAGCCCCATCGCCACTAGGTTTGTTACCTTGGCATGTATTGCCTGTGATGAAGCGATTGGCTCAGTCGTCTCAAGTCAAGGCGATGGACGTTGTTGAGTTAGCACCCAATTATGATGATAATCAATTCACAGCAAAACTAGGTGCGCAGATTATTCATCATTTTGTTGAAAATTTATAAGGTTAGCCATCTATGAAGCACTCTAAGATGATTTGGTTGCATGCAAATCTTTATACATTTATAGATGAGCAACTGTCTTGTCTCGATGATGGCGCCATGATCGCGGTTGATGGCAAAATTCAATGGGTTGGCGCTAGCTCAGACCTACCAGCAAGCGAATTGGATGACGCACACAGTATTGATTGTCAAGGTCTTGTTTTAACGCCTGGTTTCATCGATTGTCATACTCATCTTGTCTATGCTGGCAATCGAAGTGATGAATTTGAGAAGCGATTAGAAGGCCAAACATATGGCCAGATCCATCAAGAAGGTGGTGGGATCCAATCAACGGTGCGGGCGACGCGAGCAGCAAGTTTCGATGAGTTGTATCAGCAAAGTTTAAAACGGTTGAAGGCAGGTATCTCGCATGGGGTAACAACTTTTGAGATTAAATCAGGCTATGGCTTAGATCTGGTGACTGAGAAAAAAATGCTAGAAGTCGCCAAAAAGCTTGGTGAGCAGAACCAAGTTCAAGTTTTAAAAACTTTTTTAGGTGCCCACACACTTGCGTTAGAGTACTCAGATCATGCAACGTATATACAAGATATCATTGAAAACATGTTGCCAGAGTTAATGTCTGACAATTTGATAGATTTTGTAGATGGATATTGTGAAACGATTGCGTTTAGTCCAGAGCTCATTGAGCTACTTTTTCGAGCTTGCGATTCACTCGGTATCCCGGTAAAGCTTCATTGTGATCAGCTTAATCATTTAGGTGGCGGCTTAGTGGCGGCTCGGCACAAGGCTGTTTCTGTGGAGCATTTAGAGTTTTCAACAAAAGAAGATGTTCAAGCTTTTAAAGAGAGCGGCACAACGGCAGTTTTACTTCCAGGAGCTTATTATTTTTTAAAAGAGACACAGTTGCCTCCTATCCACTGGTTAAGAGAATATGATGTTCCTATAGCGATTGCTACAGATTGTAATCCAGGGACATCTCCCACCACATCCATTTTACTGATGCTAAATATGGCCAGTGTTCTATTTGGTTTAACGCCCGTAGAAGCCCTGATGGGTGTTACAAAACATGCTGCCATGGCCTTAAATTTAGAGCATGTGGGTTGCTTAAAAAAGGGGTATTTAGCCAATTGTGTTTTATGGGATATAGAGCATCCACGAGATTTGGTTTACGGTTTTGGCATCAATCCTTGCCAGTCTGTTTATAGTCAAGGAATAAAAATATATGAACGATAGATTTGATCCAGCAAGGATTATTCATGCGCCTTATGGGACAACCTTACAGTGTAAGTCCTGGCAAACTGAGGCAGCTCTTAGAATGTTGATGAACAACCTCGATCCTCAGGTGGCGGAAGATCCAAGTGCTTTGATTGTTTATGGTGGGGTTGGGAGAGCTGCAAGAAATTGGACTTGTTATGATAAAATCATCGAGTGCTTGAAGCGCTTAGAAGATGATGAAACACTCCTTATCCAATCTGGAAAGCCTGTTGGCATTTTCAAAACACATAACCACGCGCCAAGAGTCCTGATCGCTAACTCTAATTTAGTCCCAGCTTGGGCTCATTGGGATCATTTTAATGAGCTCGATAAAAAGGGCTTGATGATGTATGGCCAAATGACTGCTGGCTCATGGATTTATATCGGCAGCCAAGGTATTGTACAGGGCACCTACGAAACTTTTATGTCAGCAGCCAAAAAACATTTTGATGGCACGTTAAAAGGCAAGTGGATATTAACGGCTGGTCTGGGTGGCATGGGTGGTGCGCAAACACTCGCTGCAACGATGGCTGGTGCGAGCATGTTAGCGATAGAGTGCGATCCTGTAAAAATTCAGAAAAGGTTAGATTCAAAATATTTAGATCATAGTGCTCAAGATCTTGACGAGGCCATGGCTTTAATCAAGCAGGCAACTCTCAATGATCAACCAGTCTCTGTAGGTTTATTAGGCAATGCTTGTGATATTTTACCAAAGATCTTAGAGGGTGATTGCTTGCCTGATTTAGTGACCGATCAAACAAGTGCCCATGATCCTCTGCATGGTTATTTACCAAGTGGTTGGACGTTAGAGCAAGCAGCTTTGGCTCGTCACAATGATCCAAAAGCTATCGTCAGTGCTGCGAAAGCTTCGATGGCTCATCATGTTCAAAGCATGCTTCAATTTTATAAGAAAGGGATCCCAACTTTTGATTACGGGAATAACCTTAGACAGGTTGCCTTTGATGAAGGTGTCTCAAATGCATTTGATTTTCCTGGATTTGTTCCGGCCTACATTAGGCCACTCTTTTGTGAAGGAAAAGGGCCATTTCGATGGGTTGCTTTATCTGGTGATCCAGAAGATATTTATAAAACAGATAAGGTTGTAGCTCAAATGATGCCAGATGATAAACCCTTGCATCGTTGGTTAGATTTAGCTGCTCAAAAGATTGCTTTTCAAGGTTTACCATCTAGAATTTGTTGGTTAGGCTTAGGAGATAGGCATCGTATTGGGCTTCGATTCAATGAGATGGTGAAAAATGGTGAGTTGAAGGCTCCGATTGTCATTGGCCGAGATCATTTAGATTCGGGATCTGT
Source organism: uncultured Francisellaceae bacterium (assembly GCA_964351745.1). Classification (GTDB taxonomy): domain Bacteria; phylum Pseudomonadota; class Gammaproteobacteria; order Berkiellales; family Berkiellaceae; genus CAYNJF01. The sequence goes on from CAYGPI010000025.1 coordinate 28,103, forward strand.
GGCTAGCCCAAATCGTGAAACTGAGAGTATGAAAGATGGATCAGATGCTGTTTCAGATTGGCCCTTGTTGAATGCCATGTTAAATTGCGTTGGTGGAGCAACGTGGGTAAGCCTGCATCATGGTGGTGGCGTTGGCATGGGGTACTCGCAGCACAGTGGATTTGTGATTGTTTGTGATGGAACCCACGAAGCTAGTGAGCGCTTGAGTCGTGTTTTATGGAACGATCCAGCAACAGGTGTGATGCGACATATGGATGCGGGTTATGAGCAAGCGGCCGCTTGTGCAAGAAAACAAGTCTGTGATTTTCCAATGATGGAAGGATAGCAATCATGCCAATACATATGCTAAGCGGCCAAGGATTAAGT
>CAYGPI010000026.1:0-28245 GCA_964351745.1 uncultured Francisellaceae bacterium
ATTGAAAGTCACCGTGAAGAGTACCAATTTGAGAGAAATCAAGCGTTTAAACAGCTAACTGAGTTAAAGTACAGCTTTCAAAATCAAAAGGACAAATTAGACCATTTAAATGCAAGGCTTAGTCAGATCCAGCAAGAGATGGATGAGATTCAGACATCCATTGGTGGTTGGCAGGAAGAAATTGATGCTTGTCGAGCTACTGTTTCTGTATCTATCGAGCAAATGTCTGCTTTGTCTGATAAACGTAGTGAGCTAGAAGTTTCAAAGGGCTTTATCAAAGAATCTGTTGCACAAGCCAAAGAAAGCAGTGAGCAATCTAAGACGAGGCAACATGAGCTGGCTTTGACAGCAAGCCGTGTTGAGACAGAGCTACAATCGAAGCTTGGCAATATTTCTAGATTCGAAGGTCAAATAGAGCATCTTGAACAACGATTGCGTCAAATTCAGCAGCAACAAGTTCAAAATGAATCACCTATTGAAGGGTTTAAAGCTGAGTTGGAATCATTGATTGAGCAAAGATTAGAGGTTGAAGAATCACTAAATCAAGCTCGTGATCAAGTGACAGGCATTGAAAATGAGATGCGTGAACTAGATCAGGCTCGCCACAAAATCGCTAGTACCTTAGAAGGCAATCGTGAGCGCCTAGAGGGAAATAGAATGAAGTGGCAGGCTTTGACGGTGCGCCGCGAAACAGCTGTTGAAAAACTGAATGAGACGGATTTCCAGCTAAAAGATTTACTTGAGAATATGCCAGAAGATGCTGATGAAGATACTTGGGTAAAAGATCTAGAGCGGGTACGTGTCCAAATCAACCGATTAGGGGCTATTAATCTCGCGGCTATCGAAGAATATGCTCAACAAAATGAGCGAAAAGTTTATCTCGACAGTCAGGATAAAGACTTAAATGAGGCTCTATCTACTTTGGAGCAAGCCATTGCTAAAATAGATAGGGAAACTAAGCATCGATTTAAAGAAACTTTTGATAAAATAAACAAAAATTTCCAAGATTTATTCCCAAGACTGTTTGGTGGAGGGCATGCAACCCTTTCATTAACCTCCGACGATCTGCTTGAAACGGGCATGACCGTGATTGCGCGGCCTCCCGGCAAGAAAAACACAACGATTCATTTGTTAAGTGGTGGAGAAAAGGCCCTTACAGCGGTTTCACTCGTTTTTGCTATTTTTCAACTGAATCCAGCGCCTTTTTGTATGCTTGATGAGGTTGATGCTCCACTTGATGACTATAATGTAGGTAGATTTTGTCAATTAGTGAAGGAAATGTCTAAAACAGTGCAATTTATTTATATTAGTCATAACAAAATTGCGATTGAAATGGCAGATCAGCTTCAGGGTGTTACGATGAAAGAGCCAGGAGTATCACGAATAGTCACGGTGGATGTGGAAAAAGCTACAGCATTGGCTGAAGCTTAAAGGATATAAGGAGAAGATTATGGAAGTCGACTTAAGACTCATCTTGTTAGGCCTAGGAGCCTTGGTCATCGTGGGTATTTTACTTGATGCGGTTCGCCGCCGTAAGAAAATTCATCGACAAGTTCAAGAATTTGAAGAAACGATTCTTTCCAATAAAAATGCAGGATCATCTCAAAATCAGAAATTTTTTGTTGAAGATGATTTTATAGCTGATGTTTCTGAACCGCGTCCGGCTCAAACGGCTCAAGTAACTTCTAGATCTTCTCAAACAATTTCTCATGCTGTTGAAATAGTCGCAGTGACAATCATAGCTAATTCAGGACAGAATTTTTCAGGGCGAGCATTAAATGCGTCCATTCAAGCTAATCAACTAAAATTTGGTGCCAAAAGAATCTATCATAAGCATCGTGGCGATCAAGTCCAATCAGAAGTTTTGTTTAGTCTAGCTTCGCTCACAGAGCCAGGTTGGTTTGAGCCAAGCAAAGTGATAATCTCACAATTTAGAGGGTTAATACTCTTTATGGATGTATCGAGTCTTCATGATCCTTTACCGAGCTTTGACAAAATGTTGGCTGTGGCTAGAAATATGGCCAATACTTTAGGTGGTCAAATTTGTGATGAGTCGCGTAACCCGCTGAATGCGCAAACCATTGAGCACTTAAAAGAGAATATTAGAGAAACCCAAAGAAGGCAGTTGGCGCAGGAAAAAACGCTAGATTCTTAAAAATATGAGTGTACCTAAAAAAATTCAAAATGAAGTTGAAGCATTAAGACGTGATATAGAGGGGCATAATCGAGATTATTACATTTCTGATGCCCCAACAATCCCTGACAGTGAGTATGATAGATTATTTCAACAGTTAGTAGCTTTGGAAGCAAAATATCCAGAGCTCGCATCTCCCATATCACCGACTCAAAGAGTTGGAGCAAAGCCTTTAAGTTCGTTTTCACAAATAACGCATCGTGCGCCGATGTTATCACTCGATAACGCCTTTTCTGACGAGCAACTGGCCCATTTTTGTCAGCGAGTTTTTGATGGTTTGGGTCAGCGGGAGGTATCTTTTGCTCTAGAGCCAAAATTTGATGGTTGTGCTGTGAGTTTGTTTTATAAAAATGGTGTGTTGCAGTATGGCGCTACTCGCGGGGACGGTCAAACCGGCGAAGATATTACCCATAATGTTAAAACAATTCGAAGTATTCCATTGAAACTGGAGCCTGGTGCTCCTAGTGAGTTAGAAGTTCGTGGTGAAATCTACATGCCATTAAAGAGCTTCAATCAGTTAAATAAAGAAGCTTTGGCTAATGGCACTAAAACCTTTGTTAATCCAAGAAATGCAGCTAGTGGCACTTTACGTCAACTTGATCCAAAAATAACCGCCTCGCGTGCGTTAGAGTTTTACAGTTATTCTGCGATAATACCTAAGCAATTACAGCCTAAGACTCATAGTGAGCTGCTGGTGAACTTAAAAACGTGGGGAATGAGGGTTTGTGATTTAATCAAACAAGTTTCCGATGTTGAAGGTATCAAAAATTTTTATCAAACCTTAATGAAGAAACGCGATGGGTTGCCCTATGAAATTGATGGTTTAGTGATAAAAGTTGATCACTTTGAAGCACAGGAAAAACTTGGTTTTGTGTCTAGGGCTCCTAGGTGGGCCATTGCTTATAAATTTCCTGCTCAAGAAAAAATGACTCGTTTACTAAGTGTTGACTTTCAAGTTGGACGTACAGGTGCCTTAACACCGGTGGCTCGCTTAGAGCCAGTTTTTGTGGGCGGGGTGACTGTCAGTAATGCAACTCTACATAATATGGATGAAATTGCACGCCAGGATATAAGAGTTTTAGATACGGTCATTGTAAGCCGTGCTGGCGATGTCATTCCAAAAGTCATGGCGACAGTCTTGAGCAAAAGGCCGAAGAACGCGAAACGAATATTAGCACCAACTCAATGTCCTGTTTGTGGATCCGATGTTGAGCAAGAAGAAACGCTAGCGGCCATCCGTTGTACAGGGGGATTATATTGCTCGGCTCAAGTTGTTGAAGCCATGAAGCATTTTGTTTCAAGAAAGGCTATGGATATTGATGGATTAGGCTCAAAGCTCATAGAGGTCTTGGTAGAAAATAAGATTATAGATACTGTCGCGGACTTGTATCATCTTAAGCCTGAAGATTTGAATCAGTTAGAGCGCATGGGTGAGAAATCTGCTGCAAAAGTGATAAAAGCGATAGATAAGAGCAGAGAAACGACACTTAATAGATTTATTTATGCCTTAGGGATCCGTGAAGTTGGAGAGGCCACAGCTAGAAGTTTAGCAACTCATTTTAACGATCTAGATGCCATCATGCAAGCTGAGCAAGATAGTTTAGTTCTAATTTCAGATATTGGTCCCATCGTAGCATCGCATATTTATCAGTTTTTTAAGCAAAGTCATAATCTAGAAGTGATAAGATCCTTATTAAAAGCTGGTATTCATTGGCCGCAGAATGCAACAAAGTCAGATCAGTCGTTGGAAGGTAAAGTTTTCGTAATAACCGGTACTTTAAGTATGCCAAGAGATGAATTAAAAGCTCAGCTTCTAGAAAGAGGTGCCAAAGTTTCAGGCTCTGTTTCAAGTAAAACCACAGCACTCATTGCTGGAGACAAAGCAGGTAGTAAGTTGAAAAAGGCTCAAGACCTAGGTGTTGCTGTTATCCAGGAATCTGAGATCAACGATTTGCTATCCTGATTTTAAGTTCTCTTTATCGTTTAAGAGAAGATCTATCTATTCAATAGGGCAAGAAATACAAAAAGTTATCTCGTCATCTTGGATAGCTAATAGATGTATTTTCTTCTCGTCCACCAGAAAATCTTTTTGGCTACTTGGGATGGAGATCTTCTTTGTGTGAGCGGATTTAGTTTGTATTAATTCTATTTTATTGTCCTGGATCGCTACCAGTTGAAGCGAATCTCCTTCTGTCGATTTCGCAAGATCAAGAATTTTCACTTTCTTATATTGAGTTTTTTTAGGTAGATCATAAGTGTATTCTAGATTGCCTGAAATAGCATAGGCTTGAGCGACACCATCATTAGCTTTAATCTTTATCCCTTGCTCTTTTGATTTTTTCATGAGCTTTTGAGCGAGAGATTTTTTTGAAGAAGGAATTTCTTGAGCTTTGTAGTAGTCATAGCCATTGTGGCTTGCTGTTTTAAGTAAATTTTGTGCGGAGATCTCAATATTTGGAACCATGAAGTTTTTTGATTTAATAGATAATGGAGCAAGAAGTTTTAAGGCGTCATATTCGCACTGGTCTGATTGACGATATAAATATTCTCCAGTTTTAACGTTACCTTGGGAGGTGGTTTTTAGCTGATAAAAATTAGTTTGCTCTTCATGCTTAATATGGGGTTGGCTAGTTGCTTTATGATGAGAGCTACAGCCCGCAAGAGTCAAAGATAATAACATGACTGAAGTTTTTACTACGATATTCATTCACTTAAATGCCATTCATCCAGAAAAAGCTCTATAGCGATACTACCAGTCGTTGAAAAAATTATCAATGATTAGCCAATAAAACCACATGACTAAAAAAAGACTTAGTGTAAGTCTTGCTCGTCATCTGGATAGGGTTAAGCCTTTGTTATCGCTTGATGGTTAAAAGCATAGAATGGGCAATTAAGCTGCTTAGTAAGCTCAAAATCTAGACATATATCATCAAATCATATGAGTTATAAGATCAAAAAAAAGTAATTATGATAACATTGTAGTATATAGGTAGAATAATTTGTGTAAATACATGTGAATTGAGGATATGAAGTGCATGCTTAAATTTAAGAAGGCTATTAAAAGATTGCTTAAGGAGCATAATAATCCTCAGATAAAATCTGGTTCACCAATCCAACATAATTCGGCACTTAGCCAGCGGAAGGTTGCAGAGCCAATAAGCTCTACAGCTAAAATCTCACCTGTGACGCTTGCAATACTTACGTGGAATATGGGCGGTGATAAAGCCCAAGCATTGATGGTTGAGGATATCTACCGTAACTTAGATAAAGCTCCGGGTACCGATTTAACGCCTACGGTCATATCTATTAATACCCAAGAGGAAATGGCTGGTGAAGGAGAGCGCCTACAAGATTTACTTTTGGTTAGGCTCAATAAAGGTTTGGCACCAGGGGAGCAATATGTATTAGTTGAAACTAAAGAGCCACAGTGGCACACCTCTACGGCTGGTGCAAAAGGATTAGCAAGTTACGCTCAAAGAAAGTACACCGATGCTCATCGAGTCAGTGCTGCCATGTTCGTTAAGAAGCCTTATGCCGTTAAGGATGCTAGAGCAACAATACAATATGAACCTGAAAAAGTAGCTAACGGAAAAAAGGGCAATAAATCAATTATTACAATTGAGGCGAAAATCACTTTAAACAACGAGGATGTTTTAACAGTGCATGGATCAGGATGCCATCTTGATTCCCACAGCGAGCAAAAAAGACGAGCTCATGCTGGTGCTTTTGCCAAAAGCCAAGGACTAACTGGGCATATGAAGACCTTTGAGCAAATAGTTGAAGAAGCTTCAGTTGTGCGCTTGTTCTCTGGAGATATTAATGAAAGAAATTTGTTGTATAAAGATGGGCATACAAGTGACCCAGCTGATCAAATTGCTTTAGCCAATCAAGGATTTGATCTCGAAAAGAATCCTACTATTTCTGTCACAGACGGTATGCTAACAGACGCTCATCAAAGTGCTAGCGTTAGTGATGAAACTGGTAAACAAACGCTAAGAGGCACGTATGGCATGCAGGATAAAAAGGGCAAAACCATGGATAGCTCTGGTGTTAAGGAGAGAAAAGAATTCAGGCATTACCTTGAAGGTGGCTATGGGCAGGTAACAAGGCTCAATAGGGCGAGAGGTGGATTTTTAGATAGGGTAGCCATAAGCACAGGCTTAGATGTTGTCTCTGAAAACTATACAACGAAGATTGAAGCCAAGCATGTTGATTTAGAGAAGGGAAGATTTGGAGCTTCTAAAGCTGATCACTGTGTTGTGACTAGAAATTTTTCCATGAATCCACCAGATTCTTCACCCGCAGGTCAAAGAAAGGCTGTGCAAGCCTATATACAAAATAGGCTGCTCATCAAAACTTATGAAAATCAAATTAAACAATTAATAGATCTGAAAGATTGTAACACGCTAGAGGAACTTGTAACAAAAGCTAAAGAGCAGCATTTGATGGACTCTTCCTTGACGCAAATCGAGTATTTAGAAAAAATAGCATTTGGACCACGAACGCCAGATAATCTTGAAGTGCTTATGCACAGGATAAAAAACGGCTCTTCATATCAATTTGAGTCTGAAAAATTCCTAGAAATTTTGAAAGAGAATTTGGATCGGCAGATCACAGAAAAAGAAAGTATTCTTGAGGGGTTAAAAGGTGCCTCAAAAGACTTAGAATCAAATTCGTTTGATGAGGGACAATTAACATCTTTGTTTAATCGTGTTTCTTTAGTCAATGAACTAAAAAGTTCAATGCAAGAAGTGATAGGCTTGGATCCTCAGACTATGTCAGATCAGAAAAGGGCTGATTTTGAGCAATATGCTTCAAAGCTTGTTGACATGGCTTATGCAAAGGCTCTTAATCTTCCTGAAGCTGCTTCAGATTATAATCAAGAGATGAGAGATGATTTCACAAAGTTTTTGAGTGAGCATAAAGATCAGAATGATAAGCTAAAGAGCCTTGAAACATTCATCAAACTGAAACAGGACGCTCACTTATTATTGAGGTTAAACTTTGCTAATCAGCCCACTCAAGCGAAAGCAAAAACTGTTGATAAGAACGTTGAACAATCTACCACCCGGGTGCGTGGACGGGCTAAAGATAATAGGTCAGGATTACAGAATTATTCCACTTTAAAATCAAAAACACAAGCTCAGTTTTCGGCTAAAAATTTACTCGTCAGTAAGCTCGGTATAGATAAGGATCAAATAATGCATTGGACGTTAAGAGGGGGCGATAACAAGCAAATTGTATCGCCTTTGCTAACTCATGATGCTGCAAAAAGCCTGCTATTGGAACATGAAATGGATGACTCGCTAAAGTCCGATGCTCTTGATGGCTTAATCGTAGAGTCAAGAAGTCACCCAGGGCAATACCGAGTTGTTTTAGATAGGCAGAAAGTAGAAATTCTTCAGGATAGGGAAAAACCTGCGCATGCATCGCCTAGAAGAGGTCTGGACTAGTTGATCTATGTAGAAATTAGCTGTCGACATGCTTGTCAAATAAATATTATCTAGAATGATTTCCATCAAATTCTTAAAAGACCACAGTGAATGAGCACTGCAAGAGCTAGTCCTTCTTAAAGTCAATGATAGCTCTATTTTATCGCAAGGCGCTTTTGATTCGCCTATCATACCTCGATAGGTGATTATGACTAAGTCTTGGGATAAGAGCGGTACTACATAGGGATAAATCTTCTTATTTTTCCTGAATCTGGATAGTCAATAGAGGCGACTTCTATGATATTAATTTGCGGCTCTACAAGACCAAGCTCAATAAGTAACTTAGATATTTCATTGACTAAGTCATCCTTATTTAAAGTGTCACGGCATTGGATTTTGATATCTGCACCATTGACAGTTTGTTGAACTTGATACTCGTTCACAGCTTTGTTAAGTAATAAGGGGGTTACAAAAATTAGATGATGAACATAAATATGACCATGATATTTGAAATCTAGTTCAGGTCGTCCTCCAGGCTCAGTGATGAGCGGGAGAGCTATGCCACAGGAGCATTCTTTGTTTGAAAATATAAGTCTATCGGATATTTCGTAGCGAATGAGCGGTTGCGTATATCGAATAAGATTTGTGATGAGAATTTTATCTGAAAGCACGCCTTTAGGGGTAGGTTTATTGTCTGCGCTCACTGGCTCTACGAGACAGTAATCGGAATTAAGGTGCATCTGTGTGCTGTCGACTGAGCAATTAAATCCACAGACACCTTCAGAAGCTCCATAGGCATTTGTTAGGCCAGTGCTTGGCCAAACTCTTTTAATAAGAGTTCGAATGGGAGGATAGAGCGGCTCAGCACCAACAATAATTCTAAAAGGGTTAATTTTCAACCGGCCACTCTGGGCCTCATGACATAGTTTAAACATGATACTAGGCAAGCAAAGCAGGACATCTGGCTGCGTTTTATTTAAAGAGTAGACAACTTGCTCTAGAGGTAAAGTCATTGGGAAAAAAAATTGCTCCACCTGATCATTTTTTGAAGCCTTAGCTAGTTGGTACATGCCATAGATAGCATTATCAACAATGACTTGGGCTATTCTTGTCTTTTTATGATGATTTGTAGATTTCCAGCTCATCATGTCAAAGGCACGAAATCTTCCAAAACATTTGAATCGCTCAATGTTTTCTTCTTTGGTTGCGATAAAAACGCCACGTTTGCCGCTAGAGCCACTGGTAGCCTGAACGTTGTATCTATTATCCATCAATCCTAAATCAGGGTTGTCATTTAACTTGGCAAGGTGAGATTCCGCTAAAAACAAACTAAGATTTTGATCGGTAACAATCTCATCCCAGTTGTTCATGAAGATTTCTTTAGTGATGATTGGTATCTCATCCATTTGTTCTAAGCTAAAAATTTCTGGATCAATATGAGAAAGGGTTCTTTTATACCATGGAGAGTGTTTTTTTGCGTAAGCTAGGATTTGTCTAAGACGATGATTTTGTAGCTCATAAATTTGTTCCTTAGAATAAGCTAAGGGTGCCACATAAGCAGGGAATTTTGGATGCTGCTCCAATGAATCTGAGCGGATCAGCTCTGCAATATTTTTGATTTTTTTCATTTTCTAAAAAGGAATGCATTTAAGAGAGATCTAATCTGTAGTGTATACCTTTACTTTTGATTGTCTAGTTGATCTTGTTCAAAGGAAAAGAAATGAGAATAAAACAACATGGCAACCCATTGATTTTTATAAAAATATCATAATTTTTCTTTATAACGGACAACCATAGAAGAATTATTACTTGGCATAGGAAGCAAGGCTAATGATCGTCAAAGTGATTTACACTATACTAAGATTAACGAGGAACTCATTGATAAAATGGACAGTGGTTAAGCGGTTGAATAATACTCTTTGTGCAAAGCGGTATTTTGCCCTAAGTTGTTTCCAATTAAGTCTTATTTACGATGGTATCGCTCAAACACCATGTTAAAGAAAAGAAGCACTATTTAATCGAGTAACTAAAGTTAAGTATTGTGATCTTATTTTATAGCGTAGCAACTATCATAATACTTCTTGATGATAATAGTATGATTGGGCAATAGTTAAATAGTGAAATGATGAAACCAATATCAATTAGTGATTATAAGAATTTAGCAAAGACTAAGCTTAAGAAAGAGATATTTGACTATATTTCTGGCGGGGCAGATAACGAAATAACCGCCATTGAAAACGAAAATGCCTTTTCCAGAATTTATTTAAAGCCGCAAGTGCTACGCAATGTCATCCAAACAGATATAAGCTCTCATGTACTAGGTAGAGATGTCAATAATCCGATCATGATTGCACCAACTAGTTTTCACAAACTAGTCGATGAAGGTGGTGAGGTTAGCACCGCTCGGGCCGCGCAGGAATCCAATGTACCGATGGTAGTGAGTGTTATGTCATGTGATTCTATGGAATCAATAGCACAACACTCAAATCATCAAGATCTCTGGTTTCAAGTTTATTTTTTTAAAGACAGGGCATTAACAAAATTCTTGGTGCAGCAAGCTGAGACGCTAGGATATAAAGCTATCATGCTCTCAGTAGGCATCCCTTGCAGTGGTAAACGCACTCGAGATATGCACAATCAATTTAAGTTTCCAAAGACACTAGAAGTAGCCAATTTAAAGGGCTCTATGGGTGGGCGTACTGTAGATGAATTTGTTAAGAAGCAACTAGATGCTTCTGCAACATGGGATGATATCGCTTGGCTTAAATCAATCACGAAACTACCTATTTTTCTTAAAGGCATATTGAATGCTCATGATGCTGAAATGGCATGCCAAATGCAGGTTCAAGGTATTGTGGTCTCTAACCATGGTGGCCGTCAACTAGACACGGCCATACCTAGCATTTACGCTTTGCCAAATATTGCTCAAGTGATTAATACCCGAATTGATATACTCTTTGATGGTGGTATTAGACGAGGATCAGATGTCTTTAAAGCATGTGCTTTAGGTGCTAACGCTGTGATGCTTGGCAGACCAACTCTATGGGCACTTGCTTGCGGAGGCAGTGAAGCGCTAAAGTTGATGTTGTCTTTATTAGTTCATGAGTTTGAAATGACAATGAAATTAACTGGATGTAATAATTTGAGTGACATAAAGCAGTTCAAATCGCATATGGATCTACATGGGCCATCATAACTAATGCCTCATCAAGATAAAAAGTCCTTTGTGGGACAATACCAAGCGGGACTTAATTCATATAAAGAGTCTGTCATAAGTGCTCACTTTATGAATCAGTTTATGCAAGATAAAAATCTTAGTTTGTATACCTCTGATATGTTTGATAAGCGCTCTATTAAAATCAGTACTAAGGATTTTGAAGAAGCTCTTATGCCGATTATCACTAGGGTCTCGCGAGAGTTTATTGCTAGCAGAGTTGGTGTCATCAAGCAACGAGCCAAAAAGAACTTTGCATTATACAATCTTCAGAACTCTGATGAGGTTGGTGTTTCACAAACAATAGCTGAAGTTATGTTTGATAGACAATTTCTAAAAGGTCTTAAAGTCAATTGTTCCAGAATCTTGCTTGCTAACCAAATTGAAAGACTTACTGATAAACAAATTGATATTAAAATGGTGATTCCAGCGCTTCCTTACAAAGTCACGTCCCCGGTGAAATGTAAAAGCGAAGATCCTGATTTGGGTGAGGTCATTTATTTAATAAGGTTAGCTGAAATAGCTCAGATTATTGATAACATTTACCACGCTTTTGTTCCAAATCTTTTGGGAGAAAAAGCAAGTTTCACAGTGGTTAGTGATGGTCTACGCTTCAATCAGATAGTGAATGAACCCAGTGATGTCGTTCAAAGGTATCAAGAGCGTCTTAAAACATGGATTATGAAGCTCAAACTATCATCCTATGTTAAGATTGTTGATTATCGTGAAGTGATTCAACATCGACTGCCTGATCCTTTGAAAAAGAAGAAAGAAGCCATAAAGAAAGCATCTCTTAAGCGATATCATACCCAAATGTGGGACGTTTTTGATGTCGCTGCTATGAAAGAGTCTATGAAAAAAGCCATAGCTATTGATCCAGACACAGAAAGTAGTCACATAGAGAAGCGCTTTATTCCACTTTTTAAATCTTTGCTATATACAGTTAAGTTTCAATTGCTTACCAATTACTCCATGCATTTTAATAAGAATTACCATCAACTGTATCTTGATATTCTTAGAGAGCCTTTTGAGCTGGGGTTGAAGATCTCATTAGACAAAGCCAAAGAGATTGAACAACACTTGCAGGGACTACCCTGTAAGACTGTGCCATCAGAAGCTCAAATATTTGAGGTATTAAGGCGATCCATTCTACGTGAAGCATGGCAAGCAGCAATTGAATACATTTGCGAAATTAAAAGTGATAGGGAGTTAGATGAAGAGCCGATTTCAACATGTTTCCCTGATCATGTAAGATGGACAATTCATGCTAAACAAGGCCAGTTAGCGCTTTTGGTGCCATCGGCCATTGAGCATACCGTTCAGCCTTGGCATGGGGTTGCCGTGTTTAAGTACTCAAAAAATAGTAAAGTTAAACTCTACTCTTTGCCTACGCTATATTTAGAGGGTATCTATGCGAGACCAGTCGTCTTATCTTGCAACCCTAGGGTTCCTCTTTTTTATATTCATCCCGATCTTAAAATCAATACCTTTGAAGATTTTGTAAAGATCCTAGAGGTCAACTTTAGTTTGCAAAGAAAATCTTAATCTAAAGCCGACGTTAGGATAGTTTACTATTAACGCTGACTTGTGATGTTTAGAATGTTTTCAAAAGATTGTGGTAGACATAGATCTATTTAAAATGAAATGGTTTAGGTTTTTCTCCTTTAAACCTTTTGATTTTGGTGTCTGTTTCGCTGTGAAACCAAAGAACTATCAAGTTTCTAAATACATTTGAATTGGGTAGAAAAGTATGATAAGAATTTGGGGTTACTTCAAATAATGTTGCAGAGTTTGAAATGGGTGGATACTTTTCTACTGGTTTATGCTCTTCAAATTGCTGATAGTTTTGATATAAAGCAGTTTCGCCACCGTGCTCATTTTTATAAGGAGGATTGTTAACGTATATCATGGCAACACAAGATCGCATTTGCACATCCAAATTTAATTTTTTTCCTTGCTCAATATTATTTAAGGATGCATAGTAATAGTGCTTTTTTTCAAAGTATTGATTAACATCAGGATTCTCAGTTTTAGGTAAGCCAACATAACAATAGTCAGTATGAGCGCTACAACGTCTTGCATGATAGCCATGATGATGAAAGGCTAAGGAAATTTGATTTGTTAAAGGCAGATCAAACAGTGCAGAAAAATAATCGATCCATTTTTGAGAGATAAATTGATCCATAGGGTATGGCGCATTGGCAGGTATCTGGAAATGGGCACAATCAAAGGCATAGGGATACTTTCGAAACCTCGAGTTATCCTCTGGCGCATCAGCATCTAAGACGCCTCGCACTAAAATTTCATTGTAGTATTTGCAAACATCTTGATAAAAGTCATGCTTTAAAAAATTTTTAACATTCTGATGAGGAAAAGGCTCTAATTTAATTTCACTCACATTTGTCGCCACAACATCAATTTCAGGAAGGTTTGGAACTTGCTTCGTTGGGTTTCTTTTTTTAAAAAAAGCCATAGTCTTCTCATCTTAGTCATTTAGAATGCCTTGAGGCAACAATCAATGATGCTTCAAGGCTTAAAAACTAGCTTAAGTCAAAGCGATCTAGGTTCATGACTTTGGTCCAAGCATCAATAAAGTCGTTCACAAATTTTTCGCCCGAATCAGCTGATGCGTAGACTTCAGCTACAGCTCGAAGCTCTGAATTCGAGCCAAAAATAAGATCAACAGGAGTCGCAGTCCATTTCAATGCTTTGGTTGCGCGGTCGTGTCCTTCATAAAGACCTTCAGTGGTTGATTTAGACCATTGTGTGGACATATCGAGTAAATTGGTGAAGAAGTCTTGGCTCAACACTCCTGGTCTTTTTGTTAAGACTCCTTTGGTGGATTGATCATGATTTGCACCTAAGACTCTCATCCCACCCACCAGAGCTGTCATTTCAGGAACCGTTAAGGTTAATTGATTCGCTTTATCAATGAGCATCTGCGACGGTGAGAGTTCACTCTTGAAGGCAAAATAGTTTCTAAAGCCATCAGCGGTTGGTTCAAGAGCTGAGAACGAGTCTACATCTGTTTGAGCTTGAGTCGCATCTGTTCTTCCTGGTGTAAATGGAGCCGTTACGTCATAGCCTGCTTGCTTTGCGGCGCTTTCAATAGCGGCTGCTCCTGCTAATACAATCAGATCAGCCAAAGATACTTTCTTGTTCTCTGACTGTGCTTGATTGAACTCACTTTGGACGGATTCAAGAGATTTCAATACTTTAGCAAGCTCTTTGGGATTGTTGGCTTCCCAGGCATTTTGTGGCGCAAGGTTAATTCGTGCTCCATTGGCGCCACCACGCATATCTGTGCCACGGAAAGTTGATGCAGAAGCCCAAGCCGTCTTAACAAGATCTGAAGTACTAAGATCTTGTTTCAGAATATTAGCCTTTAAAAGTTTCACATCATTATCGTCAATTAAGGCATGATTAAGGTCTGGCACAGGATCTTGCCAATCCATCACTTCTTTAGGCACTTCAGAGCCTAAGTAGCGCGCTCTGGGTCCCATGTCTCTGTGCGTTAATTTAAACCAAGCCTTGGCAAAGGCCAGTTGAAATTCTTTAGGATCTTTCTGAAAACGCTCAGAAATTTGGCGGTAGCTTGGATCAAATTTGAGTGACAAATCAGTTGTAAACATAATTGGTGCATGTCTTTTGGTTGAATCATGAGCGTCGGGCACCAAGGTGGAGGCTGCCCCATCTTTTGGGATCCACTGAGTTGCACCATGAGGGCTTTTAGTTTGAACCCACTCAAAAGCAAAGAGGTTGTCTAAATATTGTGAAGACCAGGCAATTGGATCAACAGACCAAGCACCTTCTAAGCCACTTGTAATGGTATCAGCACTATGGCCTTCACCGCATTGATTGATCCAACCAAATCCTTGTGCCTCAATAGGCGCACTAGCAGGCTCAGGGCCTAAGCATTCAGATGCTTTAGCTGCTCCATGAGCTTTACCAAAGGTATGCCCACCAGCAATAAGGGCCACCGTTTCTTCATCGTTCATAGCCATACGGGCAAAGGTATCTCGAATATCTTTAGCTGCAGCAAGGGGATCAGGGTTGCCATTTGGGCCTTCTGGATTAACATATATCAGCCCCATTTGTACGGCCGCAAGGGGCTTTTCAAGTTTTCTATCACCCTTATAACGCTTGTCATCAAGAAATTTAGTTTCAGGTCCCCAGTAGACTAAGTCTGGCTCCCAATCATCAACACGCCCACCTGCAAATCCAAAGGTTTTAAATCCCATAGATTCTAAGGCAACATTGCCTGTAAGCACCATTAAATCAGCCCACGAAATTTGTTTCCCATATTTTTGCTTGATAGGCCACAGCAGTCTTCTTGCTTTATCAAGATTGCCATTATCTGGCCAGCTATTAAGTGGTTCAAACCGCTGTTGTCCACCACCAGCGCCACCTCGTCCATCTGATATTCTGTATGTACCGGCACTATGCCAAGCCATACGAATAAAAAAGGGACCATAATGGCCATAGTCAGATGGCCACCACGGTTGAGAGGTTGTCATGAGTGTTTCAATATCTTTTTTTAACGCTTGGAGATCGAGTTTTTTGAACTCTTGAGCATAATCAAATTGAGCACCCATAGGATTAGAAGCAGCAGCGTTTTGGCGCAGTGGTTTAAGGTTGAGCGTATCTGGCCACCAGAATTCATTTGGTTTTGGTATGCCTTGTGCTAAGCCTGTCGTTGGGATAGTTATCGCTAGTATGGCAGTTGCTAAAGCTGTTAGTAATGGTGTCGTTTTATTAATTTGCAAAATTTGGTCCCTCAAATAAATAGCTTGATTCAATAGAGCTAAGTTGTAATATACCGAATATATATGTAAATAGGCAGTCATTAAAAATACACTCATAGGTATGCAGAAAGTAGAAATAGTCTTGTGTTTATGGTGTGGCGCAAGAGTACATGCAAGTTAGACAATTAGTTTTGAACGAAAGGAGCTATGGCCGTGCCATATTAAGTATCGATTAGTACAACACTGTTTTGCTGTGCGGCACTTTTTTGGGGGCGCTATGATCACATTAGTCTGAAGGTAAAATGGAATATTATGACTTATCGATAAGAATCGATTAGATGTATCTACATGCTATTTATTCTAATAGGACGAACTTTTTCTTCTGTACTCTAGTCTATATTAAAATGTAAACCATTGGATATGTAGCAAAATAGCGATGATAGATGGTCAAGAATTTATAGAATCAGATCTGGCCGCAGTTAAAGCCGTACCAATGACGGCTAAACGTAAACGAGATTTACACAATGAGGCAAAGGGAAAGCTTAAGGCTATGTTGGAGCAGAACTTTAAGGTCGAGAATGCTGATGTCATTTTTAAGCAGCTAGAGCCCTTTGGCAGAGCCCATTATTTTGAATGTAATGATTCGCAAGCAGCCTTGCTGACGAAATGGGTTGAGCAACAAACAAGATCGCAGCCCCTTTCAAAAAAACAAATATTAGCTCTAAAAAAACAGATAGCTATTGTCAATAGTAAACAAAATGACATTGAGGCTCGCTATCGCAATGCATCTAGTCTTCCAGAAATAATGTTGGCTTGTAATATGATGGAAGCACCTACTAAACATGGTTTTGTTTGTGGTGACTGTCATTATAAATATTCAGGGGATGACACAAAGGATAACTTAAATTTTATAAAAGTCAGAGAAAACTATTTTAATAATAGTATACGTATTCCAATCCTTCAGGTTTTAATAAAAATTCAAGAAGAAAATAGGCAGATGACTGAGGAAGAAGTCAAAACTTTAGTAAAAGGCATGACGCTCGGCTATCAAGCCTTCTCTGTTGCTGTTAAAAACATGATTTCTGAAGCAGAAAATAGTGTTATTGAGAAACTAGCAGAATTTTCTGTACAGGAGGATTCTCATGGCGTAATGGGACTTACGAAATCTGATTACGAAAGTGATTTTCAACAAAGAATGAATCAAGGTGAGTTGAACTTGATTTACAAAGAAACCCAAAATAAGCTAGCTATCCTTGGTAATGAAATTAAAAATCTGAATAAAAAAATATCAGAAGCTGAACCAGATTCAGCTGAGCTTAAAGAGCTGAACGAACAGCTTGAAAAGAAAGTGGAGAAAGAAAAAAAAGTTTATGAAGTTGTAAAAACTATAAAGCAAGTTAATGCTTTAAATGAGAATGCTAGGATGGCAGAGGATCACTACAAAGGATCCGTGAAGGAGTTAATTGGCATCTATAACGTTGTTAAATCAAAGCCACTGACAGAAAAATATTATGAACTCAAAGAGCGCCTGAAAGATGAGACTTTAGGACCTAACGAAAGAAAAGCATTAAAAGCAGAATTGAAAACCGTCCACAACCAATTAAATTCTTCATCTAAATTGCGAACGCTTGCTTTTAGCCAACGCACTCAGAAAACTGTCGATGACCGTGCCCAGCGATATAATGCCTCGGTTATTAATTATATGCAACAAGGTGCTATCCCATCTATGGGTACGTCCGGAGGACTATGTTACGGGTATTCGTATCTCTTTACTGATGCTTTTAATGATTTGCCACCAAATGCAACCTTGGAGCAAACTCAACGTGCTATCCAAGGGAAGAAGCAAACCGAGTTAGAACATAATAACAACTCTCTTGGCATGTCCTTGGCAGCTTATTGTTTATGGGATTCTCAATTTGATACGCCACCTAAAGACTGTCTTTATGTAGACTCATCTCAACGAAAAGATCCAGAGTTAACTGGAGTCAGTAAAGTCAAGGATAAGGTTGTAAGAAATCTTGAGATTAAGAAGTTTAAGAGAAGCAATTTTTGCAATCAAATTATACATCATAGTAAAAATATGCCTTGCACATTTATGTTAAGCATAGGCTCTAAGACCAGTGGTCATGCTATTGGATTTTCAAGAAATGAGCATGGCATTTGGCTTCATGATTCAAATTTTGGTCTTGTTTTTTTTGATAGTAGAGATCCAGATTACGAGAAAAATTTCAAACGTTTTTTTTCAAAACATATTGAAAGTACATACCCAAAGCTTCAGCATCGATTTGAAATTTCAAATACTAAGATAAGGCACGATTTAGAAAAGGGATTAGAGTTGACGTTAGCTGTCATAGGTGGCTTGGAAAAATTAAACGCAGAGCTCTGTCCTGATGCGATGACTAAGGTCGAAGAATTGTGTGGAGAAATTCATGAAGAGCTTAAAGCCTTATTACCTGAAGCTTATGGCTCTTTTCTTGCAAACAATATTAACTTTGATCTAAGTACTTCTGAAAACCTACTTGTAAACCTAGAGGCTATCAAAAAATTAGTTGATGTTGAGATCGGTAATATAGAGAAGGTGAAAAGGGGCATCACTAGCGGTGAGCCTATCACGGCACATGATCAAGAAAATCTCATGCAGTTAGATTTGCGTTTAGCAAAATTGCGAGACATACAACAAAAGTGCTCTACTCATAGTGTTTCCAGTCAGTTAAAAGAGAAGCAAAAGCAACTATCAGGACTATCTTCAGAATTTAAAAAGATTAAAGACTCACTTGGTAAGGATGAACCGGAGCCTACTAGACTAGCTGAAATTAGAGATGCATTTTCATCGCTAAAAAATGAGATTAAGCAGTTAAAGCATGAGCGAGCGTTAGTCATTAACCCTGATGCAGTCCATGCTGCTAATATTAAAAAGTCAAAGGTTGAATTGCAGAGAATTTACAATCCCAGTAGGAAGAAGCCTTTGGATCAAAAAGAGAAAGTGAGAGTCGCTGAGTTACTAGGCCATCTAAATCAAGCGCAAGGCCATTTGGTCTCTCTTGTGTTAGAAAAGCCAAGTCTCATGAGTCAGGGGAATGTCGGCTCTACTATCAAAGAGACACACAGTCATCTTAATAATCTAGGCAAACATGTTATAAGTTCCTGCAATCAACCAAAACTTGAGAATCCATCTGCAGCCTCATCTGTACAGAAATCACTTATATCTTTTATGGGGAAGTTGGGGGAAAGCATGAGTGGTTTTGTTAAGAGCCTTAAAAAAATACTATCTCCAAAAAAAGTTTCAGCTATAGAGCACAAGCAAAAACATGCGCGTGAGCAAGTCGTCGATAAGAGTACTAGTATAGATCCAAAAAGCTCTAAGCCAAATACTCCTGACGATAGAAATCCTAATGTTGCCGAGCAGCCTAAACAGGGTAAAGCGCATAAGCCAACATAAAGATGAGAAGTATGGCTTAAAGATCTAGAATGATAATATTTTTGGAGAAAACATCAAGGCCATCATGACCGCCATCAAATTTTAGTTGGATATCTGCAATGGTAATGGCGTTAGTCGGTGATTTTTTATCTGAGATTGTGACTTCATAAACATTCGTTTTTTCACCAGCTTCTTCAAGTTGAACAACGTCAACTAATCTATCCTCATGTGGGATCCTTAAGGATTCAAAGAGTGTCTCTAAGTTAAGCTTCGTGAGCGGTTGATTGTTGCTTGCTGTTGGCTCATTTAAGATGATGCTTTGGTATAATGTTTGTTCATAAATAATGTTGAAGGGTTCGTTTTGAGTTAGAACGATAGACGGCTCCGTTGAGACTAGAACTGTAAAAGCTCTTTGCTCAATGACTTGCTCTGAGTCTAAATAATGAAATTGAAACTCTAAAGGCAGTTTTTCCATGCTCATGTCTGACAAGGTTAAACTATGAATGTAATGCTGCAAGGGGTGATCTAGGTTGTGACCAATAATTTTTAGCTGTGAATGTGATTCGGCGCCACCTTCTAATCCAAAACTATAGCCAGACCATGCTTGATCGCGTCCAATGGTTTGAATAAGTTTATCATTCCAGTAAAGTTCAAATGAGCTATCTTCGTTGTCTGAAACGCCTGAGTAAAAACTTAGTTGATAGGCGTGCCCAGGCTTGGTTAATATATCTTGGGAAACCTCAATCTCATTTTCAGGCGTTGTTTTATTTGGGAAATGCAAAAGTGAGCTTGTGTGTTTCTGCCAACCAAGGGCTCTGTCAAAAGGGTATGCGAGTGTGAGATCTAAGCCATCAAAAGTAGGGTCGCTTAGAAGGTTGGTTGGTACATCTCTATCCAAAAAGCCTTCTAATTGAAACTCATAACTTCCATCGTCAAATAATTCAACCTCGAAAACAACTGGCCCATTGGCACCCTGGTACGCAGTTAGCGTTGATCCATCTTGGCTTATAACATAATAAAGAGGCATGTTTTGAGTCGTTAGATTGGCGTCAATTAAACCTTGTTGTTTGACTAAGGGCAAAAATTCAAAAGCGACGTTTTCAGCTTTTGAAAAATTAATATGCAGATCCCCGAATGTTTTTAAGGCATCATGTTGACCAGGCAAGAAACCTTCTTGATCCACAAATCCAAGATCTGGATCCCTTAAGATAAGTTCTGATTTAGAGATATCAAACTGTAGTGCGAGTTGAATCTTGCCTTCTGGAGTCTGTAGTTCATAAGAAAAGGATTCGTGTCCTGATTCATTGCCTTGTGAGCTATAGCTAAAGTCGCCAGCTTTATGACCATTTGAGTCTTTGGTATGAATGGTGAGAGTTCCCTGACCGTTTTCGTAAGAGAGCTCTAGGATACCCTCATCTGGTTGCATCTCTCCCAGAGCATAGCCTTCTATGCTGGAAAGGGTGCTGCCTTCCTGACTTGATTCTAACAAATTCCCTGATATGGTTTCTGGTTGCGCAGTCAATTGATTGGTATGTATTTGGCCATGGTCAATATCTTGCACCGTCTCTGTCAAGAAGTTTTCGAGAACAGGCGTGTCCTTTGGGATTTGAGCATCCACAATTTCCTTGAGCTCTATATTGGCCGGTGTAGAGGCTAAAGGCCCACCCTCAGTTTGGGTGGGCGAAATGGTAAATTCAATCGTTGGCTTCTTCATAAGGTGTGACTACACTACCTGTTGCTAAGTCTATAACCTTAGAAGACCTTAATTTGAAGGCTGTGTATATTGGACTTTAGTCTAATTTTACACAGATTTAAGCCAATCTTTTGATTTTTAACCTTTTTCTTTCGGTTCGCTCCATGCTTAATCGATATAAGAGAGGCACCACAAGGAGTGTTAAAAACGTAGATACAACAAGCCCCCAAACAATAGCCGTCGCTACAGGGCCCCATATGAGCGATTGGCCACCTAGTCCTGTGGCAAGTGAGAATAAACCTGCAATCGTTGTCACTGAGGTGATAAGGATAGGGATGACGCGTCTTCTTGCTGCATATAAAATAGAATGCATAAGAGGCATCCCGGCTCTAAATCTATCGTTAGCAGCACTAATGAGCACAATGGCAGAGTTCACCGCAATCCCAGATAAGGCTACGACTCCATATAGGGTGAATAAGCTCATGGGATTTCGAGTGACTATCAATCCTATGATGACGCCACATAGTGCCAATGGCACCGTAGATAGGATCATAAAAGGTTGCCAATAACTTCTAAATTGAGTGCCCAAAATAAGATACATAATCCCTAGTCCTATAAAGAACAGCTTAGGTAGGGCGTCTAGGCTTTCTTGGATGTCATCAAGCTCACCACTAAACTCCAGTTGTATAGTTGGGTGCTTGCTCGCATAATTTTGCCATGATTGCTTAATATGATCATTGGCGGCAACGGTATCAATCTCATCTTTATCAATATCACCTGAGACGGTAATAGCCTTCCTAAAATTGTAATGGCGTATATTGCTTTGGCCATGAGATGTGCTTTGATCGACAAGATCGACAAGTTTATGTTGGTGACCATCGCGGCTCACAATAGGTGTTTGTAAAAATGTGTTCATATCGTGATAGACAACAGGCTGTGCTTTAACTAAAACTTTTAGCTCTTCGCCTTCATGTTGCATGCGACTAACCACTTCACCATCGACCAATAGCCTAATATGACGCTGCACACTGGCGGGATTCATACCAGCTTGATGAATAGCATCCATGTTAGGTTTTAAAACAAGTTCAGGTTGACCTTTGCTATCATTGTCAGTGATGTCAAAAGCTGAAGGTAGTTGTCCTATGATTTCTTTTAAATCGACAACAGCTTCTCTGATGAGTTCAAAATCGTCACCTCTTACTTTAACATTAATAGGCGATGAGGTAGGTGGGCCCCCAGCAAGAGAAAGATAACTGATTTTTTTAGGGCCAGGCGTTTTAAGCACATAAGCCCTGGTTTGCTCTATTAACTCAGCAACGGAAGCCATATCAGCTTTTCTTGGGTTTAGCGAGACCATGACCTGTCCATAAGATTCACCAATAAATGGCTCCGTTTCGGTAAACATCATACCTGCATAAGATACAATAGCTCTCACATCCTTGGCGTGAAGTTGCTCGCTAATCTTTTTCTCAATTATCTCTGTTTGTTGTAATGTTTGAGCAACAGGGGTGCCTGGTTGCATTTCAACATTGACATAGAATAAGCGCACTGGATCAGAGGCGAAGAAGTTAAATTTAATAAGTCCAAGCCCTAAAGAGGAGATAGAGAAGATAAATAAGACAATCACGCTTGCTAAAGTTCTTTTAGGGTGTCTAAAAATCTTAATAAGCGTTTGAACATATTTGATTCGAATTTTTCGCGTTAAATTCTGCCGAATGATTTGCACTTTGGATGGCTTTCGAAATGACAGGGACAGAGCGCTAATATGAGCTGGTAGCATCCAATAGGCTTCTATGAGACTAAAGGCGAGAGCCAAACAAACCACGAGCGGGATAACCATCATAAATTGCCCTAGAATGCCAGGTAGAAGCATCAAGGGAAGGAAGGCGGCAATCGTTGTCATGACAGAAGCTGTGACAGGGGCTGCAACTTCCTTAAGAGCTTCCATGATGGCATCCATTTTGTTATAGCCACGACTGAGCCTATAGTAAATGGATTCAACAACGACCACAGAGTCATCGACGAGCATGCCTAAGCAAATGACGACGCCAAGAAGCACAGAGACATTCAACGTTTGAGAGAGACCATCAAGGGCTAAAAAAGTAGCGGCTAATGTAAATGGTATCCCAATGGCGACTAACGTCGCGATAGATAGTCCTAAAAATAGCCAAGTACTTAATAGGACTAAAAACAACCCCAGCACAGCATTGGCTTGCATAATATTAAGGGCGCTTGTTGTAATTTCAGTTTGATCGTCAAGCAGTACAATTTCAATACCTGAGCCGGATTGAGTGCTATTGGTTTCTTTAACGTATGACTGTATGTTATCAACCAATTTTAGAATATTGGTGCTGTCACGCTTCATGACTGTGAGAATAATAGCTGTCTTGCCTTGATAGTGGACAAGTCTCGAAGTTTTTTCTCGGCCATGCTGAAGGTCTGATATTTCAGAAAGAGGAAGCAGCCCACTTGCTGTGTTGATGGGGACTTTGCCTAGATGCTGCGGGCTTGAATTGGCTCCTAACCATCTGACAATCCATCTTGATTCATCCACAATCAGTGTGCCAGCAGATTGGTCTCGGTACTGAGTTGCAATGGTGTTAGCAATATCTTCAGGCGAAACCCCATAAGATGCAGCTTTAATGGGATCAAAGTAACTTTGTAATTCTGGGTCACGAAGTCCAATGTTGTCGACTCTATCGACGCCATCGAGTCGCTCTAGATCTTTTTCTATATTTCTAGCAAAGCTTCTTAGCCTATCATCATCCGCTTGGCCAACAACGGCAATGGTGGCTGATGGGAAAGCATTTGAAGAGGTTAATTCTAAAATATTTGGTCTTTCAGCTTCAGGTGGTAATTTTCTTTCTGCATTTTGTATTTCACGACGCAAATCATTGAGTCTTTTATCAAAGTTGCGCTCTGACAATTGATTGAAACGCACCAAAATGCTGGAAACGCTATCGCGTGAGACGCTAGATACAAATCGAATATCAGGTATGTTTCGAATGGTATTTTCAATTTGTTCAGTAATACTTGTTTCAATGTCCCCAGCAGAAGCGCCAGGGAATATAGTTGTAATTTGGATCCAATTAAAGTTAATGGTTGGATCTTGCTCTCTGGGCAGTTGCATGTAAGTGATAGAGCCTAAGACGATCACGAATACAAACATAAGGTTAGCTAACACGTGGTTGCTAAGAAATTTTTCAACCCACTTCATTTAAACCGCCTTCCATGGAGTCTAGAGTAATGGGATCACCTTGCTTTAACTGATGTCGACCTTCTAAAATGAGGTCCCCTTTAAGTAGGACTGGCAGAGCGACAGGACTACCTTCTTTGGCATTTTTGAGCTCAACAAAATGCGCCTTGTCTCCTATATTCAAGAAGAGCCCGTATTGATGATCTCTCTTTGAAATATAGGCGGCTGGAAGATGGGGTCTTGGATCTTCCCAGACGAGGGTGCCAATCGTACCAGACATGGGATGCTGACCTGTAAAGGTTAGCCTAATTTCTTGGGTGTGGGTTTTGTTGTCTAAACCGGCAACTTGGGCTTTGATGGTCAAGGGGTATGTTTTGTCGTTATGTTTAAAGTAAATTTTAGAAGCTTGTGGGATCAGTGAAATTTGGCTTGGATGCAAATAAGCCTTCACTTCTAGTTTATCGTGCTCCAAGAGTTTAAAGAGTGGAGAGCCTTGTTGAATAAACTCACCTAGTTGCGCTGAGCGTTGCGTGATAACGCCTGAAAAGGGGGCTTTAATAGTGCATCGCTGAACTTGCAGTTGAGCTGATGACACTTGATTTTTTTGGATGGATAACTGAGATTGATACCAGTTTAATTCTGAGCTTAGTGTTTTTATGCGCTCTTTAGAAATATTGTTTTGATTGGCAAGCGTTTGTGTTTGTTTGAGCTGCCACTCATGAAGGGCAATTTTGGCTTGTGTGCCAGGAAGGACACTCTGAGCTTGCTGCAAGTTTAAAGTCTGGTCATCGCAAGCTAAGACGGCAAGTATTTCACCTTGCTGTACTTTTTGTCCAACATCAACTTTAATACTTTGTATTTCACCATAAGTTTGGGAGCTTATCTGAGCATGATTTGTGCTAAAGACATGGGCAGATACTTCTTGGGTGGGGTGAAGCACAATAGAATTTAGGTTCGCGCAGGTAACAGGAACAGGATCTATTGCAAAGCAAGGAGCCATAAAAAGGAGATTGACCATCGCTGTTAGACATATGGTTATCTGCAAAGAAAATCTTATCATTTCAATCCTACTTTTGAGCTAAAAAACTTGATGTTGACACGTGATTATACGTTTTGTTTACATGGGAGAGATTAACACGATTTATTATAGTTCCCTAACAAGGCAGGTAAATATCTAAAGCTAAAGGAATGGAAGAATGTTGTTATTTGCTAGTAAGAAAAATCCGTCTAAGCATGCCATTTTATCAAAAAAATACCAAAATATGAGCCATCTGTCTGTTTCAAAGTTTAAAGGGCAAGCTACAGATGATGTGGCCGACAAATCAAAAAATTATTTAGCTAGCTTGGTTTTAAGAGCATTATGGGGCGTTGGTGGAGTATTTTTCTGCTCAAGTTTATTGAGTATTTTTTTAGGCTATTCGTTATATCTCACTTTTGGCTTTATTGCGGCAGCTGCTTCAAGCGTCTTAGGGATCCAGGAAGTTCGCAAATGGGACAGGCAGAATTCGAAATTGCAACAAGATCAAGAAGGCGGGCATCTCTCATCGTTAGATAGTACTAAGCGGGGTATGCCAGAATTGGCTTTAAATAGTTTGATGGCTAAAAGGCCAAGTCATATTGGTCAATTGAGGCAACATTTCGAAGCCTCGATTGGAGATTTTTCAGATGATTGTGCGCCTGCGCAAATAAGTGAGTTTGATATCTTGTGTAAAAATGCAAAAGTATCTGTGAAGGTTTAACAACTATTTTTTTGGTTAAATAACTAAGTTTCTTTTTAACCCTGTTGAAAGACTCTTAATTGCGTTAAAATTACTGTTAATTTAGTGTGCGGCTATATGATTAGTTGCGCTATAGTCTAAGCGAGTGAATTTTAGCTTTTAAAAGGCTGAAAATTCAATTTGTGGTGATATAACTGCTTTTAAATATAATTTAGGGTTTATCCAATGGAAGAATTTGCATTAGATCTAGAAGAAGCTTGTCAAGAGTTAACAACAGTCAAAGATTTTATTCGATGGGGTGTGACTCATTTTAATCAAGCCGATCTGACTTATGGTCACGGAACTGATAATGCTTGGGATGAGTCGGTTCATCTTGTTTTATCCACATTAAGGTTGTCACCTGATTCGGATGTGAATGTCCTGGACTCTAAGTTGACTACCAGTGAACGAAAAGCTGTGGCTGAGAATATTAGAAAGAGAACAGCAGATAGAATTCCGGTCCCCTATTTAATTCAAGAAGCTTGGTTTGCTGGGTTAAATTTTTATGTAGATGAAAGAGTGATTATTCCTCGCTCTCCACTTGCAGAGCTCATTGAAGAAGAATTTAGCCCATGGGTTGAATCTGATAATGTTCATAATATATTAGATCTTTGCACGGGCAGTGGATGTATTGCGATTAGTACAGCCTTAGCTTTTCCTCATGCCAATGTTGACGCAATTGACATCAATGCTGATGCTTTAGATGTTGCTCAGATTAATGTTGAGCGATTTGCGGTTGAAGATCAGGTTCGGTTGATTAAATCAAATTTGTTTGAACAGCTTGGCGATGAAAAGTATGACTTGATTGTCACTAATCCTCCCTATGTTTGTACACATGAAGTTAAAGCTCTGCCCACTGAATTTAAACATGAGCCTGAACTAGCGCTAGAGGCTGGTTTAGATGGTTTAGATATTGTTGGTCGTATTTTAGTAGATGCGGAGCGTTTCTTATCCCCAACAGGTGTTTTAATCGTTGAAGTTGGTTTCTTGCAAGAAGCTATGGAAGAGAAATATCATGATGTACCATTCACATGGTTACAGTTTGAGCATGGTGGTGAAGGCGTCTTTTTGTTAACAGCCCAAGAGCTTAGAGAATTCAACTATCAGCTTAAAAAGAAGCACGGCTAAGTGGCAGGTAGTACTCTAGGTCGGCTATTTTGCTTAACTTCTTTTGGGGAAAGTCATGGGCCGATGATAGGCGGCGTTGTTGACGGTATGCCTGCAGGTCTGTCTATCTCTATCGATATGATTCAAAAAGAATTAGATAGGCGAAGACCCGGACAGAGTCAATTTACCACCCAGCGTAGAGAATCAGATGAAATTCAGATTTTATCAGGTCTCTTCGAGGGTAAAACCTTGGGCTCTCCTATAGGCTTTACGATTCCAAATAGCGATCCAAAATCTAAAGACTATCAAGACATTAAAAATTTATTTAGGCCTGGCCATGGCGATTATACGTATTTTAAGAAATACGGTATTCGTGACTATCGTGGTGGGGGGCGAGCAAGTGCGCGTGAGACAGCAGTAAGAGTGGCAGGTGGTGCTTTTGCTAAAATTTACTTAAAAGCCATGTTTGGCATTGAGATTATAGGGTTTTTATCAAAAATGGGTGAGCATGAAAGTGATCCCTCTCAATGGCAGCTTGATACGATTGAAGAGAATGATTTCTTTTGCCCAGATCCAAAGATGGTTCCTAAGCTTAAAACATATATTCAAGCTCTGAGAAAACAGGGCGATAGTATCGGTGCTCAAGTAGAAGTTGTGGCAAGACATGTTCCTGTTGGCTTAGGTGAGCCTGTTTACAACCGTCTCGATGCTGATTTGGCTCATGCTTTAATGTCGGTGAATGCTGTCAAAGGCGTTGGTATTGGCGATGGTTTTGATTGTGTCTCACAAAAGGGA
Source organism: uncultured Francisellaceae bacterium (assembly GCA_964351745.1). GTDB lineage: Bacteria > Pseudomonadota > Gammaproteobacteria > Berkiellales > Berkiellaceae > CAYNJF01. The sequence goes on from CAYGPI010000026.1 coordinate 27,552, forward strand.
TCTCATCATCGTGATGAGCTGACAAAACAAGGGTTTTTAAGTAACCATGCTGGCGGCATTTTAGCAGGCATTTCCACTGGTCAGGATATTCGTTGCTCTATAGCGCTGAAACCTGCTTCAAGTATTATGATACCAGCTGCCACTTTGACAGAGAAAGGTGAAGAGACAAGTGTTGTGACTAAGGGCAGGCACGATCCTTGTGTTGGGATTAGGGCGGTGCCAGTTGCTGAAGCAATGGTGGCTCTCGTGCTAGCTGATCACATGCTGCAATGTTATGGCAATCAGCCTTTAAAGAGTAAATAACTCACTCACCTTCCTTGTCTAATGAAACAAGATTCAAAAAGCAACCAAGCAATATCAAAGTTAACTAACAATCAATCTCTTCGTCAAAATGATTATCTATGTTAACATCCTCGCTAGATAAGTTTGTCGACTTATCCATGCTTTAATAAGAGGACAATATCATGAGACATTTAAGTTTAGATGAAAATACTTTGGTTGGCGCTGGTGCTAATGCGCAGTCAAGCCTCAGCACTAGCATCGGGCTGTATTCATGTTTTTATGGTGCGCTTGGGTGTGTGATTGGCTCACAATTTCCAGCGAACGACATGATAGCACTTGCAGAAAACGTCGCGATTGGTTGGTTAGGTGGCAGTGTGATTGGTGGCCTTACAGGCATACAAGCTCATATGGC
>CAYGPI010000027.1:0-27822 GCA_964351745.1 uncultured Francisellaceae bacterium
AAATCATTGAGCTTAATCAAGCCTTAAAACCTTTTAGTGCTCGGTTGCCAGCTGCTCACAAAGGCGACTTTGGCCATGTCTTAATTCTTGGCGGTGGCAAACCTGGTTACGCAGGAGCTGTGGTGTTGGCAGGGTTGGCATCGATGCATGGTGGGAGTGGTTTGACATCTGCTGTGGTACATCCAGATGCTTTGACCATGATGGCTCGTGCGCCTGTCGAGATGATGTGTCATCCAGGCGATGGCGATATTGACAGTGTGTGGGATAGAGCTAGTGTGCTTGTGATTGGGCCAGGATTAACTCAATCAGAGTGGGCAAAGAAACAATGGGATAGAGCTAAGGTGTCTAACTTGAAAATGGTGGTAGATGCTGATGCTTTAAAATTATTGGGTCATGAAACTTTGAAAAAAGATAACTGGATTTTGACCCCTCATCCTGGAGAGGCTGCGGCTTTATTGGGTCGCTCGATTGAAGCGATTGAATCAAATCGAGTAGAGTCGGCACGGGCGATCCAAAAGAAATATGGTGGCATTGTCATTTTAAAAGGGGCGGGAACTGTTATTTGTAGTGATCAATCTCAATTCTATCTTTGCCGTGATGGAAATCCTGGTATGGCCACGGGTGGGATGGGTGATGTTTTGTCTGGATTGTTGGGGGCGCTTGTTGCTCAAGGATTAGATCTACTTGATGCCGCAAAACTTGCTGTTATTATACATGCCCAGGCTGCTGATTTAGAGCAAACCATGGGTGAAAGAGGTATGTTAGCTAGTGATCTAATGCTTCATATTCGTAGTTTAATTAATCCAACTTTTAACAGTGAATCAAAGACAGATGCGTCACAGTTTTTTAATTTCTGAAGAAAAAGAAATGCTTCGCTTAGGCGAGCATTTAAAATTAGCAGCCCATTCAGCAGGTTTCCCCGGATGTATCATATACTTAAAGGGTGACTTGGGTGCAGGTAAGACCACATTGATAAGAGGGTTCATTCAAGCGTTTGATAAATCGGGTCTAGTGAAAAGTCCGACTTATACGTTAGTCGAGCCATACTGCTTTGATGGGGTTGAAATTAATCACTTCGACTTTTATCGAATTAACGATCCCGTGGAATGTGAAGACATGGGCATTAGAGATTATATGTCTTACCAAGCATATTGTTTAATAGAATGGCCGTCCAAAGGTGCTGGTATTTTACCAAAACCTCAATTGCTGATTGACATTGCCTTAGATTCGCCATCTGGGCGCACGGTCATGTTTGAGAGCAATGACCAAAAAGGGCAGCAGCTACTTAGGAATCTTGTGGAAACTTATGTTTAAACGATTGGCTGTTATCATGTTAAGTTGCGTAACTTTTTCAAGTTTTGCAACGACTCGTGTGGAAGGCGTTAGAGTTTGGGCTTCTCCTGAAAGCACGCGTGTTGTTCTAGAGCTTTCACAAAAGCAAGAATATAACTTATTCCATTTGGATAATCCTCATCGTGTTGTGTTGGATTTAAAAGACACCACTTGGGCTTCAGATCTTCAGAATTTAGATTTGGCAGATACTGGCATTGTTCAAATACGCACTGCGAATAAGCGTGGCGGGGACTTAAGGGTTGTGATTGATCTGAATCAGGCTTTGACTTCGAAAAATTTTATTTTATTACCTCAAGGTGAGTATGGGCATCGATTAGTCATTGATTTAGATAAACCAGCATCTGCGATACAGGTTAAGCCAAAGCTCAAGGAAGCCATTGAAGATTCAAATCGAACAGAGCTAAAATCTGTTGTGTCGCCACTTATGACAAGAGATTTCATCATTGCCATCGATGCAGGGCATGGCGGTGAAGATCCTGGTGCTGTTGGTCAACGATTTAAGACGCATGAAAAGGATGTTGTTTTAAAAGTAGCTCAAAAATTAGAAGCTTTAATTAATCAGCAATCTGGGATGGAAGCTTTTTTAGTCCGCAAAGGGGACTATTACATTGGATTAAGAAAAAGAATGCAAATCGCAAGAGAGCAAGGTGCAGATCTTTTTCTCTCTTTGCATGCAGATAGCTTTAAAAATACAGCAGCTCACGGTGCATCTGTTTATGTCCTCTCTGGTAGTGGAGCAAGTAATGAAGCTTCTCGTTGGCTCGCTGAAAGAGAAAATAGAGCAGATCTCATAGGCGGGATTAGTTTAGACGATAAAGGTGATGTCTTAGCCTCCGTGTTGTTAGACTTATCGCAAACGGCGAACCTTTCAGTGAGTGAAGAAGTCGCTCAAGAGGTTCTTGATAGTTTATCTAAGGTCGTTAAACTGCATCAGCCACAGGTGCAAAGAGCAGGTTTTGCTGTTTTAAAATCACCAGATGTGCCTTCAATATTAATAGAGTTAGGGTTTATCTCAAATCATCAAGGCGAATCTAACCTCAGGAGTCCAAGTTATCAGATGCGGTTAGCGCAAGCCGTGTTTGCAGGTGTTCAAAAGCATCTCTCTGGGAAGCCAAGGCCTATTGTATATCAGCAGCAAGGGCTCAAGAAAGCTTTGACCTATTTAGTGAAGCCTGGAGACACTTTATCTCAAATTGCTTTCGAAATGGAAGTGAGCACGTCGGTCTTAAAAAAATTAAATGATTTGTCCTCTGATAGTATCCAAGTTGGCCAAAGATTGATTCTACCTGAGCATAAATCCTCATGAAGCGAATTAAACGCTTAAGTGCTATGGTTGCCAATCAAATTGCTGCTGGCGAGGTTGTTGAGCGTCCGGCTTCGGTACTGAAAGAATTGTTAGAAAATAGCTTAGATGCTGGAGCAACGGATATTCAAATTCAAGTCTCTCAAGGTGGTTTGTCATTTATTCGTGTCAAAGATAACGGACACGGCATTTTAAAAGAAGACTTAGCTTTAAGCTTGATTCGACATGCGACGAGCAAAGTGTCTCAGATCACAGATCTCAGTGCAATTAGCTCTTTAGGCTTTAGAGGGGAAGCTTTAGCAAGTATCGTGTCCGTTGCAAAATGTGTGATTAGCTCTAAGCCAGAGAAGCAACAGACAGCTTGGTCTGCTTCAGTCAAGGGTGATGAATTAGAGCCTTATTTGTATCCGGCATCTCCTTTCGATGGCACAACCGTTGAAGTGCGCGATCTGTTTTATAACACGCCTGCACGCCGCAAATTTCTCAAAAGTGTACGTACTGAATTAAATCATATCGATCATCTTGTGAAGTCTTGTGCACTATCACATCCTCAAACAAGTTTTACTTTGTCTCACCAAGGGAAAGAACTTCGTCGCTATGGGCGATGCGATGCTTTAGCGGAAAGAGTCAAACAAGTGATGGGACCTCGCTTTTGTGAAAAAACTTATTATTTAGAATATGCCAATACGGGATATCAACTGCGTGGCTGGGTTGGTGATGAAGGGACTTTTAGAAAAAGTGCGGACTGCCAATATTTTTTCATCAATCATCGAGCGATCCGAGACAAGCTTACCATGCATGCTATTCGAAATGCATATCACCAATTAGGTTTTGATATGGATAACGGATTTGCCAGCTATGTTCTATCTTTGGAGGTGCCTTTGGATGAGGTTGATGTCAATGTTCATCCAACGAAGCATGAGGTTCGATTTTCCGATCCAAGTTTTGTCCATGATTTTATTCAAAAATCAATCAAGATGGCTCTTGAAGAGGTTCGTTCGTCATCAGAGTCGTCTGATGAATTACCGAGTGATGACATTCGCGTAAGCGTCATTCAGGCTAAAGAGAGCCAGAAATCTGGTGAGATGACGGCACGACCTGGAGTTCCCAATTATACGCCATCGTTAAATTTAGAAATTTATAAGCCGAAACCAAAAGGTCAATCACATTTTTGGCGCCATTACCATTTTTCATTTAAGCAAGATTTGCTTGTGATAGATCTTAAAAAAGATAAAAATTTGATTTGGGATGCGCTTTTAAAGAAAGCTGAGTTAGAGCCTTTTCCTGTACGTATCTGTTTGTTTCCGTACCCTTTGAGTCATCCTATTAAAATCCATCCTAAACTGGAAAAACTGGGCTTTATCATTAAAAAGAATATGCAAGGTGATTACCTTTTGCAAGGGATCCCTTCGTTTTTAAAAGAGCAAACAATTCACGAGATGATTGAAGGTTTAGAAGATACCGCAACACCGGTGATTGACTCGGTGGTTAAGATCTTAAGATCCCAAAGCTGGGAGCTTTTTAAACAAGACGAATTTTTTGAGGATTTTTTGTTACGCCCTAATATGGCTTATCAAAAAGCTATGGATGAGCAAGCTTTTGATGCTTTATTTAATAAGGAAGATGTTACAGACTAAGGAGAGTCGCTTATGTTTATGGTTTCTGATTTTTTAGGGTATTTTTTAATGGTGCTTGGAGCCTCGGTTGCGATCCAACCTAAATTTTGGTTAGCGTATGCTAAACATATGCAAGCGAAGCCTTTTCAAGTGATTCCTTTAGGCTTTTTTACCTTGGCGTTGGGATTGTTTGTTGTGCTTGCTCACCCGATCTGGAGTCAATCTTTGGATGTCATGGTGACCATCTTAGGATGGCTCATGTTGATCAAAGGCACATTATTACTTTGCTTGCCGCAGTTGGTTTTGGGGTTATTTCCGCTAGATAAAATGAGTGCTCTTTTTATTCGAATAGAAGGCGTATTTTTAGTTGTGATAGGTGTTGTTTTAGCTTGTTACCTTTAAAATAGGATTGGATCTTGGGCTCTAGACTACCGATAAAAGAGCCCAAGATGGCTTCAAGAAGATAATGTTTAAGCAGGCTCAGGTGCTGTTGTCTTCGACCATGCAATAATGCCCCAAATGCACAGACCTGTGTACACCGTAAACAGAAAGGCTTGGGCTGGAGCGCCTAAATATAGATTATAAGAAACCCAGCCAATATTTGAGATAGCCCATAACCATTGTCCTAAGGCTTTCTTTTTGATCACAAAAATATTGCCAATTAAAGAAAGGGCAACAAGACCCCAACTCACGATTTCCCAATTAATAACATCTAAATTCATGCGCTTGCTCCGATTTGAGATTTAAAGTTAACGATAGTTTACACCAGGATCTAAGAAATGAAAGCAGTCTGGCGCGCATTGACAGAGATTGGGCCATTCGATACTATGATGCCTAACTAAAATATTGGCTATGAGAGAATGACAGGTAACACAAAGAATCAAAAGCCGCTCGTGCTTTGTATCATGGGGCCGACTGCTTCAGGCAAAACTAATTGTGCCATGGAGTTATCAGAAAAAATTGATGCTCGATTGATTAGTGTTGATTCAGCTCAAGTTTATAAAGGTCTAGATATTGGGACAGGCAAACCGTCACCCGAGATTCTAAAGCAATATCCTCATGATTTGATAAATATAGTGGAGCCTTATGAAACTTATAGTGCGTATCAGTTTCAGGTGGATGCTTTGCGTGCCATTGATGAGGCCATTGCGGAGAAGAAACTGCCCATCCTAGTTGGCGGAACCATGCTGTATTTCAAGTCTTTGTTAGAAGGCTTTGCAAATTTGCCGGGTGCAGACGAGGGGATCCGCAAAAAAATAGAAGAGCAAGCGGCTCGTCATGGTTGGCCTGTTGTCCACGAAACTTTGAGGTTGGTAGATCCCATGACAGCTGCCAAGCTAGAAGCCAACGATTCCCAGAGAATTAACCGCGCCCTAGAAGTTTTTTATTTGACTGGTGTGCCTTTATCAACTTTGATTAAAAATCAAACTCGTCCGGAGCTTCCATTTAGTCCTATTTGTGTGGGTATTGCCCCTTTGGATGGGCATCGAGGCCAATTGCATCAAAATATAGAGAAGCGATTTGAGTCGATGCTTTCTCAGGGGCTGATCCAAGAGGTTATAGATCTTATGACCCAAGAAAATTTTAGTGCTGACTTGCCTGCATTTAAGTCAGTGGGCTATCGACAAGTGATAGAGCATTTAAACGGTGACTATGATAAAAATGAGTTACTGGATAGAGGTTGCGCAGCAACCAGGCAGTTAGCTAAGCGTCAGTTGACTTGGTTGCGTAGCTGGAAGAATATTCATATCGAAGATTGTTTTAGCTCAGATTTAGTCAATAATGTATTTCATCTAATATCAAGATAGAAAAATTTTTATGAGTCTCAAAGAATTTAACTTTGCTCGTTTGGGCTTTGCGTTAGTTGTTATCCTTTGCTTTATTGTCGTGATAAATTTTAACATTGTTGAGTCACACAACAAAGATTTAGTCCAAAATTTAACGACGGTAAAGGATGAATTTCCAACTTATTGTGTAACGTATAGTGAATTTTTGGCAGATTCTAATTTGCTTCCTAAGCAGTCAGCAAAAGAGGCTGTTATTGAACTAACCAAGTTATGCAAGGCTAAATTTAGCTTGGATCGAACAGCTTTTGTTGATTTGGAGTCCTTCTCAGATCAATTTGAGATATATCAGAAAAAGATGAATATTTTGTGGGGCGAAGTAGAGCTCTCTCTTAATAGTCAGCCGGATGAAAAGTTAGATGAAACTTTAGTTGAGATGCGTATGCTGCAGTATAGCTTTTACAACAAGATGCTCAGCTTAAAACTTTCAGTCAAAAAATATAATGAATCACTTGAAAGCTGGCATTACGGACTTATTAATTTCATGTTCTACCAAAGAGAGAAAGCGCAAGAATTAACTTTTTCAGTGAATCCGGTGGATGGTGAGTTTAAAAAGAAGTTGACTTAGCAGTGACACTTGATTCATTCTCATAGTTTAGTGAGTAATCAAAGCGTGTTAAGTTATTCACACTAAATAATAGTATGAGCATTGTTTAAAAATAGTAGAGCCACACTAATTTTAAGTACGCATTGATGATAGGTTTCGTGAGTTGTCGATCCTGCGTAATGCTTGATTTAACCCGGTAGTTTAGTGAGTCGTCGAAACGTGTTAAGCTATTGACGCTAAGGAAGTTCAGGCGTTGCTGCATATAAACAATATAACAAGCAGACAAGGAGACGGAAAATGCCAAAAGGGCAATCACTCCAGGACCCTTTTTTAAATCAATTGCGTAAAGAAAAGGTGCCTGTTTCAATTTTTTTAGTTAATGGCATTAAGCTCCAAGGACAGATCGACTCGTTCGACCAGTTTGTGATCTTATTGAAAAATAGTGTTAGTCAGATGGTTTATAAGCATGCTATATCGACAGTTGTACCATCGAGAAATGTTAAAATCTCGCAGAGTAATGAAAGTGCAGATGATTTCCCTCAACCTGGTAACGTCTAAAACTATTTTGGGGGCGCTTTTTGTTTGAGCGTCCTGAAAGTGGTGAGAAAGCTTTACTTGTTCACATAGATTTTAAACAACATATCCAAGCTGATTTGAGAGAGTTTAAAGAACTTTGTCTTGCTGCAGGAGTTGAGATCCATCATGTTGTTAAAGCATCCAGAGATAAGCCAGATGCTTCGACCTTTATAGGTAAAGGTAAAGTTGAAGAAATTTTAAGCGTCGTAAAGAGCGATTGCATTGAAGTTGTCATTTTTAACCATGATATGTCGCCAGCTCAAGAAAGAAATTTAGAGAGAAACCTCCAATGCAGAGTCTTGTCTCGCACAGGACTTATCCTAGATATTTTTGCTCAGCGCGCCCGTACTTTTGAAGGAAAGCTTCAAGTAGAGCTAGCTCAGTTGCAACACCTTTCTACGAGACTTGTTAGAGGTTGGACCCATTTGGAGCGCCAAAAAGGCGGTATCGGCTTAAGAGGGCCTGGAGAGACACAGTTAGAGACTGATCGCAGGTTATTGCGCTTTAGAATTAAATCGATAACAGAGCGCCTTGAAAAGGTTAAAAAGCAGCGAGAGCAGAGCCGCCGCAAAAGACAACGCTCAGAGCTCATTACGGTTGCTATAGTTGGCTATACGAACGCAGGTAAGTCCACGGTCTTTAATCGATTGACGGACAGTGATGTTTTAGTTGCTAATCAATTATTTGCAACACTTGATCCTACCTTAAGGGGTATGGATATGCCGACAGTCTCTAAAATTGTTTTAGCGGATACCGTCGGGTTTGTTAGAAATCTTCCGCATGACTTAGTTAACGCTTTTAGAGCAACTTTAGAAGAAACAAGACATGCAGATTTGTTGTTACATGTCGTCGATCGACATGATGAAAATTTTGAAGAGACCGTATTAGAAGTTAATAGAGTTCTTGAGGAAATCGGAGCAGATGGTGTCCCACAGTTAGTTCTGTACAACAAGTTAGATTTGTTGCCAAGTTTCCATGATAAAATTGGCACAGTTGATTTGAACGAGCAAGGCATACCAAAGCAGGTTTGGATTTGCGCTCAGACTGGGGTAGGCTTTGATAGCTTGAAACAAGCCATCCAAGATTGCTTGGTCGTTGATATCGTTGAAGGTGCTTTAAATTTATCTTCAACACAAGGCAATATTCGGGCACGAATTTATGAGTTAGATGGTGTTCTATCAGAGCAGATCCTTGAAGATGGATGGCAACTCAGAGTGAGACTAGCAAAATGGTCTTGGCTCCAACTGTGTCATCAATCTCCAGGTATTAAAGATGAGCTTATCGCTGATTAGAGGAAATAATTATGGGCTGGAATGATCCTGGCAATGGTAACAAAAATGGCAATGGTAATAACCCTTGGGGTAATGACAAAGGGCCACCGGATTTAGATGAAGCTCTGAAGCAGTTACAACGTAAGGTAGCAGGCTTGTTTGGAGGTGGCTCTGGAGGTCAGTTTGACACAGGCGGCGGCAAGTCAGGTGGGATGGCTGTTTGGTTCATTGGCATCATTGTGCTAGCTGTGTATGTCTTAAGTGGTATTTATATTGTTCAGCCGTACGAAGAGGCCGTGATCAAGCGCTTTGGCAAATATGAAAGAACAGAAGGGCCTGGGCCACATTGGACTCCGAGGTTTATTGAGTCGCGGACTATCTTGAATGTTGAAGAAGTAAGAAACTTTGAAATTCGTGATCAAATGTTGACGAAAGATGAAAATATCATTAAAGCAGCCATTGCGATTCAATATAAAATTCATGACTCAAAGGCGTATTTATTTAATGTCATAGGACCTGACGTGACGATTTCTCAGGTAGCAGGAAGCGCTTTGCGATCAGTCGTTGGGCAATCCACCTTGAATGAGGTTTTAACTTCAGGGCGTACAGAAGTCACAAGAAAAATTCGAGAACAAGTTGAGCATACTTTAAATGAGTATGGTGTGGGTCTTATTGTCTCTGATTTAGCGATGCAGCGTACAAGTGCCCCTGATGAAGTAAAAGCTTCTTTTGATGATGCGATTAATGCGCAACAAGACGAAGAGCGGTTTAAAAATGAAGCTCAGGCTTATGCGAATCAAGAAATACCATTGGCGCGAGGCCAAGCTAAACGTATTTATGAAGAAGCAGAAGCTTACAAGCAGCAGAAAATTTTAGAAGCTAAAGGTCGTACTGCCCGTTTTGAGCAATTGTATCCTGAATACAAAAGACAACCTGAAATTTTACGAGATAGGCTGTATATCGATACATTAGAAGAAGTCTATGCTAAAACAAATAAAGTGATAGTTGATGTTGATGGTGGTAACAACCTCATGGTATTACCGTTAGATCAAATCACTCGCCAAGGTGTGAAGCTTGCTGATGTGGCATCTGCTGCAGAGAATTATGCGAAAGCCAATCAATCTTCAAATACGTCTTTGGCAAAAGTAGAAAAATCAAGTCGTGGCGCACGTCCAAGATATGATGATGTTAATCGTTATTCAGGAAGGGGTTAAGAGATGAATTTTCTAAAGCCAATATCTATGGTCTTCGGACTAGTTTTAGGATTTTTTCTTTTAACTAGTGTCTTCACAGTTGATGAAACGCAGCGAGCCATTATTCTGCGTTTAGGTAAAATTCAAACTGATAGCGAAGGTGTGATAAAAGTACTTAATCCAGGGTTGCAGTTTAAAGTCCCTTTCATTGATTCTGTTCGATATTTCGATAAGCGTATTCATACTTTCGAAATTGAAAAAGCCAGAATCCCGACGAAAGAGAAAAAGGATGCCATGATTGATACATTCAATAAATGGCATATTGTCAACTTTGATAAGTTTTATAAAACCACTGGCGGTCAAATTGAAAAAGCTCGCAGACTCTTGCTGCAAAAAACAGAGGGTGGCTTGCGCTCAGAAATAGGTCGAAGAAATTTAACCGATGTTGTTTCTGTGGATAGAGAAGTCATCATGGAAAAGATTACGGAAGACGTTAATAAAGCAGCCATGTCTTTAGGTATTGAAGTGATTGATACACGTATTGTTCGTGTAGACTTACCGAATGAGGTTAGCGACGCTGTTTTTGGACTGATGAGAACAGAGAGGCAAAGAATTGCTGCTGAGCATCGAGCTCAAGGTAATTCAGATGCTGAAGCTATAAGAGCTAATGCAGATGCTCAAGTGACCGTTATTTTAGCGACGGCTGAGCAGGAAGCAAAATCAGTGAAAGGTGATGGTGATGCTAAAGCAGCTCGTATCTATGAAGCCGCTTATGCGAAGGATCCTGAATTTTTTAGGTTCTACCGAAGTTTAGAAGCTTACAAAAACACCTTTAGAGATAAAGGAGATACTTTAGTCTTGAAGCCAGATAGCGATTTCTTTAAATACTTCCATAGTATTAAGGGAACGCCCGCGAAAAAGAATGATGCAGGTTAAGTAGAAAAAAAAGAGAAAAACCGGGCCTTGCCCGGCTTTTTTCTTTAAGGGAGCGCAGATGTTGATTGAGTGGCATGATTTTTTAGCAGCATTTGCTCTGTTTTTAGTTTTTGAAGGAGCCCTGCCATTTGTTTCGCCTAGAAGTTGGCGACAACTAGCTCTTGTGATGGTGAATCAATCCGATCGCAGTTTAAGAACTATGGCGCTTGTGATCATGTTGATGGGTGTTTTCTTATTATATTTAATTCAATAGGCAAAGGTATGGGAAAGAACATTGTCATTTTAGGTAGCCAGTGGGGCGACGAAGGGAAGGGGAAGATTGTCGATCTATTAACGCCCCAGGCTGATGCAGTCGTTCGTTACCAGGGAGGCCATAATGCAGGGCATACCTTGGTTTTGAATGGTAAAAAAACAGTATTGCATCTCATCCCTTCTGGCATTTTGCATCCTAAAGTTCAATGTTTTATTGGTCAAGGTGTTGTTATTTCACCTAAAGCTTTGCTTATGGAAATATCTGAGCTTGAAAAGCAAGGTGTTGAGGTTAAAAAAGCATTAAAAATAAGCTCTGGAGCACCATTGATCCTTCCTTTTCATATTGCCTTAGATCAAGCACAGGAAAAAGCAAAAGGTAAGCAAGCCATAGGCACCACAGGTCGAGGTATTGGCCCTGCTTACGAAGATAAGATTGCGAGACGCGGTTTGCGAGTATGCGATTTAGAAGATATGGATGTGTTCAAAGAAAAAGTCAAAGCTTTACTTGAATACTATAATGTTATCTTAACTCAATATTACCAAAGCCAGCCTGTTGATTTAGAGCAGGTCATGTTGGAAATTGAAGAAACAAGAGATTTATTACTTAGCCTAGCCTGTGATACTCGAATTGCTTTGCATGAGATACGAGTCAAAGGTGGCCATATTATTTTTGAGGGTGCCCAAGGCGCCATGTTGGACATTGACCATGGTACCTATCCATTTGTCACATCATCAAATACAACGGCCGGTGGTGTTGCCGGTGGTGCAGGTTTTGGCCCTAAATTTTTAGATGAAATTGTAGGTGTTACAAAAGCTTATTGCACTCGAGTTGGTAGCGGTCCTTTTCCAACAGAGCTCCACGATCAAGCAGGAGAACAACTAGCAAAGATTGGCAGAGAGGTTGGCGCGACAACTGGCCGACCAAGGCGTTGCGGTTGGTTTGATGTTTGCTTAATGAGGCGCTCGCAAGAGATTAATAGCTTAACGAGTCTTGCTATCACGAAGTTAGATGTCTTGGATAGTTTTGAGGCTATTAAAATTTGCACCGCTTATGAACTAGATGGTAAAAAAATTGATTATCCTCCTGTTCAAAGCGAAGCTTTTGCACGTTGTACCCCAATTTATGAAACGTTACCTGGATGGCAATCGCCAACAAAAGGGGCCACACAGTGGAAGCAATTACCCGAACTAGCTCAGCAATATTTGAAAAGGTTATCGGAGCTGGTTGGTTTGCCAATCAGTTTAGTTTCAACAGGGCCTGATAGAGCAGAGACTATGATTGTTAATCAAGATGTTTTGCTTTGTGAAAAAATATTAGACACAGCAGTGTGATGTTAAGTCATTATATAAAAAATTTATGAGAGATTATGTCAAAAAAGAAATTATTAAATAAAAAAGATCCCTTTCATGAGCGCGAATCAAAGCGTTATGAAAACCCAATACCAAGTAGAGAGTTTATTTTAGAGCTTCTTGTGAAAGAAGGCGTCGCTTTAAAGCGTAGCAAAATCGCAAAAATATTTAACCTGACAGAGGAAGAGCCTTTGGAAGCCTTGCGCAGAAGGTTAATCGCTATGGTTAGGGATTGCCAAATTGCGAAAGTGGATAATGGGTATGCGGCTTTAACTTTATTTCATGAGCAAGTGGGTCCTCTTCATATAGAAAAGGATGGCTTTGGGACTGTGAGCGGCCCTGAGTATACCGTCAAAATTTCACCTAGAGACATTCGGGGGTATTATGATGGTGATATCCTTCAGGTGAGAACACTTCGCTATGACAGCTCAGGCCAGGCTTTTGGTTCTGTTGAGAAAATTGTTACAGCTAAAAAAGTCCAAATTGTTGGACGGTTCTTTAAAGAAAAAGATTTATGCTTTGCGATGCCTTTAGGGCGTCGCTATATGCAAGATATTCATATTCCTAAGGAAAAAACTAAAAAGGCATTGGAAGGGAATATTGTTCAAGTTGAAATTATTCGTGGAGACAATGTTAGGTTACCTATATCTGGACAAGTCATCCATGTACTCGGTGATCCTGAGCGAGAAGGGATTGAAATTGATATCGCTATAGCAAAATTTCAATTGCCAAATACTTGGCCAAAGGGCGTCGTTAAAGACGCCAGTGCTTGGGGCAAGAGTATTCCAAAGACAGAGATTTCTAAACGGGAAGACTTGCGCGATTTGCCTTTGGTGACGATTGACGGAGAAGATGCCAAGGATTTTGATGATGCTGTTTATGCCGAAAAGAAAAAATCGGGTGGATGGCGTTTGGTTGTCGCTATCGCTGATGTAAGTCATTATGTTAAACCAAATTCCTTACTAGATACAGAAGCTGAGAAGCGAGGCAACTCAGTCTACTTCCCTGGCTCTGTGATTCCGATGTTGCCTGCCCAATTATCAAATGGCCTATGCTCTCTAAATCCCAAAGAAGATAGGCTTGCTCTGGTTTGCGACATGTCCATTTCATCAAAGGGGCTTGTGACTCGCTCGAAGTTTTATCCTGCGACGATTCGCTCACACGCGAGGTTGACGTATAGCCTTGTGGCAAAGATGATAGATGGTGATGGGCGATCTCAAAAGAAATTTGCGAATGTTTACCCTCATCTCATCGAGCTACATGCTTTATTTGAAGCCTTAGAGCAAGCTAGAAAAGAGCGAGGGGCTATTGATTTCGACACGGTTGAAACTCAAATCATGTTTGATGAAGCAGGTAAAATAGCTTGTATTTTACCAACTGAGCGTAATGTTGCTCATAAGATGATTGAGGAGTGTATGCTTTCAGCGAATGTTTGTGCTGCAAAATTGCTCAAACGTCATCAAGTGCCAACTTTATATCGGGTACATCCAGCTCCTCAAGAAGACAAATTAAATGCGTTGCATGACTTTATTAAAGAGTTAGGTTTGAACTTAAGAGGCGCAGATACACCAACGCCTAAAGATTACGCCAATTTAATTAAGTCATTAGAAGGGCGTGAAGATCAAAGCATCGTTCAAACAGTTATTTTAAGATCCATGTCACAAGCTCAATATGCCACAAGTCACGAAGGACATTTTGGGTTGGCTTATAAGCACTACGCTCACTTTACATCACCTATTCGACGATATCCTGATTTGATTGTTCATCGCCAGATTAAAGCGATCTGCTCTGAAAGCAACGTCGACAAGGATGGTTGGGGTGCGAGACTTGAAACATTAGGCCCTCATTGCTCAATGACAGAGCGCCGTGCTGATGAAGCAACAAGAGACGCGACCATGGCGTTGAAGTGTCATTACATGGCGGACAAGATAGGAGAGTCTTTTGTTGGTAAAGTGACTGCTGTGACTTCTTTTGGTTTGTTTGTTGAGCTTCAAGAATGTTTTGTTGACGGTTTGGTTCATGTGGCCTCTTTGGGGGATGATTATTTCTACTATGAGCCTTTTAAACACCGGATGATTGGTGAGCGTACCGGAAAAATTTTCCAACTTGGGGATACTTTGGGTGTTCGTTTAACGCGAGTCGATGTTGAAGATAAAAAAATTGATCTAGAAATTCTTGATAAAGTGACAGGTGGGAATAAAGAATCTGGTGAGAAACGTCCAGGTAGAAATAAGGGCCCCAAAAAGGGTGGGAAGCCTAAGAAAAGTCGTCGTCGTAGGTCTAAAAAAGAATGAGTACAAAAGACGAATGCGTATGGGGCATCCATGTTGTCACGCAGATTATGGAAGTGTGCCCACACACCATTGTTCAGGTCTATCTAGAAGAAAGCTCTTTGGTTAAATTTCACGATTTAACGCTTGAGCTTGAACGTCACCAGATTGCTTTTGAAGTTTGCTCTAAAAAGCTCTTGGACAAAAAGACGAAAGATAGTCCTCATCAGGGCATTGTTGCGTATGTTACGCCAGAAAAGGCTTTAAATGAAGGCGCTTTGTTAGATTTAATAGAGTCTAAAAAAAATCCTTTGATTGTTATTTTGGATGAAGTCCAAGATCCTCATAATTTAGGGGCAGTCTTGCGCAGTGCTTGCGCTTTTAAAGTGGATGCTGTGGTTTCCACGCTGAAGAACGCTAGTCCCTTAACATCGGTAGCAAGAAAGTCTGCTTCAGGTGGCGACTTGATGGTGCCTTATGTGCAGGTCACCAATTTATCTCGTTGTATTCAATCTATGCAAAAATTAGGGGTTTGGATTATTGGTACGGATCTCAATGATTCGGCAAAACCGATAGCAGAGCATGATTTGAAAGGGCCGATTGCTATTGTGATGGGCTCTGAAGGAAAGGGGCTTCGCCAGAAGACGAAAAGCTACTGTGACTACACGGCTTTTATTCCCATGAGCAAATCCATGGAAAGTTTGAACGTTTCTGTAGCCTGTGGCATTTGCCTCTATGAGGTGTATCGCCAAAGGTCTCAATAAGACCTTTGATTAGAATTAGAAATCTAACATTTTGCTTGTGTGCGAGGTATGGCTCAACTATAATGAGTCCCCTTGGCTATATGAGCCAATGAAGTTATTTATACAACTTCTCCTTGTTCCATAACAATTAAGTTGTGGAGCTGTATAAACCGTAGGGAGTAAAAACTATGCGTCATTACGAAATTGTATTACTTGTCCATCCGGACCAATCAGAGCAAGTGCCTCAAATGCTTGAGCGTTATCAATCGATAATTGATAGCACAAGTGGTAAAACACATCGCTCTGAAGATTGGGGCCGTAGACAAATTGCGTATCCAATTAACAAAATCCACAAAGCCCATTACGTGATGTTAAACATCGAATGTAATTTGGATGCTTTAGCTCAGCTTAAACATGCTTTTAAGTATAATGATTCGATTTTAAGAGATCTTATCTTATTACGTAAAGAAGCCATAACTGATGTATCGGTTATGCTTAAGCCTGAAGATGATAAAGCAAGTGAACAAGCAGCATAATATAGGGGGTTAACATGGCAGGATGGCGTTTTCGCGGATCTAAAAAGAAATTTTGTCCGTTTTCAGAAGGTAAGATTCCAGATGAATCGATTGATTATAAAAATGTAAAGCTACTGAGAAAATACATCAGTGAAACGGGTAAGATTGTACCTGCTCGTATCACAGGCGTTGCTAAAAAATATCAAGCGCGTCTCGTGGCAGCTATTAAACACGCACGTTTTTTAGGGTTATTGCCTTACTGCGATAAACACTAGAGTTTGAGGAATCGACTAATGGAAGTAATTCTACTAGAGAATATAAGAAATCTTGGTAAATTTGGAACGAAAGTTCGTGTAGCTAACGGTTACGGTCGTAATTTTCTAATTCCTAGGGGCAAAGCTGCTCCTGCAACCAAAGATAATTTAGCTAACTTTGAAGCTCAAAGAGCTATACTAGAAAAAGCTGCGGGCGATCGTTTGAGTGTCGCTCAAGCTAAATCTGCAGAAATTGAAGCAGTATCTGTTACCATTTCAGCAAGAGCTGCTGATGAAGGTAAACTTTACGGTTCAATTAGTACTTTAGAAATTGCAAAGGCTTATCAAGAAAAGGGTGTTAAATTAGAAAGACAAGATATTCGTCTTCCTAATGGTCCTATTCGTGAAATAGGTGACTTTGAAGTCATGTGTCAGCTTCATGCTGAAGTGACGGCAACAGCTAAAGTTAGTATTGTTCCTGAAGAGGGTTAATCTTCTTCTGATCCTATCAGCCAATGGCTGATAGGATCTTTTTCCTTTCTCATGACCTCTTATCTTACCGTTTTAACTTGTTTAGTAATCATCTTTGACTTCAAATTTTTGTCATTGAATAGAAAAAATTAAGCTATAACTGCTATAGATTGCGTCGTAAGTATTGTATTCAGTATCAAGCGCAAGTACGCTATTTATCAGTATGAGCTATCTAGTCTAAGGGTTATTTGTGAGCGAATCGACGTATAAACACCATCCAAAAATGAGCGAGCAAGAAGTCAGGAAACCACCTCATTCCATTGAGGCAGAGCAAGCAGTCTTGGGTGGCTTGATGATTGACAGTGATGCTTGGGATTTGGTTGCGGGGAAGATAACTTCAACAGATTTCTATCAGGCAGAGCATCAGGCTATTTTTTCTGGCATGCAATCCTTGGCGGCATCTAATAAACCTTTAGATATTGTAACGATTCCTGAGTGGCTCAAAGAGCAGCAATTATTGGAAAAAGCTGGTGGTTGGGATTATCTAAAAGATCTTGTTGAGAATATTGCAACCGTTGCTAATGTCGTTGTTTATGCTGATATTGTTCGTGAACGATCAATTTTACGTCAACTCATTAGGGTTGGTATTGATATTCAAGAAATTGCTTCACGCCCAGATGGTCGCTCAAGCTCTGAAGTTTTAGATGAAGCAGAGCAAAAAGTTTTTAAGATTGCAGAGAAGGGCAATCAAAATGAAGGGCCTGAGAATATCAAATTGATTGCTGCTAGGGCTTTAGAAACTATTGAAGAGCGTCGGGATAATCCAGGCTCAATGAATGGTCTTCCATCTGGGTTTAAAGACTTTGATGAAATGACGAATGGATTGCAAAAAGCTGATCTTGTGATTGTCGCTGGTCGTCCTTCTATGGGAAAAACTGTTTTAGGGATGAATATGGCAGAGCACGTCGCCATTAAGTCTGAAAAAGCAGTTTTAGTGTTTAGTATGGAGATGCCTTCTGAGAGTATTGCTAATCGTATGCTCGCGTCTCTTGGCTCGATAGATTTGAGTCGTTTGGCCAATGGTCGCCTTAAAGAAGATGAGTGGAATAAATTATCGAATGCTGTCACTTGGCTGGATAAGGCTAATATGTTCATCGATGATACGCCGGCATTGAGTCCACTGGAAGTTAGAGCAAGAGCGAGACGACTTGTTCGTGACGGTCATGATTTAGGTTTAATTGTGATTGATTATCTGCAGTTAATGAGAGGCTCTGGTAACTTTGAAAACAGAACAAATGAGATCTCTGAAATTTCTCGATCATTAAAAGCATTAGCAAAAGAACTTAATATTCCGGTTGTTGCTCTTTCTCAATTAAATCGGAGCTTAGAGCAAAGACCTAATAAACGACCAGTGATGTCAGATCTTAGAGAGTCTGGTGCGATTGAGCAGGATGCCGATTTAATCGTCTTTATTTATAGAGACGAAGTCTATCATGAAGACAGCCCTGATAAAGGAACGGCTGAAATGATACTTGGTAAGCATCGAAATGGTCCTATTGGGACAGTAAGACTTACCTTTACCGGGCAGTACGCAAGATTCAATAATTTTATGAGTAATCAGCATATGGTGCCGTCGGATTTTGATATCCCGTTACCAGAAATTCCATTATAAGGATATTTATGGGAAGGTCCTTAGTTGCGACTATTTCACATCAGGCTCTCAAACATAATTTAAATAGAATTCGAGCGTTAGCTCCTGGTAAAAAGATTATGGCCATGGTGAAGGCCAATGGTTATGGTCATGGGCTTGAGTCTGTTGCACTAGCTTTAGAAGAGGCTGATGCTTTTGGTGTTGCGTGTCTTGAGGAAGCTCTAAAGTTAAGAGCTTGCGGTGTGACTAAAGATATTGTGCTTATGGAAGGCTTTTTTAGCTCTGACGAAATAGATGATATTCTAAATTTTGATCTAACGGTTGTGTTGCATGCGCCTCATCAGATTGAGTTCTTAAAAAACAAGAATACCTCAAAAAAAATTAAAGTTTGGATAAAATTTAACTTAGGCATGAATCGCTTAGGTTTTCCGCTTGCTCAAGCAGATCGTATTTATCATGAAGTGTTTGAAAACAAGGCGATTGAGGTTATTGGCTTCATGGGTCATTTTGCGCAAGCTGATGATAAGAGAGATGAGATTACTCTTAAGCAGTACCAACATTTTATGGAGACAATTGATCATTTGCCGGGTCAACGTTCGATGGCTAATTCTGCTGCTATTTTAGGGTGGCAAATGTCTCATGGTGATTGGATTAGACCTGGATTAGCTTTGTATGGAGCCTCTCCATTTCCAAATAGTTGTGGGATAGATTTTGGGTTAAAGCCCGCGATGGAATTTAGTTCGACGCTCATTGCTATCCAAAGCATAGTGCCTAACGATACAGTTGGATATGGTGCGACCTGGACTTGTCCAAAGAAAGGTAATATTGGCATTATCGCTGTTGGTTATGGCGATGGGTATCCATGGCATGCCAAGAATCTAACCCCCGTTTTTTTAGGTGGAAAACGACTATCGCTTGTAGGGCGTGTTTCTATGGATATGGTTGCCGTGAATCTGCAGGATTGTCCAGAAGCTAAGGTTGGAGATAGAGTCATTCTTTGGGGAGAGTCTTTGCCTGTTGAGGAAGTTGCAAGACACGCAGGGACAATTCCATATGAGCTTTTTTGCCGTCTTACCGAGCGAGTTAAGATTCATCATGTCAGTGGTGAATAATGGTTGACGGTGAGTTTATTAACTTTTTGCTGCCCACTAAGCTTGATGGTATCTTAAGACCTTAGAAAGGAGGTTTAAAGATGTCAGACTATCATGATCACAGAAGAGAATATGGTGGAGCAGAGCTCCATGTTTCAAATCTTCCTGATAACCCCATTATTTTGCTTGAAACTTGGTTAAACGAAGCTTTAGTAGCCAATATTATAGATTCGACAGCTTTTGTTCTTGCGACAAGCTCCCCTGCGCCAGATGCTCGTGTTGTTTTATTAAAAGAAATTACAAAGGATCGCTTGGTTTTTTATACGAACTACCAAAGTGCTAAAGCTGAGCAAATGGCACTCATGCCTGAGGTTGCAGGATGTTTCTTTTGGGCACCATTATCGAGGCAAGTTCGATTTCAAGGGCATGCTACTAAGGTTGAGCCATCTATATCATCTGCCTATTTTAAATCACGACCAATATCGAGTCAGAAAGCGGCGATTATCTCACCGCAAAGTAAGACGATCCCTTCTAGACAATATTTAGAAGATAAAATAGATGCTTTAGCAGAGCAGGATGTGGTATGTCCAGACTATTGGGGGGGATATGCGATTGAGCTTTATCGGTTAGAATTTTTTCAGGGCAGGGAGAGCCGTTTGCATGATAGGTTTTGTGCTCAAAAGGATCAATCAGGCCAATATCATTGGTCAATATTAGCTCCATGAGGAGTGGTGAGCCACCTCACAAAGCACTTCATTGATTTTAAAAGAGCATATTTATCAGTGATGGGTGGAGGATTATTTGGTAATAAAAGCTAATATTTTTATAAAATACCTGTAAATATATTATTTTGAAGTGTAAATAGCCTGTTGTTAGCTAAAAAGTATTTTCTTTTTAAAGAGGGTATGTTAACGTTTGCTGGTGTCAAATTTGGAGGATAATTTAAATGGCAACCCGTAAAAAACCTGCAGCTAAGAGCGCTGCTAAAAAGACAGCAGCTCGCGCAACGACAAAAAAAACTGTAAAAACAAAAGCTGCAGTTAAGACTAATGTGAAAACGAAAGTTGCCGCTAAGTCAAAAGCAAAGACAAAAGCAGTCTCTAAGGTTAAAGCAAAGACAGCGGCGGTCGCTAAAGCGAAGCCAAAAGCTGTCGCTAAAACAAAAGCTAAGACAACTGCTAAAAAAACGGTTGCTAAAAAGCCTGTTGAAAAGCGCTCATCGAAAGCTAGCAGTCAAATGCCAGTTTCTGCGATCACTCAAAAGCAAACGAAAGCACAGATTATTGCTGACATTGCAGAAATGACTGATTTGGGCAAGCCTGAAGTTAAAAAAGTGTTTAGTGCTTTGAAAAATCTGGTTGAGCGTCATGTTAAGGCTAAAGGCTCTGGTGAAGTGACGATTCCTGAACTAGGTGTTAAAATTCGTCGGATTGCTAAAAAAGCGACGAAAGCACGCATGGGTCGTAATCCTTTCACAGGTGAAGACATTAAAATTGCTGCAAAACCTGCACGTAAATCTGTTAAAGCGACAGCTTTAAAGCTACTAAAAGAGTTAGCTTAGTCTGTTCAAAGGGAGGGCAACCTCCCTTTTTCTTTGTTAGGCACTGTTTAAAAGCACAACTATTCTTATTTTTTTACTGTCCCACCTAGTTTATTTTCCTTAAAAAATCTCTTTGATCTATAAATCTCCAGTGTTTTTTAAAAAAGATTGAACTTTATAGAGAGAGTCACTTTCTAACTCAGTATGTTTGGCATGCCATATTCTTTAAAGAGAGGATCATGTGGGGAGTTGGGAGAAATCAGATCGAAATACGCATTATTCACCAAAGGATAACAAAGGTCGGGATGGTGCGCAGTCTTCGGTAGACATACCTCAAGGGCGACTGATCATATTAAGCTCATTAACTGATTCTCTTATTCGCTTATTAGAAGAATTTCAGTATCAGATGAATTTAAGTATGAATGAGCAAGGGAAGTTAAAGGATCCTCATTTAAAAGAGGCATCGCATGCCGTTGAGTTATTGTTTAATGTTTTGGTATATGACTCTTCAATATCTGAATCTATGAAAATCCATCTTACAAAGTTGCAGGTGACTTACATGAAGGTTGCGGCTTCTGACTTGTCTTTTTATCACAAAAATGATCATCCAGCGAGGGCATTGTTGTCATTTTTAGTTGAAGAGGCCAAGAGTGAAGCCTTGAGTGAGCATGCTGAAAGCACTTTTATCCATGCCGTTGATCAAGTGATAAAGGAATACGATGACAGCCAAGATATTTTTTTAGAGGTCTTGAGTGATCTTAAAAATAAAATCGGGGTTAGGAGTCCCAGAATAGACAAGTGCCGAGAGACAAAGGCTAACATTGGCAAAGATATTGATATGATAGTGAAGGCGTTTGTTCATAGCACGCTTCAGAATCATAGGGCGGCACATTTAAGTCATGACTTGAAATCATTTATTCAAGGTCCTTGGCAGGCTTATATGTATTGGCTTGCTTTAAATGAGGGGATCCATAGTGATGTATGGGAAAAAGCTAAAAATACTTTAAATGATGTGATAGAGGCTTGTGATCCCACTAGAGATTGGTTGGCCAAAGAGCGGGAAGAGGTTTTAGTTTCGATAGGCGAGCAGGTCGATAGGGGTTTTGATGCTCTTAAGCTTGACGCGATTGAGCGTTCGAATTGGATGATTAAAATTTTGCATGAATTTGAGTTGGCTGATAATCATCAAGCGGATTCAGTGGTTGATTTTAGGGATGAGCAGGAGGAAATCGAGCAGGCAGATTTCGAGCCAGTCAACTTAGAGCTTATGAAAGGTGAAGAGCCTATGATTGATGAATTTCATGATTCTTTAATGGAAGAGGTGTCAAGTCTTGAGGGTGACATTGGTGATGAAGAGCAGGTGATTCAAAAGCCGTATGATCTTTCTATGCAAGAGATATCGGAGCTTGAAGAAATTGAGTTAACAGCTCCTAGTCCCTTTGGGAAATCGTAAAATTTAGATAATTTTGCTATCCTTTGCTCTTATCTTAAGGGAGTTAGAATGCCGATAGTTTCATTACATCAGAACCCTCAATTTGTGCCAGTGTTGGCTCAGTGGTTTCATCATCAGTGGGGATATATGCGTCCAGAAAGGAGCATTGAAGATGTCATTGATGATTTGAAAGAGCGCCCATTAAAAAATGGCTTGCCGCATACGTTTATTTTAGAGAAGCAGGGTGAGGCAATTGGCTCAGCAAGTTTGATATCTCAAGATATGCCAGGTTATGAGAAAGCTGCAGCCATGACACCTTGGCTTTCAAGTGTTTATGTCACGCCTGAGTTTCGAGGTCAGGGAGTAGGTCAGCAATTAGTTTCAGCTGTAGAGTCTTTGGCAAAGGATCTTCAATTCGAACAAATTTATTTATTTACGCCTGATAAAGAAAAATGGTACATGAAGTTAAATTGGCATCTCTATGAAGAAGCTCGGTTTCACAACCATTTAGTAAGTATAATGAATAAGTATATTGGCTAGTCTAAGGAAATGAGAGCATATTTGTCCCTTTGTGTGCGCTATAATACGTAGCAGAGCAAAAAAGAGAGTCCTTCTTTGACTATTTAGCTCTTAACATTTTTTATTTAACGAGAATAAGGGATTATCATGAATCTAAAGCGATTAAGTATTTTATCTGTGCTCTTGATTGCCGGTACGGCAGCTTTTTTTCCATTAAAAGCGGCGTTTGCCCCAAAAGAAAAACAAGAGTTCCAAAAACTAATCCATGAATATCTTGTTGAAAACCCAGAAGTCATCAAAGAAGCGCTACAAGCTCTACAAAAGAAAGAAACCACAGAGCTTGAACAAGCTACCGTGAAGACTATTATTGAAAAACATGACTCTATCTTTAAATCAACAAGCCCAGCTTTTGAGCCTGAGAATTCTAAAGTAACTTTAGTTGAGTTTTTTGATTATCAGTGTCAATACTGTAAAAAAATGCGCAGCGTTGTTGATAGTGTTGTCGATAAGAACACAGATTTGCGTGTTGTTTATAAAGACTTACCTATTTTGGGTGGGCATTCTGTGACAGCGGCAAAAGCTGCCTTGGCTTCACACAAGCAAAATAAATATCTCGTCTTTCATGAGGCGTTAATGACAAATCAAGCAAAGCTTGATGAGACTAAGATTTTTGAGTTAGCAGTTAAAGTTGACCTGAATCTTGAGCAATTGAAATTAGATATGGAATCTCCAGAAGTGATGACTGGGTTACAAGAGAATATGCAGTTAGCTCAACAGATAGGTATTAGGGGCATTCCAGCTATTATTATTGCACCAAATACTCAGGATGCAGCAAAGCCACCAGTGTTTATTCCTGGCTCAACGACTGAAGATAAACTTCAAAAAGCTATTGATAATTCACGCATCTGAGAGAAGAAAGGAAAAGAAGGGCGCTTGCTGTAGCGCCCTTCTTTCTTTTCGTTAAAAGGCAGGCTTGTCCGGCGTGTCTTCATAACGTTTGACAGAATCCAAAATTTCTTTTTTAGCAGCATTGGCATCTACCCAGCCTTGCAGCTTAACCCACTTGCCTTCTTCTAGATCTTTGTAATGCTCAAAGAAATGACTGATTTGCTTTAACAATAAGCCAGAGACATCCTCTGGCGAGTGGACATCCCTGTAAATGGGGGTGAGCTTGTCGATGGGTACAGCCAGAATTTTGGCATCTTCACCAGATTCATCAGTCATTTTTAGCATGCCAATAGGGCGGCATCGTACGACACTACCACGGTTTAAAGGCATCGGTGCAATGATCAATACATCAACTGGATCGCCGTCTTCAGATAGGGTATGCGGGATGTAACCATAGTCGCACGGATAGCGCATGCTAGTTGCCATAAACCTATCAACGAATAAAGCACCAGTCTCTTTATCTACTTCGTATTTGATTGGTTCTCCGTGGGCTGGTATTTCAATAATAACGTTGATATCGTCTGGTACTTTTTTGCCTACACTAACTTCTCTTAATCCCATGATTCACCTAGTTAACTTTGAAGAATTGAACTTAGGTCATTATAGCCCTAATTAAGCCGGGATTGGACCGCTTAACCATATAAAAAGTTTAGATTCTTAGATCATTTATTATTCTCATGAAAATTATGCTAATGGAGCTGAAAAACGTAAACTAGAGCAACGTTTTAGGTCCTAATTTGTTTGGTATATAACTTTAAGTGGAGTAGAGAATGGAATTAACGCAATATTGCGCGCCCCTGTTTGGCTTAGTGGGGCTCGCTATGGCCTTCATGCTATATCGCATTGTGGTTGGATACTGTGCTGGCGAAGGAAAAATCATTCAAATCAGTGAAGCTATTCATTTAGGTGCCATGGTTTTTATGAAGCGCGAATATAAGATGTTGGCTTGGTTTGCGGGTATCCTATTCATTTTATTAATGCTTACTCCTAGCGAGGAGCTAGGTTGGCGCACAGCTGTTTCGTTTGCTGTGGGAGCTGTTTGCTCTGCAGCAGCAGGTTATATTGGCATGTTTACGGCGACTAAAGCGAATGTTCGAACAACGAACGCAGCTCACAAAAAGGGGCAATCTGCTGCGCTGACAGTTGCGTTCTTTGGTGGCTCTGTCATGGGTGTTACCGTGGCATCGCTTGGTTTGGTTGGATTAGGCACTCTATATTATATTTGGGGGAGCGATCCAGTCACTGTGCATTATATCCATGGTTTTGGTATGGGGGCGTCTACGGTTGCTCTTTTTGCACGTGTTGGTGGTGGGATCTTCACTAAAAGTGCTGATGTCGGCGCTGACTTGGTAGGCAAGCTAGAAGCGGGGATCCCAGAAGATGACCCACGTAACCCAGGTGTTATCGCGGATAATGTTGGTGACAATGTTGGTGATGTTGCTGGTATGGGATCAGATATTTTTGAGTCTTACTGCGGCTCTATGATTGCAACCATAGCGATAGCTTCAACTATGACAGCTTCAGAGTTATCCTTTTTAAATGTGTCTGTACCAAATGGCCTAATGTTCTTGCCTTTAGGCTTGGCATCGATAGGGCTGGTTTGCTCCTTATTAGGGATTTTCTTGATTCGACAACTATCTGCCAAAAAGCCGGAAGTTGCACTTAGAGCAGGCACGATTGCTGCGGCACTTATGTTTATCGCAGCATCTTTTTTCGTGATTAAGCAGTCAGGCATTAGTCTAGGTGTTTGGGGAGCTGTCGTTAGTGGCGCAATTGGTGGCATTATTATTGGGTTAGCCACAGAATATTATACAGCTGGTGCACCTGTAAAGCGTATTGCGAATGCGGGTAAAACAGGTCCTGCGACAGTGATGATAGCTGGTCTCGCGATAGGCATGGAATCTGTTGTTATTCCTGTTCTAACGATATGCGGTATCATTTATTTTTCGACTTACTTTTCAGGCTTATATGGCGTAGGTATTGCTGCCGTTGGTATGCTTGCAACCGTTGGTATAACGATGGCCATTGATGCTTATGGTCCCGTTGCAGATAACGCAGGCGGTATCGCTGAAATGGGTGGTCTGGGAGAAGAAACAAGAAAGATTACAGACTCTTTAGATGAGCTTGGCAATACAACGGCAGCGATTGGTAAAGGTTTTGCGATAGGGGCAGCGGCTCTTGCTGCATTGGCCATTATCACAGCTTTTGTTGAGACAGTTGCAGCTCACAAAACTGGTTTTAAATTAGAGTTAGGTAATCCTCAAGTTTTAATAGGGTTATTTATTGGCGGCGTTTTACCATTTCTTATAGCGGCCATTACAATGACAGCTGTCGGTGATGCTGCTTTTGCCATGATTGAAGAGATACGTCGTCAATTTAAGGAAATTGCAGGTTTACTAGAAGGTACAGCTGAGCCAGACACTGCAAGATGTGTTGATATTGCAACAACAGCAGCTTTAAAGAAGATGATCTTGCCTGGTACCATTGCTGTTTCAGCACCAGCAATCGTTGGTTTTGGACTTAGCCCAGAAGCCTTAGGCGGTATGCTTGGCGGTGCCTTGTTAAGCTGCGTGCTTTTAGCGCTTATGATGGCCAATGCCGGTGGCGCTTGGGATAATGCCAAAAAATATATCGAAAAGGGCAATTTAGGCGGTAAGGGTACGGATGTGCATACTGCGGCTGTTGTTGGTGATACCGTTGGTGATCCATTCAAAGATACATCAGGTCCTGCCATGAACATTTTGATTAATGTGATGGCTATTGTAAGTTTAGTGATAGCACCTATGTTATAAAAAGTAGAGAAAGGGTGGGTAATCCCCACTCTTTTGTCTTAAGGAGAAGACGATGATAAGAGCATGGCAAATTTTGTTTTTATACCTTGTTTCATTTTCATGTTTTAGTGAAACGCTTTCGGTCGATGTATTCCAATTGGTATCTGACTCAAATAAAAATGGGATTGGACATAAAATTGGAGCGGTTACTTTTAAAGAGAGCCCTTTTGGGATTTTAATCCTTCCAGATATTAAAGATTTTTCTCCAGGTATGCATGGCTTTCATATTCATGAGAATCCATCATGTGAGGGGCAAGTTAAAGATGGTATTTACATCGCTGGTCTTGCTGCTGGCGGTCATTTAGATCCAGACAAAACTTTAAAGCATTTAGGTCCATATGACTTAAAAGGTCACTTGGGAGATTTGCCTCCTTTGTATTGTGATGCAGCTGGCAGCTGTCAGACAGAGGTGCTTGCGCCTAAAATTAAGCTGAGTGATTTGATGGATCGCAGTGTGATGATTCATGCTCATGGCGATAATTTTTCTGATCAGCCTAAGGTTTTAGGCGGGGGTGGAGCAAGAATGGCCTGTGGGGTTGCCTTGAGTGAAGACGCTTAGAGCTAAATCCAACCCAGCAAAACAAATTTTTTGATGGGTTGGCTGAAGGGGATTTTCTATCCTTTTTTTCTACAAAGAGTCATACCATCACGTATAGGCAGTAGTGTGGCCTCAACGCGTTCGTCTTGACTTAGCATATAATTGAGTTGGGCGATGACTTTGGTTTCTTTATCGCGAGGATCTAAAACTCTTCCACCCCAAAGTGTATTGTCGATGACGATTAAGCCACCTGTTTTAAGCTTAGGAAGCACAGCTTCAAAGTAATTAAGATAACCGTTTTTATCGGCATCAATAAAGACAAAGTCTAGTGTGTGCTCAATCTCTTTAATTGTTTCGATGGCGGGGTTTAGCTTTAAGCTTATTTTGTGCCCATAGGGGCTTTGGTCAAAATATTTTTGAGCAATGCTAGCGTGATGCTCGTCGATTTCACAGGTAATGAGCTGACTATCAGCAGGTAGAGCTGAAGCCATATATAAAGTTGAATATCCAGTGAAGGTGCCAATTTCAAGAACATTTTTCGCTCCACTGATTCCTATGAGCAATTTAAGAAACTGCCCTTCAGTAGGCCCGCAGAGCATTTGAGGAAAATTGGTAGAGAGCTGGGTTTCTAATCTTAGGTTTTTAAGCAAAGTTGGCTCTTTGCTAGAGCTTTTTAATACGTATTTTTGTATGGCTTGACTCATATAGAGCTCTTCAGCATTCATGTGCTACCCCTTTAGTTTAATTGGTAATTATACCCATACTTAAGCTTTTAGCG